>DASXST010000048.1:0-7344 GCA_036505835.1 Pseudolabrys sp. | reverse complement strand
ACTTCGAATCTGGGGGTCAGGGGTTCGAATCCCTTCCGGCGCGCTACTCCCTCTGGTTTGATAACCTGATGAAAATCCCGCCGCCGATGCTCTCGATGATCGCTCTACTCGCCATCGGCAGCTCAGCGCAGGCACAGGATCCGGTCAGCCAGGGCCAGAGACTAGTCGCGGAATTTTGCGCGAGCTGTCACGCAGTGGGCCCCCGGGGCCGGAGTCGACATCGGGGAGCGCCGCCCTTTCGCACGCTGGGCCGTAGTGTCGACCTCGATGAGTTGCCGCGCGCGCTCGAACGGGGCATCACGTCGAGCCACCCCGACATGCCCGACTTCAAGTTCAGTCACGACGACGCGCTCGCGGTGCGTGCCTATTTGCGTGTGATCCAGCAGTAGAACGCACTCGATTCACAACAGGAATGCGTCATCATGCCCGGCCCGGTGCCGGGCATCCACGTCTTGCCACGGTAACAAATCAAAACACGTGGATGGCCGGGCCTTCGCCCGCCGAAGTCCTGGTTCAGCTTGTCCGAGTGCTTCGGTCCGCAGGCGGGACGAGCCCGGCCATGACAAGATAGGTGCCTACAGAGATGGATCATACCCTAGCGGTCGATGGTGATCTCCTCGCCGCGCGCGCGAGACACGCAGATCATGACGTTGTCCTTGCGTTCATGATCGGCAAGGACCAGGTCACGGTGGTCCGCTTCACCCGCGAGCATTTTGGTGCGGCAGGTACCGCAAGTGCCTGTTTCACACGAGCTCGGCACCTCGAGGCCGTGCTCGCGCAGAATCTCGAGAATCGTCTTTGTGGTGGGAACATCGAGCACCGCGCCGGAGCGCGCAAGCTTGATCTTGAACGGCTTGTCGCCGGCCTTATGGGTCTCAGCTTCACTGAACGCCTCGAAATGCACGGCGGTCGGCGACCAGTGATCGGTCATCGCGCGCACTGCCTCCATGAGGGGTCGTGGACCGCAGCAGTAAAGATGCTCGCGATTTTTGCGCCCGGCGAGGATCGCGCGCAGGTCGAGCGAGCGCGAAGGGTCGCCCTGGTCATAGTGGATCCTGACCGTGTCCTTGAATTGCGGCGCGCCGAGTTCCTCACGGAACGCCGTCGTCTCCGGCGAGCGCGAGCAATAGAACAGGCGAAAGCGCTTACCCTCCGCGACCACCTGCTTGATCATCGCCATGATCGGCGTGATGCCAATGCCACCAGCAATGAAAAGAAAATCCTGCGCGCGGGGAGGCAGGCCGAAATCGTTGACCGGGGCGGTCACCGTCAGTTCGTCGCCGGCTTTGACGTCATCGATTAAGCTGCGTGAACCCCCGCGCCCATTGTCCTCGCGCTTGACCGCTATCTGGTAGCGGTCGCGCTCGGCGGGGTCGTTGCACAACGAATATTTGCGCAGGAGACCGTTCGGGACCCGCACACCGATATGTGCACCGGCGGAAAATTCTGGCAACGGCGTTCCGTTTGCCTCTCGGAATTCAAGAAGATGGATGCCGTCGGCGACCGCATCGTTGCGCGTCACGCGCAGCAGCATTGTTGGGGGATGGGCAGTCATTGTATCTCGAAGCTGCCTTTCGCTAGAGGTGGGCGCAATACATCACGATCGCAACTATTTTGTTCTCTCATTGCGGGCACAAGCCCGGGCTGACAAGGAAAATCACTCACCTCGCGCCGGCGCTTGCAGGCTCGAGAGGGCGGGAACCCGCACCAGCGGCGGCGCTGTTTCAGCCATGAGTGCACCATAGGCGTTCGCAAGACCTGCGCCATGCATGACACCGGGTCCTTTCGGTCCCAGGTCGCGCGCTATGGCGCGCAGTATGCCGCGCACCTGGTCGGGCGTGATACCGGGTTTGGGCTGAAGCATCAGCATATTGGTTAACTAAAAGCGCTGACTTTCGACGCGCGTCAGCCGGAATCGGCGTTTCCCCATGTTCAGGACGCACATTCCGTGCCCCCACAGGAGAACCCGGCATGTTCCGCAAGCTCGCCCGCACCCTCGGCGCCACCATTGCGATCGGCGCTGCCGCTTTGATCCCGACCTCCGCTTCCGCACATATGCACGGCCACCATGGCCATGTCATTGGTGCGGCGGTTTCGCTGTCGGCATCGTTGCGCCGACAACCGTCATTGCGTCGGAGTGCTACGTCGTGAAGAAAGTCGTCTATACGCCGTTTGGTCCGCGTTCGCCGCATTACAGTCTGAAACTGACAACAGGCTATGCACCCGAAGGCAGCCCCGACTTCGGCAGCGAAGTCGGCTTTCCATTTCGGCTCGATAGGCATTCACTTGCCGCGTTCAGGAATTTGTTATGCTGCCAGAAACGTGAATGCCCGGCACAAGGGCGGCTCACGACAGCAAACAGGGCCCCGTCCATGCTGCTCGAAGGCTTCACGCGATCCGAGATCAAGACCAGCGGCGCCCGTATCGTTACCGTGACCGGCGGCCAGGGACCGCCGGTACTGCTGATGCACGGCAACCCATTCAATCATTTGAACTGGCACAAGGTCGCGCCCACGCTCGCGCGTGATTTCACCGTCGTGGCGACCGATTTGCGCGGGTACGGCGATTCCGAGAAGCCACCCGGCGGTGAAGATCATTCCGGCTATTCATTCCGGGCGATGGCGCAGGACCAGGTCGAGGTGATGGCCGTGCTCGGCTTCGAAAGGTTCTATGCTGCCGGGCACGACCGTGGCGCCCGCGTTCTGCATCGAATGTGCCTGGATCATCCGAAAAAGGTCCTGCGCGCGGCAATCCTCGACATTATTCCGCAGCATCATCTCTACAATCATATCAACCAGCAATGGGCCACGTTCTCCTGGCATTGGTTCTTCAATATCCAGCCATACGATTTGCCTGAACGGATGATGGGTGCCGATCCCGAGTGGTTCATCGAAAAGAAACTTGCAAAAACCAAACAGGGGTTGAGCTTTTTCGATCCGGAGGCATTGGCGGAATACAAGCGATGCTTCCGCAATCCCGCGACCATTCACGCGATCTGCGAGGACTATCGTGCAGCAGCCGGCATCGATCTCGAGATGGACGCCAAAGACTTCGAAGCGGAGCGGAAGATCAACTGTCCCGTTCTTTTGCTATGGGGCGCGACCGGCGGCGTCGGCCGACACAGCAGGCCCGGGCCAGCCGAAATATGGAAGGCCTACGCCTCTAACATCGTCAGTGCGAAAACCGTGCCTTCCGGCCATTATTTGTCCGACGAAGCGCCGAGCGAAACCACCGCCGCCTTGCGCGAGTTTTTCACCGCGAAGCTATAGGCCCGGCAGGCGTGCGCCCGATACGTCGAGTCAGATCGCCGCTGGCGCCGGCATGTCGAGGAAGCTGCGCACGGCATGCCAAAACAGGTGACGGTTGATGGCGACCGCGACCGAATGCGCGGTGTTCGGCAGGATCACCAGTTGTTTGTCGCCATGCGGTAGCTGCTGGTAGAAGTCGAACAGATCTTCCACCGTCGCGATGCCGTCGTACTCGCCCCGCACCAATAGCACGGGCGCGCGCACTTTTTTCGGGTCGACAACCGGAAGGTTGGCGGTCATGTCGAGATAAGTACCTGTTGGGATCTGATCGCCGAATTGCAATTCGACATCGGCCAGGATTTTGCCGACACCGGGATCCGTTGTGCCGGGTTTATCTCGCGTAAAAATGCTTTCGATCATGGCGCGGTCGCGCTTGCGCAAATTGTGCGCGCGGAAATATTCCACTTGCTCCGCCCTTTTCTTGAGGGTCGGAGAGTCGGTGCCTTTATAGGTGAACGCTGCCAGCACCAGACGGTCGACGCGTTCCGGTTCTATCGTTGCATAAAATCCGGCCCGCAGCGCGCCGGAGGACTCTCCCATGAAATGCGCCTTCTGTTGCCCGGTCTCGCGCATGACGACCTGCATTGCGGCCTTCAAGTCCTGCGCGCCGCTGGCAATGTCGGAATTACCGTTTGTGCGGCCCGACTTGCCGTAATTTTCGTGGTCCATTGTCCAGACATCGAAACCCCACCGCGCGAATACGTTCATGATTGAATATTCGCCATGGCCGGCCGTATCGAGATCGAAAATGCGCCACGTGACAGACGAACCGTGCACCAGGAAAAGGACAGGGCGTGGCGGTTCACCCACGGCAGGCGCGCCCAGCCGTTTTCTGAACATGTACAACGGAACATCGCCTTTCTTTGCCCAATAATCCTGACTCCAGGTGCCGGGCTCGCCGGCGGCTTGCGCGGCCGTGCCCAGAGTGGAAAGGATCCCCGCGCCGACGCCCAGCCCGGCGCTTTTGAGAACGGTCCGGCGGGGCAGGGCGGCGTCGGATTTGCTGTCGGACTCGCTGTCGGATTCGCTCATGACATCTCGCTGACGGCTGCTGTTATCAAACGTTAAGGTCGGGGCCTTATTTCCGACATTGTAGCAGATTGCCAGAATGGCGGCTCTACTCGCCCGCCGGGGCTAGTTCTGCTAGGGGTCGGGCAGGGCGCGTTTTCCTGGCGCGCGGCTTTCGACGCCACGTGGCCGGGCGCCAAACCGGAGGAATGATGCTTAATTGGTTGCGCGCGGTGGCGCGTTTTTTCCAGACGACGATCGGCTGGAATAGGATCGGCGTGCTGCTGAGCGTGGCCATCATTAGCGTGGCGGCTGTCGTGCTCTACAACATGCTGCACGACATCGACGTCGATGAAGTGATTGCAGCGCTGAAGGCGACAGAGCCTCAGCACATAGCGGCGGCCGCTTTTTTCGTGGCTTGCGGCTATTTCACGCTGACGTTCTATGACCTGTTCGCTTTGCGGACCATTGGCCGCAACGAAGTTCCCTATCGTATTGCAGCGCTCACCGGCTTCACCAGTTATTCGATCGGGCACAATGTCGGTGCGACCGTATTCACTGGTGGCGCCGTGCGTTACCGGATCTATTCGGGTTATGGACTCGATGCGATCGAAGTGGCGAAGATATGTTTTATCGCTGGACTGACCTTCTGGCTCGGCAATGCCACCGTGCTTGGCCTTGGCGTGGCCTATCATCCGGAAGCCGCGGTGCCGATCGACCAGCTCCCGGCGTGGCTCAACCGGTTGATCGGCATCGCGATGCTCGCGGTCTTGGTGTGTTATGTCATCTGGGTGTGGAGTGCGCCACGCGAGATCGGGCAGGGCGAATGGAAAGTTCGCTTGCCAAGTGGACCGTCCACGCTGCTCCAGATCTTCATCGGGATTCTTGATCTCGGCTTCTGTTCGCTCGCCATGTACATGCTGTTGCCGGGCGAGCCGAATATCGACTTTGTAACCATTGCGGTAGTCTTCGTATCGGCGACGCTACTCGGATTTGCCAGTCACGCGCCGGGAGGCCTTGGCGTCTTCGATGCGGCCATGCTCGTGGCGCTGTGGCAGTTTGACAAGGAATCCGTGCTGGCAGGTCTGCTCCTGTTTCGATTGCTTTATTATCTCGCGCCGTTCGCAATCGCTTTGGTTATACTAGGCGTGCGAGAGATATGGCTGAATTTGCGCGGTGGCCGTCCGGTCGAACCGAAGTTAATCAAGACCGTGACAGCGCCGATCCGCAGCGAGATCAAGGCCGAAAAGACTGACGCCGACTGACCATGGCGATAAATCACGACCGTCGCGAATTTCAGCCTGCCAACGGCCTGGCGGCTCGACTGCGCGGGGCGTGGAACGCGCTGCTCGGTCACTCTGCAGTCGTTAGCGACTCCGCTGCCTCGCGTGCAATTGAGCAAACACTTGCAGCCCCTCAGGCGCTGTTGATAGAGCAACTGATCAGCGGAATGCCTGCTGCGGCCATCGTGCTAGACCGTGAGGGCCGCGTCATTGCATTCAACCCGGCGGCAACAACGATTGCGCCGGCGTTGAGCCGCGGCGAACTTGCGTTGATTGCCTTACGTATGCCTGAACTTGTCGATGCCGTGCGCCGGGCAGCGAAGCGCCGAGAACGGCAGCGCGTCGAATTCTTCGAACGCGTGCCGCTCGATCGATGGCTCGAGGCTTTCGTCACCCCCGTGCGAGTCGCAGGCGGCGGGGAAGGCTTCGTCGATCTCCTATTGATGACGTTCAACGATCTCACCCCGCTGCGCCGGGTCGAACAAATGCGCGCAGACTTCATTGCCAATGCGAGCCATGAACTGCGCACGCCGCTCGCCGCTTTGCTTGGTTTCATTGAAACATTGCAGGGCACCGCCAAGGATGATGCCACGGCGCGCTTTAAATTTCTGGGTATCATGCAGGCCCAGGCGACTCGGATGGCTCGTCTGATCGATGATCTGCTATCGCTCTCGCGAATTGAGCTTAACGCCCACTTGCAGCCGAATACGCCAGTCGACCTGGCGCCGATGGTGCGGCAGGTTGTCGACGGTCTGCAAACGCTCGCGCGCGATCGCGGCGTCGAAATCAACGTTGCAGTGCCTGCGGATGAACTGATGGTGCTCGGCGACCGTGACGAGCTGATCCGTGCGCTGGAAAATCTGGTCGAAAACGCTCTCAAGTACGGTGCAGGTGGCAAACGGGTCGACGTCACCGCGAGCCGCGGGCAGACAAGGCCAGGCGGTTCCGAAGCGCGGATCACAGTTCGTGACTATGGCCCAGGCATTCCCTCGGAACATTTGCCGCGTCTTACAGAACGCTTTTATCGCGTGGACGTAGCCGACAGCCGAGCGCAAGGCGGCACGGGGCTGGGGCTGGCACTGGCCAAGCATGTGCTAAACCGTCACGCCGGACGCCTGACAATCGAGAGCACGCTGGGCGAGGGAGCCACTTTTACCATGCACTTGCCCTTGCGCACGGGCGAAGCCGGGGCGTCGGGCAAATCCACAATAATTCCAAATCGTTAGGTTGTCATGTGACTGTCACCAAACATTTATAGAACGGTGACATGCGGCGCTTATGGCTGACCGGGATTTCGGAAATCCAAGCACAACGAGAACATCCGAAGCCGTCGTGGAGAGCGTTTTTTAGACCAACAACAGCCGCCCGGGCGTTGGGCGCAAAAAAGCAGGACCGTGGGTCGCCTTGCGGCCCGCGCCGAACTTTGACCGCAAACATGGAGAGAACCCTTGAAACACTGGAACGTATTGGCAGCCGTCGGCGTCATCACCGTCGCCGCGCTTGTTCCGGCCAAGGCAGCCGACATCTCGGGTGCCGGCGCCACCTTTCCGTATCCCGTTTATGCCAAATGGGCCGCTGCCTACAAAAAGGTCACCGGTAACGGTTTGAACTATCAGTCGATCGGCTCCGGCGGCGGCATCAAGCAAATCAAGGCGAAGACTGTTACGTTCGGTGCAACCGATGCCCCGCTTCCAGGAAAAGAACTTGATGAGTCCGGCCTCGCCCAGTTTCCCATGGTGATGGGC
>DASXST010000047.1:0-10480 GCA_036505835.1 Pseudolabrys sp. | reverse complement strand
GCGGCTCAAGGGTCACGGCCTCGGTTGGCTATTGATGCAGCGCGTCATCGACTGCGCCAAGGAAAAAGGTCTGCGGCGCGTGTACGGCGATGTGTTGGCTGAGAACATGGCCATGCTGCAAATGTGCGCTGAACTCGGCTTTCGCGTGGAGGATTTGGGATCGGGCATGAGGCGCGTCGTGCTCGACCTCGAAAATACCGACGGCCATTAGCGTCAGCCCTGTAGGGCCCATCAGAAAACCTTGATCGGCGCTTTGCGAACGTTTCGCTTTGCCTGATTGTCCGCTATTGGCCCTTAATACCGCTCGCAGCGATGAATGTCGGCTTTGGAGGTAAGGCCGACATCGCGATTGAGATCCAAAAATGTCCGCTAATGACCCAAAGCGGACTAACTGAACAGTATGGATTACTCGCGGTGCAATGGTTGTCAAAACGTCAAATTCCGGCCCTCGAGCAACCTGACGACCCATTCCGCCCGCTGCAAGGATGCTCACCCGTTGACCCAATCGAGCGGTTCGGAATTTTCGATTAAGCAAAGTCATCGCAGTGCGGCGCGGCCTCGGATCGTTTTCTAGAGGGGCAGCCGTTCCCAATCGCCGAAGCAGTTCTTGGCGGCGCTTCTCAAGCTCAAGATAGCGGGAATTCCGGTTTAGTCGTTTCCGCACATTGCGTGCACGCCATTCTTCATCTTCTTCGGATGGCTGTCCGACCGCATCGGCCGGCTCAAGATCATCCTGGCCGGTTGTGCGATCGCGGCGATAACCTACTTCCCGCTGTTCCAGGGATTGACTCACTTCGTCAATCCGGACCTGGAAGCTTTCCAGAAGGCGAACCCGATCACGGTCACAGCCGACCAGTCGACGTGCAACTTCCATATCTTCGTCGGCCCGTGGTCGAAATTCTCCGATTGCGACCGGGCCCAGGACTTCCTGACCAAACTGGGCCTGTCGTTCAAGACGGTGAATGCACCCGGATCCAAGTCGGTTGACCTGGACATCGGCGGAACCAAGATACAGGGCTGGGACAATGCCAAGTGGACCGCCGCCCTGGCCGCCAAGAACTATCCAAAGACGGCCGACCTGAAGAAGGTCAACTGGGTAATGGCCGAGTTCATCCTCGTCATCATGGTGATCTACGTGACGATGGTTTACGGCCCGATCGCGGCATTCCTGGTTGAAATGTTCCCGACCAAGATCCGCTACACGTCGATGTCGCTGCCGTATCACATCGGCAACGGCTGGTTCGGCGGCATGCTGCCTCTGCTCGCCACCGCCGTGGTGGCAGCGACGGGCGATATCTATGCGGGGCTCTGGTACCCGATCATCGTTGCGGTGATGACGCTCGTTGTCGGCGCAGTGTTCCTGCGCGACACGAAGGGCGTGGATATCAGGACCGGCTCCGGTGTCGCGATCCAAAAAGGGTGATTGCCGTAGACCGGCGGCGAACCTCGCCGCCGGTCTTTCTTCGCGAACGCCCCGCAACGCGGGGCGTTTTCATTTCCGGCTGCCGATATATTGAAGCATCACCTCCCGGCTATGCGGCCGACGACGGTGCTCGACCAGGTAGATGCCTTGCCAGGTGCCAAGGCCGAGTCTGCCGGCAGCAACCGGGATGTGCAGCGACACTCCGTTCAGCATCGCTTTGACATGCGCCGGCATATCATCCGGCCCTTCCACGTCATGGACCCAGGGCGCATTTTCCGGTGCGAGCCGATCGAGCGCCGCGATCAGATCGGTCTGCACGTCGGGATCGGCGTTTTCCTGGATCGCAAGTGAAGCCGAGGTGTGGCGTAAGTAAATCAACAATATACCGTCACCCGCCCCGGCCTGGTCTATGAACTTTACTGCGCTGCTTGTGAGGTTGATAAATCCCGTCCCCTGAGTTTGAACATGCAAGGTCGTGCCGGCGATCAGCTCCGGTTTGGCCTCGACGATTGGGGACATTCGGGCCGGCATGGCGTGAGGCTGAAGCTTCCGTTCAGCCCTTGCGCATCAGGTCTTTTTGCATCGAGACAATCATCTCGACCAGGCGGCGCCAGGTCGATTCAATAAACTCGCGCGCACGCGCTATTTCCTCTGGGCTCGGCAGTTTGATCGTCACATCAGGGGCCTTGTCGGACGGCGGACTCAGATCCGCCGGCGGGCGCGGCGGTGGAGGTTCTTTCAAGGCGTCAATTTCTTTCTTCAGTGTCGCAATATCTTGCTGCAATCGGGCAATTTCAGTTCTCAGTCCGTTCAGACCCGAAAGTTCTTTTTTTGCGCTTTCGACATTTGATGCACCTTCGATCGGAACAACCTGACAAGCCCAGCCTGACGTCTGACCACAGTAGGCGACCTCCCCTCTGCTGTTATCGAGCCGCAGGAAGCCATTCTCCACCCGGTTAAAGCTGAAGCGACTTGCCGCGCCGGCCAGCAGATTCTCTTTTGTTCGATTTGAAGTCTGCTCTTCGGCTTGGGCGGGCTTCTGATCCTGCCCGGGGGCGCGCTCCAGCTGCTGGTCGTTGCCGATCACAGTCTGCGCCGGCGCAGCCGCTGCGGCGACGGTCAAGATCAAAGTCAGGGCGGGCATCAAGATGCGCATGGATTTGCCTTTAAACCTATTGCTGGTCTCAGCTAGCGTAGCACCGCATTTTTGCACTCTGAACTCATGCGCTTCGTTCTTTTGGAAATTTTGGCGATGCACACAGCGGTCCCATGGATTGTCGAAAATCATGCCTTTTTTGATCCAGATCAAACACTTATGCCGCAGTTGCCGTTTCTTGACTCGCCGAAACCCGATCAGTATGGTCCGCGCGGCTTTTAGGGCGGCGGAACACGCGAAACCTGAAATCCACGCGGGTCGAAAGCATGACTGACGGCACGCGCGGCCCAAATGATCGCAACGAACCGCCGGACGACGAGGCTGCTCTCTCCGCGAGGCTCCAGCGTCTCGGCAGACGGCTCGCGAAAGCGAACCGGCCATCCGAAAACGGCTCCAGTCCTCGTCAGACCGCCGATCCTTCCGCGATCGCTCGCGGTTTCCGGTTGTCGACCGAACTGGTTGCCGGGGTGCTTGTGGGCGCGGCGATCGGCTGGTTGCTCGACCGCTGGCTCGGAATTTCGCCGTGGGGGCTCATCGTATTTCTATTGCTCGGCTTCGCGGCGGGCGTGCTGAATGTGATGCGAGCGGCGGGGGTCGTTCGCGAAAGACAATTGAACGACCGGTAGTCATGGCTGTCGATCCAATCCACCAATTCGAGATCCGCGAGCTGTTTCCGATCGCTCAAATCGGCAATACTGAAATCGCTTTCACCAATTCGGCGGCCTACATGGTCGCGGCCGTGGTCGTCATCACCGCATTCCTTATTGGCGGCACCGCCAGACGGAGTCTGGTGCCGGACCGCCTGCAATCAACGGCGGAACTGACATACGAGTTTGTCGCCAATACCATAAGAAGCACGGCCGGCAGCGAAGGCATGCGCTTCTTCCCCTTCGTGTTCACGCTTTTCATGTTCATTCTGACGGTGAACATTATCGGTCTCATTCCATATGCCTTCACCGTCACCACTCACATCATCATAACGGCGACCCTGGCGCTGACGGTCTTCCTCACCGTCCTGGCTTATGGCTTTGCGAAGCATGGGCTGCACTTCTTCAACCTGTTCGTGCCCAAGGGCATTCCACTCTATATCTTGCCCCTGATCGTATTCATCGAGGTGCTGTCGTTCCTCTCGCGTCCGATTTCGCACAGCGTGCGTCTGTTCGCCAATATGCTGGCGGGACACATCACATTGAAGGTGTTCGCAAGCTTCATCACCTTGCTCGGGGGAGCTGGAATCATCGGCATGGTCGGCGCCACGCTGCCTCTCGCGTTGGTCGTCGCGCTCACCGCCCTGGAGCTGCTGGTCGCCTTCCTGCAAGCCTACGTGTTTGCCATTCTCACCTGCATCTATCTCAACGATGCCATCCATCCAGGCCATTGAGAGCCGGTAACGATTAAACAAAGGAGTTCATCATGGATCCAATCGCAGCAAAATATATCGGTGCCGGAATTGCCTGCATCGGAATGGGCGGCGCCGGCGTCGGCGTGGGCGCCATCTTCGGTCACTACCTGGCCGCGGCACTGCGTAATCCGTCTGCCGCACAAGGACAATTCGGCAACCTGATTTTCGGGTTCGCCGTCACCGAAGCGCTCGGCATCTTTTCGCTGCTGATCGCGCTCCTGCTCCTCTTCGCGCTGTAAGACGGCAGTTCATATCCGCAATGGCGACCACCGCCCATACTCAAGCGCCGAGCGAGCATAAGGGTCCATTCCCACCTTTCGATTCCAGTACGTTTGCTTCTCAGCTCGTATGGCTCGTCATCACCTTCGTGTTGCTCTACGCGTTGATGGCAAAAGTCGCACTGCCGCGCGTCGGGGGCATTATTGCGCAGCGGCAAAATCGGATTGATGAAGACCTGGCGCAGGCCAATGCCTTCAAGGCGCAATCCGACGCAGCGCTTGCGGCCTACGAAAAAGCTTTAGCCGATGCCCGCGCCCGGGCGCAGGCGATCGCTGGCGAAATGCGGGACAAACAAGCTGCAGAAACAGAAGCCACGCGAAAAAAGCTGGAGGAACAGCTCAACGCCAAGCTGGCGGAGGCCGAGAGGATCATCGGCGCCTCCAAGCAGGCAGCCATGGCGAACGTGCGCAACATTGCGGCCGATGCCGCCAAGGCCATCGTCGAGCGGCTGATCGGGACAGCGCCAGCCGATAGTGCGGTTGCTGCGGCAGTCAAAGACGCGCTCAAAAGCTGACGGATAAAGACAATGGATTTGCTGCGCGATTCGGAAACTTGGGTGGCTATTGCATTCGTGATCTTCCTGGGCGTCCTGGCCTATTTGGGCGCTCACAAGGTGGTGATGAAGTCATTGGATGACCGTGCGGAGCGCATCAAGTCCGAACTCGATGAAGCGCGAAGGCTCAAAGACGAGGCAGCCGAACTTCTGGCTGAGTATCAGCGCAAGCGACAGGCCGCCGAAGCAGAAGCGCAGGACATTATAGAGGGCGCCAAAGCCGAAGCCGATCGGCTCGCGACGGAGGCGAAGGGGCGCATCGAAGATTTCGTCGCCCGTCGAACTGCGTTGGCGGAAACCAAGATTGCCCAGGCTGAAGCGCAGGCGACGGCTGACGTCCGCAGCGCTGCCGCCGACGCCGCTATCGCTGCCGCGGAGAAGATCCTCAGTACGGAAGCCAAAGGAAAGCTTGCTGCTGAACTCATCGCCAAGGGCATCGAAGATGTCCGCAAGAAGCTGAACTAGGCACGATTCGATCAGCTCTGACGCGGCTTCGACGGCTTTGGCTTTCCTGCGGGCTTCCTTTTTTCCTGCTGCGCTCCGGCCGGATCAAAGCCTACGTAGATGACATAGGAATCGATATTCGCGATCGGTTGCGGCAGAGGAAATGTTATTTCAGGGTCAATGTGTGTGAACGGAACGTTATTCGCCGAAGCTGCAATTTCGACCTGCAAGGTCGCGAATTTCGACAGAATGGTTTTTGGGTTTACGCCCTCCTGAACCAGGGCGAGACGAAGCGGCACGTTGACGGTCCCCGGACCTCCCGCCGGACCGGTCATGACGCGGCCCTCGATCCCGACTTTCATGGTCATGATGCCGGAGTTTACCCGACACTCACGCGCGGTGCGGACAATCGTGGCCTGGTAACGCAGATCAAGCGCGGTCGGATCGCCTTCGGCGGGCTTGCTGCCGATCATCAGGGTAGCAGCGCCGGTGCGCACGATCACGCTGGGGCATTCGATATCGGCAGCAGATTCGGCGCTGCCCTCGCCGCCGGAGCTTGCCTTTGAAGACGTACTGAAAAGATCCAAGGCGGAGCCACTGAGCAGATTGCTCGAGCCGCACCCGGCGAGCATCAACAGAAATCCTGTCACGGCTGCTATCCCGGCCACTGACTGCGCGACTTGTCCATTTTTCTGTTCGGGCATTTTTTCTTGCCGCCTTTTTCTCTCTGCGTTGACCGGCCGTGCCTTCAGCCAGCCTCATCCCTGAGGCATGCATATAGCAAATGATCCTGCCAGATCCCGTTGATGCACAGATATCCCCGCGCATAGCCCTCTCGCCTGAAGCCGGTCTTTTCCAGCAAACGGACCGACGCGATGTTGTCGGGAATGCAGGCTGCTTCCAGACGATGCAGGCGCAGCGTCGTAAAGCTGTACGGTATCAAAGCCCGCACCGCTGCGGTCATGTAGCCTCTGCCGGCGAAAGGCGCGCCAATCCAATACCCGATACTGCCCGCTTGAGCCACGCCGCGCCGAATATTGGCGACGGTCAATCCGCCCACCATGGCATTATCCTCGGTGCGGAAGATCAGGTAGGCATAGGCCAGATCGCTGCGCTGATCCTCAGCATATCGCTTGAGCCTTCGACGAAATGCGCCCCGCGTCAGATCGTCGGCTGGCCAGATCGGCTCCCACGGGACCAGGAACCGGCGGCTCACCTCCCGCAAGTTGGCCCATTCGGCGAAATCTCCACTGTGAGGCACGCGCAACATGACTCCCTTGCCGGTAATAGCCGGCACGTTGTCATTGGAACTGACGGTTCTAAAGAACGCCATGGAGGTGTCGGCTGAGCCCCTCGCCCGTCAGGCGGCGCGGCGAACCAGACTTTCAGCGATTGCAGCGGTGCTTGCAAGGCCGCTGCCTGGCCCGAGTGCGGCGATTGCAGGTTTTGCGCGGCCGATAAGAGCACGACCGGCTGCACGCGCGCTGTCGACGGTGACAGCGTCAATCTTGGCAACGACTTCATCGAGCGGAATCGGGCGCCCATACGCGAGCATCTGGCGTGCCAATTGGCCGACGCGCGCCTCAGAGCTTTCCAGCGCCATCAATAGACCAGCTTTCATCTGCGCCTTGGCACGATTGATTTCCGTATCGTTCAGCGTTTCGGTGGCGTTGCCGATCTGATCGATTACGACGCGCATGAGCTCGGGAGCGTCGGATTCGTCCGTTCCGGCATAGAGAGCGAAGAGCCCTGTGTCCGCGAAGGGCATGTGGAAGGCGTGAATCGCGTAGCAAAGTCCGCGCTTCTCACGCACCTCCTGGAACAGACGCGATGACATTCCGCCGCCCAGGACGCTTGTGAACACCTGCAAGCTGTAGAGCTGCTCGTCGCGAACCGGCAGTCCCTGGAGCGCCATGGCAATGTGCACTTGCTCGAGGTCGCGGGTTTCCACTCTGGTGCCGCCACGGAAGTGCGCCGCTTCGGGCTCTGGAGCGGCAGGCCCCTTGAACCCGGCCAGGCGCTTATCGACTTCGGCAACGATCGCCTCGTGTTCAACGGCACCAGCGGCGGCTATCACCATGTTGGGTGCGCGATAGTTGCGTGCCAAATAGCTCCGCAGCCGCGTCGGGTTAAACGAGCGCACGGTTTCCGGCGTGCCGAGAATGGAGCGGCCGATCGACTGTTGAGGAAACGCCGTTTCCTGCAAGCGATCGAAAACGAGATCATCGGGCGCATCCTCGGTGGCGCCGATTTCCTGAACAATTACGTTCTGCTCGCGCCGCAATTCGTCGCCATCGAACGTGGGCTCGGACAGAATGTCGGACAATACATCGAGTGCAAGAAGGACGTCGGCCCTGAGCACTCGCGCAAAATAACCGGTCGATTCGACGCTGGTTGCCGCATTCAGGTCTCCGCCCACCGCCTCAATTGTCTCCGCGATCTGCCGGGCGTTGCGGCGCTTGGTTCCCTTGAACGCCATATGTTCGAGCAAATGCGAAATTCCGTGCTCGTCAGGCTTCTCGTTGCGGCTGCCCGAACCGATCCAGACGCCGAGGGAGGCGGTTTCAAGATGCGGCATTCGGTCGGTCACCACCGACACGCCAGAAGGAAGACGGGTCACTTCAACGCTCATGCAGCTGCTCCTTCACGCGAAGCGCGTGATACTGACGTTACATATCGTTCCACTGCGCCCTGATCTGCCGGCAGCACGGTAACGCGCTCGTTGCGGTTTGCCAGATCGGCAAGTCTGTCCGGCAGAGCCGGTACAAAGCCGCAAGCCGCCCTCACCGCATCGGGAAATTTCGCCGGATGCGCCGTCGACAGCACGACCATCGGAACCGAAGGATCGCGCGTTTCCTTTTCGGCTACCGCGAGGGCAACCGCGGTGTGTGGGTCCACGCAATAATTGGCCTCGCGCATCCAGGCGCGAACTTCAGCCGCGCTCTCGTGCTCGTCAGCGCGATCGGCGGCGAACAGAAATCGCAGCTGCTTGAGCGCCGCCGCAGGCAGCACAAAACGTCGGGATTGGGACAACGATGCCATCAATCCGCGCACCGCTTGGGCGTCCCGACCGCACACATCGAACAACACACGTTCGAAGTTCGATGAAACCTGGATGTCCATCGACGGCGAGGCCGTGGCAACGACATCGCGAACCTCGTAGGCACCGGTGGCGAAGGTGCGGACGAGGATGTCGTTGATGTTTGTTGCCACCACCAATCGATCAACCGGCAAGCCCATGCGCGAAGCGACATAGCCCGCGTACACGTCGCCAAAATTTCCCGTCGGAACTGTGAACGCGACCTTTCGGTGCGGCGCTCCAAGTACGACGGCAGCAGTAAAATAATAGACGGCCTGCGCGACAATGCGCGCCCAATTGATGGAATTGACGCCGGAAAGCCGCAGGCGATCGCGAAAGGCGTGGTGATTGAACATTGACTTTACGAGCGCTTGGCAGTCGTCAAACGTGCCTTCAATGGCAATCGCATGCACGTTCGCGTCCGGTACCGTGGTCATCATCCGCCGCTGCACGTCGGAGATGCGTCCTTGCGGAAAGAGAACCACGAGATCTACCTGCGCACGATCGCGGAAAGCTTCGATGGCGGCTGCGCCGGTATCGCCGGATGTCGCGACGACAATAGTGGTTCGTTCGCCGCGTTGATGCAAAACATGGTCCATCAGCCGGGCCACAAACTGCATCGCCAGATCCTTGAAGGCGAGGGTGGGTCCGTGGAAAAGCTCCAGGACGAACAAATTTGGCCCGAGCTGAGTGAGCGGGGCCACTGCCGGATGCCGGAAATTGCCATAGGCCTCGCGGGCCATGCGCGCGAGATTCGTCTCGGCAATTCCATCACCGACAAAGGGCCGGACCACCTCAACTGCCACTTCGGCGTAAGGCTTCCCCGCGAAGCTTTCGACCGCGGCGCGACTGAGGACCGGCCAATGGTCCGGCACGTAAAGACCGCCGTCGCGAGCGAGGCCAGCAAGCATGACCTCGACGAAATCGAGTGCTGGAACTTCGCCCCGAGTGGAGACGTAACGCATTGATTTAGCTTTATTTTATGATCCGATGACAATCTTGGCGGCCGATGCACAGTAGCCTTGGGCGCCGCCTTTCACAAGGAAACCGCTCAGTGCCGGCGAAAGAGATGCCGGGCCAGCCACACGACGTAGACACCCGCAAGGGCCAGCGCGAGGCCGAACCATGTAATGGCGTACTGCAGATGATTGTCGGGCAAATGTACTTCTAGCTTGCCCGGTTTTGGCCAGCCGCCCAAGGGAACCGGTTGCTCCTGATCGATATAGAAAGGGGCGGCGGTCGCCCATCTCTTGAATGCGGCAATCGAATTCGAGTCGCGTAGAAACCAGACATTGTTTTTCGGGTCATCAGCCGGGGTAAAGGACCCGCGCGTCTCGGGCCAACGCAGAACGCCGACCACATCGATGATGCCGCGAGGATTACCCTCTGCGCGCGTGGCGGGATCCTTGCGGTGGGCCGGCACGAAACCGCGATTAATGAGGATGATGCTGCCGCCCGCGAGTCGGGCCGGCGCGAAGACCCAGTACCCCGGCCCTTTCACATCGGGCCGCAAGGGCGAGCCGGCGGTATACACAAGCGCTTCCTCGCCATCGAGGAACTCGGCAGGGAAAAAAACGCGACGAAATTCTGCGCCATCCTCCCGCAGCACGGGCCAGCTCGCGCGAGGCGGCAGATTTTCGGGCGCGCGGGCGAGCCGGGCATTGATCGTTGTGATCAGATTTTCTTTCCAGACCCTCCGGTCGAGTTGCCAGACTCCCAACCCGATCAGAATCGCGACCCCCGCGACGGCAAGAAGTGTCGCGTCGAACACGCTGCCTTTTCGTTTTCGCGGCGCCTTGCTCACGTTTCGCTCCGATCTGCAAGCCGGCCCTCCGCCGCCTTATGATAATATTGCAGCGCAATCAGCAAACCTTTGATCGTGCCGGCCACGGACTCGGATCGACCAGGTGGTAGTCGTGCTGCTTGGCGTGAGCGTCGGCCATCGTCTTGGTCTCGGTTAAAGCTTATTCGAATTTTTCTCCGGCGCCTCGGCAATGGGCTGCTCGGGTTCGCGCTGGCGGTAGAAAGTGTAGGACAGCGTAATAGTGCTGAGATCGTTCTGATCGCGGTCGTTCACGATCGACGGATCGATGTAGAAAACGACAGCCATCTCCCGCGTCTCGCCTGCCTTCAGGCGCTGCTCC
>DASXST010000046.1:0-2534 GCA_036505835.1 Pseudolabrys sp. | reverse complement strand
CGAGTCGACCATGCTCTTCAAACCATCGGGCATCTTATCGTTCAGCGCAAACCAGCACGCGCCCATGATACCGCAGGCCTGGCGAAATTTTTCGGTGAGCATGTGGGAGTGTGTCCAGCCGTCGGGCGTTTGCATGTCGAGCGGGCTCCATTTCTCGCGATAAGCGAGGTCCGGCGGAGGTTCCGCGCCGCCGGCGCCCTGGGGTTTCATGCCGCCGCTGGCAACCAGCTCGCGCAGCATCTGGCTCAACAGCGGACGCCACTCATGCTGCGCCGGTGTGCCGCCTTTGGTGTGGACGACCCAGTTCTTGGCCTCGCCGCCGAGCGTTTCCGCCAGCTCTTTCGGTCCGTCTGCGAGAATGTTGCCGAGCCAGGTTTCGCGCCGGGCACAGCGCTCGAGCAGAGCTTCGGCCGCTTCCAAGTTGCCCCATTCCAATTGCAAACCGTCGGTACGATCGGCGCCGAGCACGCCTTTTTCCCAGGCTTCGAATGCCAGACCGGCGCCGCAAGCGTAGTGGCTGCACTCGATGCCGAGATCATTGATCCGCTCGGAGAGATAGAGAACGTCGTTGCCCTTGAAGCCCAAGTTGTAAAAAGTATCCTGCCACTCGCTGCCGGCGTTGAAGTGGCCGATCTTGCCTTTGTGCCGACCCTCGCCGATCTCGACATCCCAGGGACACATGCGCGGGCACTGAAAACACGGACGCAAAACGACGTGATTCTGGTCATAGCCTTTGGCCTCGTCGGTGATGATGGTGCTGCGCCAATTCAACTTCGTAATCGCGCCCCACGAGTCGCCATGGCCGACGCTCTTTTTCTTTTGGGCGGGAGTGTATACGCGCGGCTGCAATGCCTTGCGCCAGCGCAGACCAGCGTCGATCAGCTCATTCTTGCGTGCGACCCGCGGTCGCCTGGTGCCCCAGACGACGATGGCCTTCAATTTTTTCGAGCCCATCACCGCGCCCAATCCATGTGCTGCGGTGTGATTGTAGTCGTTGACGAACATCGCTGCTCGAATGAGATGCTCGCCCGCCGGACCGATGGCGCCGACGCGCGCGTCCTGGTGACCGGATTCGGCGCGCAGCAGATCTTCGGTTGCGCGTACGCCTTTGCCCCACACTTTGCTTGCGTCGCGGAGTTCAACCTTGTCTTCGCCGACATAGAGATAGGAAGGCTTTGCTGCGGCGCCACTGATGATCACGCCGTCGTAGCCGGCGGATTTGAGCGACGAGCCAAAGTAGCCGCTGGTGGCGGCTCGGCCCAGGGTATAGCGGGTCGCTGGGCTGAGATAGACAAAGCAGGTCTTCGTACCACCCGGAGTAAAACCAGTGCCGGTGACCGGACCGGTCACGCCGACGATGACGTTCTCCGGATCGTACGGATCGATGCCGAGCGGCAATTCATTGAGCAGAATAAATTCCGCCATGAGCTGTCCGCCCCAATACTTCCGCAGCAGCGGCTCCTCGGGAATATTCAAGTCGGTGAGCTTTCCTGTGCTCAAATCAGCCCGCAGGATCTTGCCCATGTAGCCGCCGGGGAGGCGCGTCTTGCGCTGACTCGGAAAAAAATGTGCGTAATCTGAATTTGTCGTTGGCATCAGTCTGCTCCAGTGGTTCTCGTTCAAGTCGTTCAAAAAGTTCAACCCTCCTTCATCCCCCGCGACGCCGGGGAGGAAACAGGTGGGGGATTGAACTGCTTGAACGACTTGAACCCGTTTATCGTTTACGGAAACAATTCGCTCCTTCCCGTCGCCGGTTGGCGATCCCAACGGGCCTCGAGACCGCAGAAATAATTCCACGCTCTTTGGGCGCGGCGCTCGAGGGCGATCTCCGCGCCAAAGGCGCGGCAATCTTCGGAGCTGATCGTGCCGACTTCGCCGAGCGTCGCCGCCTGGAGAGTTTTCTTGGCGTCGTCTTCCAATACCAGAGCGGTATAAAGAACTTCCTGGAGATTTTGTCCAACGACGACGATGCCGTGGCCGCGCAAGAGAGCGGCGCGCTTATCGCCGATAACCTTCATCAGGGCGTTACCGCGCTGGGGATTGGTGATGAGCTGCGCCTCGGGGTACAGCGGCACGCCGTCGCTGAAGATGGCCCCTTGGAGGGTGACAGGCTGAAACCGGCGTTTCGCGATCGCGAAGAGTGTCGCGTTAGGCGTGTGGAGGTGCGCGACAGCGAGGGCGTCGGCACGGGCGCCGTGCAGCGCCGTGTGAATCGGCCATTCCACCGGCGGCCCTTCTGTTCCTGCGAGTGGCTTGCCGTCGAGATCCGTCGGCACAATATCTTCCGGACGCAGACTTCCTTTGTCCGAACCCATGCCCGGGGTGATGAAAACGGTTTTCGTCTCCGGTTGAAACACACTGACATGGCCGAAAAGTCCGATCATGCCCTGCATGGCAAAAATCCGTGTGCAGGTCGAGAGTTGTTCGCGCAAATCTTTTTCTGAAGTCATCGTAGAGTTCTCCTTTGTGCGGCTTCCAGGTCTTTTTTTACTTCTTCGACAAATTGCAAACTCAGCAAGCGCTCCGGCGGGATG
>DASXST010000045.1:0-12084 GCA_036505835.1 Pseudolabrys sp. | reverse complement strand
TTCGTCGCGGCCGCCCGGGCCGACGGCGATAATTTCGCCCTGCGAGGGCTTCTCTTTCGCGGTATCGGGAATGATGATGCCACCGGCGGTCTTTTCCTCGGCATCGATGCGCTTGACGACAACGCGGTCGTGAAGCGGACGGAACTTCATGGCAGTCCTCCTAAGCGATTAGACAATCTGGTTTATTTTGGCGCTGACTGATCTCCCACCAGCACCTGGGCGCCACATGGGTGGCCGTTTTTTTGCCCGCAAGGGACAGCGAAAAAATTTTTAGCACTCATTTGCGACGAGTGCCAACAATTCTGAAAAACACAGCAATCTCAATGGTGGCGTTGTGATCGGAACGTGATTTGGCCCGGTCACGTTAGCATGGGCTGTTAGCAGGCAAATCGACTTGCTGCTAGTGCCTTGATTTTAAACAACTTGTTTACCTTTTCGGCTTGCAATGGAGATTGCCGGAAATGGAAACTTTGTGTCCGATCATAACGGAGGACGCGAATGGTTTCAGAAGATTTCCGTAGACAAGTCAGTGGTTATGGCCTGACGACTGCGCACATCCTTTATCGGCGTCCCGATCATCGCTGGCTGCTTCAGTCCTACGTTTGGCAGAACTACGATCTCTTTCCAGAATTTCCCGAGCTGCATCGTTTTCTGACGTTCTGGATGGAGAAGCTCGAGGGACCACTGCACTCGGTGCGCGTGGCGCATTACAAGCTGATCAAACCAGCCGAGCTCAAGGCTATCGACGGCGAGTTCAGATTGCACTGAGAAGTTGCTAAACGATTTGTCATGGCCGGGCATGCCTCGGCCATGAACGTCTTCATTTCATCGGCATCACGACGTGGACGCGCGGCACGAGTCCGGGCAATGACGCCACAAAGATCAATCCCCGTGACCTTTGGCATTCAAATGTTTTGAGCACTGGCGCGACGCATGCGCATGGCGCAAACGCCAGGAGTGCTCTACCTAAACATTAACTGCTAAACGCGCCGGCATCGAGCGAAGGCCACGTGCAAAAATATTTTCCCCGCATCGTTTTGATGCTCGGCAACGTCGTGGTCGGAATGACCATTCTTGGCCCGGCGGGCATGCTCGCCGAGCTCGCGACGGGCCTCGGAGTCGGCATTCACGACACGGGGCTGCTCGTCACTTACGGCGCCGTTGTGCTGTGTATCGGCTCGCCGATGATGGCTTGGCTGACGACGCGAATTGACCGTCGCGTTCTATTGGTCGTCACCCTGGCTGTGCTGGCAATTGGGCAGGGCCTATCGGCGCTGACACCGAATTATTCCGTCATCCTCCTACTCCGGGTCATCATGCTGGCAATCGGCGCGCTCTACACGCCGCAGGCGGCGACGACCGTCGCCTTGATCGTTCCCGACCGCGAGCGGCCAAGCGCGATCGCCTTCGTATTTCTCGGTTGGTCGATCGCTATCGCGGGCGGACTGCCCCTTGTAACAGTTGTCGCCACAAATTTCGGCTGGCAGACGGTTTACGGCGCTCTGGCCGTTTTTGCCTCAATCATCGCTGCGCTGCTGTTTGCGGCGCTGCCAAAGGGACTCAAGGGAGCGCCGCTCTCACCGCGAAGCTTTGTCGCCATCGCGGAAAACAATCGCATCATGCTCATTCTGCTGGTCACACTACTGCAGACTTGCGGCCAGTTCGCCGTTTTCGTTTATCTCGCTCCGCTGCTCAACGCACTGACGGGCGCGGGCGCGGCTATTACGGGCGGTTTCTTCGCATTTTATGGCGTCATCGGGCTGATCGGCAACGTCGTCGCAAGCAGCATCGTAACCGCGCTTGGAACCCAGAGAACGCTCGCGCTGTTTCTTGGCTCCATGCTCCTCGGGATGACCCTGTGGGCAACCGGCGCGGGCTGGCTGCCGGCCATGGGCGCAGGCGTATTTTTCTGGGGGTTCGGATTTTCGGCGGTCAATTCCTTGCAGCAGGCTCGACTCGTCGCGGCCGCGCCGGATCTTGCGAGCGCGTCAGTCGCGCTCAATACATCGCTGCTTTACGTCGGACAGGCGATCGGGTCCGGCATCGGCGGGCTTCTGTTCGCCCACGAATATTTTCATGCCATTGGTTTCGTCGGCGTCGGTTTTGTGACAGCCGCATGCACAGTTCTTGCGGCTTGCTGGGAATCCGGTTCCTCGAAGCAGAAATGAGGTCGAGGTTCCACGTCCCTGTGATTAGCTCCTTGCCAAGGCTTTCACGGTCGTGAAAATACCTACCCGCCGGAGCAATGAATCGCAAAAAGGGAACCAATGGCCCGCATCCGCTTCGATTTCGGCGCCCTGAAGCTTGACGCCGAATTGCTCCACACGCCAACCGCCAAAGCCATCGCCGCCGCGCTTCCCCTTTCGTCGGCGGTGCTGACCTGGGGCGAGGAAGTCTATTTCGATGTTCCGGTGAATGTGGCGCGCGAGCCTGACGCGCGTGCCGTTATCACCCCGGGAGAAATCGCGTATTGGCCGCAAGGTCCTGCGATAGCGATTGGCTTTGGACGTACGCCGATCTCCAAGGGAGACGAAACAAGGCTCGCGAGCCCGTGCAACGTTTTTGCGAAAGCGCTAGGCAGCGTAAAGGTGCTGTCGAAAGTGAAAACGGGCGTTGAAGTAAAGGTGACTAAACTCGACTAGCGCGACGATCGTTCGCCGGCGTGCCGACGCACCATCGATAGCGTGAGATTCCAGGCATTGCGGATGTTGACGATGGCCAGCGCGAGCAGTCCGCCGCCCAGCACTTCCACGGCGTAGGCGCGGTCGAAATAGATCATGATGCTTGCTACGAATAACGCAAAATATGCGCCGACCGGCAGCAATCCATAGGCGAAGTAATCCTGCACATAGTTCGTCATCTCGGTGCGGATCACCCAGACCGTAATGACGACCGACACGGCGATGCCGAGAAGGGCGGTTACGCCGATCAGGACAGCGAAGAAGACTGACCCGTGTGAAGGCACGAGGCACACGGCAGAGATAAAGAACACGCTGGTGAAATGAATCACCACCGGGCTCATGAATGTGCGAGGGCCCCGTTGATCCTTATCGCTCAGGTAGCCGGTGCCGAGCGACACCGCAACAAACAAAAGCGCAAGCAACGTGGCGGCAGCAGTGCCGACCAGCAGGTAGAATTCATGCCAGGCGTGCAGCGCTTCCATGAAAATCAGCCTCGCCCGACAAACGGCATTTTATTGGCCATCACCGTCATGAACAGGACATTCGTGTCGAGCGGCAGGCTCGCCATGTAGACCACGGCATTGCCAACGTGGTCAGCCTCCATGCGCGGTTCGATAATTTTGCGCCCATCCGGCTGCAGCACGCCTTCACCCTCCACCATGCGCTCGGTCAAAGGCGTTGCAGCATTGCCGATGTCGACCTGGCCGCAGCAGATGTCGTACTGCCGGCAGTCAAGCGACGTCGATTTGGTGAGCCCGGTGACCGCATGTTTCGTCGATGTGTAGGCGACCGAATAAGGCCGCGGCGCGTGCGCCGAGATTGAGCCGTTATTGATGATGCGGCCGCCGCGAGGCGACTGATCCTTCATGATCTTGATCGCCTCCTGTGTGCACAGGAACATGCCGGTCAGGTTCGTCGCGACGACGTTCTGCCAGGTTTCGAATGGCAAATCTTCCAAAGGAACAGCGGGCGCGCCGATGCCTGCGTTGTTGAAAAGCACATCAAGGCGGCCGAAGGTTGATTTTACGGTTGCGAACAGTGCGAGGATGGACTCGCGCTTGGACACGTCAGTCGGCACGGCCAACGACTGCGCCCCGGCGGCGTTGATTTCGCCGGCGACCTTGTCGAGCATCTCCTTACGGCGGCCCGCCAGCACGAGATTGTAGCCGGCCTTGGCGAGCGCAATCGACACCGCGCGGCCGACGCCGGTCCCGGCTCCCGTTACCAGTGCAATTTTCGTAGACGCAGCCATCGGGGGATCCCTTTCATGCTCATTTCCAGGGATGCCCGCATATCACAAAAGCGCGCGCCCGCCATCAGCGAGCAGCGACGATGATCGATCGTTTTTTAGCTTGCGAGAGGTGTTGGTGCTTCGGTGGGCAGGAAGGCGCTGGGCGACTGGAGCCGTGCGCTGATTTCGGCGACCGTGCAGGCCTGCCGAAGCGATAGCCTTGCATCGAGTGAGCACCGGCGGCGCGCAGGGACAACTGCTGGTCGCCGGTTTCGACGCCTTCCGCGGTGACCTGCATGCCGAGGCCGCGGCTGAGGCTGACGATTGCATGTACGATCGCCGCGGCATCGGCGGCTCTTCCGATCGATCGCACGAAACTGCGGTCGATTTTCAGCTTTTCGAAGGGGAAACGGCGCAGATAGAGCAAGCTGGAATAGCCGGTGCTGAAATCATCCAGGGCGAGCCGCACGCCCAATGCCTTGAGACGCACCATCGCAGCTTCCGCGGTGTCGACATTGCCGAGCAGCCAGCACAGCGACGACAACGCAAATGATTGCAATCGCAACAATGACGCCAATAGGCACGACTACGCTCAAACGAGCGCGGTCCCAACTCGTGTATTGCCGCGCGTCAAAGCGTGCGGATGAGCAACAGCCGGCACGATGAAAGTCCCTGTCCTGCCGGTTAGCCTTTTCGTGGCCGGAACGTAGGCGACAAGCTTTGCTATTCGCTTGCGT
Organism: Pseudolabrys sp.; assembly: GCA_036505835.1. Classification (GTDB taxonomy): domain Bacteria; phylum Pseudomonadota; class Alphaproteobacteria; order Rhizobiales; family Xanthobacteraceae; genus Pseudolabrys. Next base: position 7,435 of record DASXST010000045.1, on the reverse strand, counting down.
TTATTGAAAACCCGCCAATCTTTGCCGCAGGAACATGCAATTCTCCCGGTTCTCTTAACTGCCGCTAAAACGATGTGCGGCGCTGCCAGAGAGTTAATTAATTGGAAAGAGCGAATTTGCACGAGCTGTTTAGCGACCTTGGATCGCTCAGCCGCGATAGGGCGGTCGAGGTATCGAGATGTGTGCAGCGCGGAGCGCGGCCGACCAACGTTCGCGCAGATCCTGGAAATAGGGCTCGCCTGGCTCAATGCGGTAGTTCACCTCGGCAGTGCAGGAATCTCTGCGCACGACCAGAATATCGATCGGCAGTCCCACCCCGAGATTGGAGCGCATGGTCGAATCCATCGAGATCAGGCCGATCTTCAACGCGTCATAAAGATCGGTGTTGAAGCTTATCGCCCGATCGAGCACGGGCTTGCCGTATTTGTGTTCGCCGATCTGCAGATACGGCGTGTCCGTCGTGCACTCGATGAAATTGCCTGCCGAGTAAATCATGAACAACTGCAGGCGTCCGCCCTTGATCTGCCCGCCGAACAAAAAAGCGACCTCGTGGTCCACTTCGGCGGCAGCGAGTACCTTGCCTTCGGCTGTCTGTATTTGGCGGACTACGCGGCCGATACGCTGCGCGGCCTGGAACATTGTCGGCGCATTCATCAGCGTCTCGATCTCGCCGGTTTCCGGATTCTGCACCCCTTCGATCAACGTCGAACGCGCAGACTGGCTGAGCGACAGATTGCCGGAGGAGGCAAGAGCCATGATGCGCTCACCCGGCTGAGTGTACACATGCAGCTTGCGGAATGTGGAGATGTTATCGAGGCCCGCATTGGTGCGCGTATCGGCGACCATGACCAGACCCTCCTGTACAAGGATTCCGCAGCAATAGGTCATGGGCCTTCAAGGACTCGTCTGGACACCGGCCGCAGATTTATAGCGACCCGACGCGCGACTGTGCAATGTCGGGGCCCCGGGTTTCGAACAAACTTGAACCGCTCGAGCACGTTCGCCGCTATTCGCGCCCTGCCATCAGGTCTGCGCCTGCTGACGTGCCTGATCCACTCGTACCGCGACCGTCAAAGTCTCCCCGCTGCCGCCAAAGCGCGCGCCACGCACCGGCGCGGCGCCAAGATAGTCGAGGCCGACCGCGACGCGGACATGGGACTCGGTGGTGGAAATCCCATTCGTCGGGTCGAAGCCGACCCATCCAAGGTTCTCGACATGGGCTTCAGCCCAGGCATGTCCTGCCTCCTGGGAGGTGACGCCGTCGGCACGGTGGAAGTGACCCCCAACGTACCGCGCCGGAATGCCGAGAGCGCGCGCTGCCGCGATAAAGATATGGGTGATGTCCTGACAGACTCCGCGACGAAGCGTAAAAGCTTGCGCGGCGGTGGTCGCGGCGTGGGTCGGATCGGTGTCGAAAGTAATTTCGCGATTAAGCGCGGTCATGAGGGCGTGAAGCAATGAGAGACTATCGCCGTCGTCGTCGGCGCGCGTTGCTTGCGCAAACTCGACGATGGCGGAATCGGTTTGCGTCAGCGGTGTTTCGCGCAGGTAGAGCTGTGGAGGAAAGCGCTCGACGGCTGCCGCGATAACTCCGTTTGTGTCCTGCGTATCGACTTCACCGTCAACCTCGACAGTCAACTTGCTAAGTGGTCTATCGACTGTGAAGGAATGGGTGATGTTGCCGAATGCATCTTCATGCTGGTGCAGCAGGCAATCTTCAGAAATATCGATTCGCCACGCCACCACGTGCTGCCCGTCGTGATCGCGCGGCGTCTTGCGCAACAGCTGCGTCACCCCGGTTGGCGGCGTTTCGTACGCATAAGAGGTCGAGTGGGAGATGCGAATTCGCATTGACGACGTTAGGAACCTCGTGAACTTCATTCAAGCCTCACACCATAAAGATGCGGGCCGCCGGGACAAGCCGGCCATGACGAAAGAGCGCTCCGCTCATGTCAGAAATTGCTCGGTGATCAATGCACCAAGCTTGGTATTCTCGACGATGAATTCGCCGATGAACTCGTGGAGGCCGCGTTGAAAAATGCCTTCCATGCGGCTGCTTTGCAGGCGGGTGCGAATGCCGCGTGCCTGCCGCTGGGCCGGACCCTGCCGGCCGTAAGCGCCGGCGATCGAATCCAGGTTGCGCACGATCGCCTCATAGCAGGAGGCCAGTGATCGGGGCATCTCGTCGCGCAAGATCAGCAGATCGGCCACCAGCCACGGCTGCAGGCTTTCCCGGTAAACCCAATGATAAGCGGTGAGCGCGGACACCGATCGCAAAATGGCGGCCCACTGAAAATAATCGAGCGGACCGCCAACGCGCTCGTTTTCGGGCAGCAGGAGATGGTATTTCACGTCGAGGATGCGGGCGGTGTTGTCGGCGCGCTCGATGTAGACGCCAAGCCGCGAAAACCAATAGGCGTCGTTGCGCAGCATGGTGCGGTACGCGGAGCCGTCAAAGCGCAGTGACGATTCCTGCACCCATCTCAGGAAACGAGAGAACTCTTCACGCGATGTCGGTCCGTTGCCGAATCGCTTGAGCTCGAGCCAAGTGCCGTTGATCGAGTCCCACATTTCCATCGTGAGAGCAGTACGGACGGCGCGCGCGTTGCTGCGGGCAAGTTCGAAGCAGGCGCGAATGGACGATGAATTGTCCATTGAAAAAGCAAGGAAATCCGTGACGTTTGCCTCGTTGGCTTCGTCATAGAGTTTGAAAAAGGCGGTGGCGCAGCCGGCAGTCGCGACCGCGGATTCCCATTCATTGCTAGTGCCCACATAGGCAAGGGGAAGGGCGGACAGGCGTTGCGTCGCGTCGAGAATTCGCGCGAGATATTCCGCCCGCTCGACATAGCGCGAAAGCCAATACAGGTTGTCGGCGGTGCGCGAAAGCATTGCTATGGCTCCGCCACCGCCATCCTTCGAGGCTCGGGCGCTGAGCGCCCTCGCACCTCAGGATGACGGCGGAATAACGTTTCGTCATCCACCCGCGCGTAGCGCGGGCCTCGAAGGATGACCGGTCTGGTTGATCGCATCATCCGTCCAGCACCCATGTATCCTTCGTGCCGCCGCCCTGGCTCGAATTCACCACCAGCGAACCTGCTTTGAGCGCGACGCGCGTCAGTCCGCCCGGCACGATCCGCACGCGTTTGCGTCCGGTGAGGACGAACGGCCGCAAGTCAACGTGACGAGGCGCAACACCTTGCTCGACGCATGTCGGACACGTTGAAAGGGCGAGCGTTGGCTGGGCGATGAAATTTTTTGGCGATGTTTTGAGCTTGGCGCGAAATTGCTCGATTGCGACTTTGCTGGCAGCAGGGCCGACAAGCATGCCGTATCCGCCGGAGCCATGCACTTCCTTAACCACCAACTCGTGCAGATGATCGAGGACGTAGGCAAGATGCTCTTCGTCGCGGCAGCGCCAGGTTGGCACATTCTTCAGCAGCGGTTCTTCGCCGAGATAGAATTTCACAATTGCAGGCATGAAGCTGTAAACCGCTTTGTCGTCGGCAATTCCTGTGCCCACGGCATTGGCAAGCGTGACGTTGCCTGTTTTGTACGCCGTCATAAGTCCGGGCACTCCCAGAGCGGAATCCAATCGGAAGGTGAGGGGGTCGAGGAAATCGTCATCAATGCGGCGATAGATGACGTCCACCCGATGCGGGCCCTGGGTTGTCCGCATATAGACAATCTCGTCCTTGACGAAGAGATCGCGGCCTTCGACCAGTTCGACACCGAGCTTGTCGGCGAGAAATGAATGCTCGTAATAGGCCGAGTTGAACACGCCTGGCGTGAGCAGGACCACGTTCGGGTCCCGCGACGCCGACAATGGCGCGGCCGATTTCAGCGTCGCAAGCAACTCATCCGGATAATTCTCGACGGGCGCTATGCGATGGCGCGAAAATAGTTCCGGAAAAAGCCGCATCATGATTTCGCGGTTTTCGAGCATGTATGAGACGCCGGACGGCGTGCGCGCATTGTCTTCCAGAACGTAAAAGGTCTCGGCGTCGACGCGCACGATGTCGATACCGGCAACATGCACGTAAATATCGTGGGGTACCTCCTGGCCGCTCATTTCGGGTCGGAAGGCGGGATTGCGAAATACGAGGTCATCCGGAACCACGCCCGCGCGCAAAATCTCGCGCGCACCATAGATGTCCTTGATGAACGCGTTCAGCGCGCTGACACGCTGGGTCAGCCCCTTTTCGAGCAGTCTCCATTCGCTGCCCGACATGATGCGTGGAATAACATCGAAGGGGATCAGGCGTTCCTGGGCCTCGGCTTCGCCGTAAACCGCGAAGGTGATCCCGATGCGACGGAAGATGAGTTCGGCTTCACGCCGCCGGTAGTCAAGCACGTCGGGCGGCACCTCGGCGAGCCAGCGGGAGAGTTCCCCGTAAGCCGGGCGAACGGCGCCGTCAGGTTCCTTCATCTCGTCGAAGGCGACAGTCATGTAATTCCCCCTCTGACTGCCGGGTACGCAACTCACCGGCCGGCAGGACCAGTCTCGATGTTACCCTCTATCTCCTGCAAGCTTCAGGCCATGGAAAATACCAGCGGAAAACGGGATTTTAGCCGCTCTGGCCGAAAACTCGCACAGGCGCTGCCCAATAATTGAGCGTGCAGGCGGGTGGCGGCTTGAGCGGCCACCTGGGCCACGCTAGGTCTTTGCATCTGCCCGTTAGGAAATTCGTATGAATTCCAAGCCCGACATCGTCACCGCTGCCGTGCTGGTGATCGGCGACGAGATCCTGTCGGGTCGCACCAAGGACAGGAATATCGGCTTTATCGCCGATTACCTCACCGCCATCGGGATCGATCTGAGAGAAGTGCGGGTGGTCGCCGATGACGCCGTGGCGATCGTGGACGCAGTCAATGTGCTGCGTGCCAAATATACCTATGTCTTCACCACCGGCGGCATCGGACCGACTCATGACGACATCACGGCAGATTGCGTGGCGGAAGCATTCGGCGTGTCGCTGGAATTCCATCCGGACGCAGTAGCGATCATCAAGGAACGGCTCGCCAAGACCGGCGGTGAACTCAACCAAGCGCGCCTGCGCATGGCGCGCATTCCACGCGGCGCCGAACTTGTTGCGAACAACGTATCAGGGGCACCCGGCTTCTGGATGGGCAACGTGATTACCATGGCTGGAATTCCTGCGGTGATGCAGGCGATGCTCGATGAGGTTGCGCCGAAGCTCAAAACCGGCACCAAGTTGCTGTCGGAAACAATCCGGGCCGATGCCAAGGAAGGCGATGTCGGCACCGAGCTCGGAGTGATCGCCAAGGCACATCCGGAAACGATCATTGGCAGCTATCCATTCATCGACGAAAAACAGGGGCCGAATACCAATATTGTTGTCCGCTCCCGCGATGCGGAGAAACTTGCCGCAGTGAAGGCCGAGGTCGAGACAATGCTTGCGAAGGTAAAGTCGCAGCTGGGGACGGCGCGCTAGGATGCTGACCGAACCACGAACTCCGTTCAATCCCAATTTCGACATTGCTCCTTGGGTCCCCACTTCCGCGGGGACGAACGGGAGAGGGCGCGAAGCTCAGCCGCAAACTCCGTTCATTCCCGCGGAAGCGGGGATCCAGTCGTTCCGCGGTAAGCACGGACGAACGGTGTGAGGGCCGGCAGATGGTCAATTCGACTGCGGAAAAAAAGCCACCCCGTCGGGAAAAAATCTTTCCCGTTTCGTGGGACCAGTTCCATCGCGACTCGCGTGCTCTCGCCTGGCGCCTGCATGAGGCCGGACCCTTTGATGCCATTGTTTGCATCACGCGCGGCGGTCTGGTGCCTGCGGCCATCATCGCGCGCGAACTCAACGTGAGAATGATCGAGACCGTGTCCGTGCTGAGCTACCGCGATTACGATAACCAGGGCGAAGTTTCGGTGCTCAAAGGCATTGCCCCCGAGGTGACAGGACTGCACTCGAAGGGCAAGCGCGTGCTGATCGTCGACGATCTGGTCGATACCGGCAAGACTGCGCGCGTCGTGCGCGACTTGCTGCCGAACGCGCATTTCGCCAGCGTATACGCGAAGCCGATGGGACGGCCCCTGGTAGATACATTCATCACTGAGGTCTCGCAGGATACCTGGATCTATTTTCCGTGGGATACGGGCCTGGCGTTCCAGCCGCCGATCCGTCCGGGCGGAGACTGACCAACAGAAAAAAATTTCGGAGGAAACACAATGCTGACACGACGCCATCTGCTTGCGACTGCGGGCGCGGCTGCATGCACCCCAGCCGGCTTTGGAGCCGCCGCCCAGAACTACGCGAGCCAGCCGATTCACATTCTTGTCGGCTATGCCGCGGGAGGGGGCGTCGACATTGTCGCCAGGCTGCTGCAGGAGCCGATGAAATCGGCGCTCGGTCAACCCATCGTCATTGAAAATCGCACCGGCGCGAGCGCGATGCTGGCGACGAACGCGGTCGCGAAGGCGGCGCCCGATGGCTATACGCTGCTGATGGCGGCATCCGGCGAAGTCGCCATCAATCATTTCCTGTTCAAGGACAAGATGAGCTATGATCCCGTAAAGGAATTGGTGCCGATTGCAATGATTGGCATCGTCCCCTGCGTGGTTGTCGTGGCCGACGCAACCCCGATCCGCAGCCCGAAAGAGCTGATCGCGTACGCCAAGGCAAATCCGGGCAGGGCTTCGTTCTCCTCATCGGGGATCGGGAACCCCCAACAGCTTGCCGGCGAACTGATGAACAGCATGGCGGGCACGCAGGTGTTGCACGTGCCGTACCGGGGTTCAGCGCCGGCCGTCACGGATGTTGCGACCGGTGCGGTCACCATGAGCTTCTCGAGCCTCGCTGCTGCGTTGCCGCTGATGCAGGCGGGCAAGATCCGCGCCGTTGCTGTCACCTCACGCGATAGGATGCCGCAGCTGCCGGATGTGGCGCCGCTGAGCGAAGGCGCGTCCGGACTTGCCGACTACGAGCTGCTCAATTGGTTCGCAATGTTCGGCACGGCCGGGACGCCGCCCGAGATTGTCGAACGCCTGAACGGGATCGTGAACGCGACACTGAAGGATCCGGCAATCGCCGACAAGCTGCTGCCCCAAGGAATCGTCCCGAAGCCGATGAAAGTTGCCGAGTTCAAGGCTTTCGTGGATTCCGAGCGCACGAAATTCGGAAAGATCGCGGAGCAGGCCAATATCAAATTGAGCAATTGATCGCGTTTGGGTGTATTGTTGCTCACTAGAAAAATCCCGCCGGGAGAACGCCGATGAACGTCAAGCCGAATACCCAGGATGCCAGGCCGGTCAATGACAAGCGCTCGCATCACGTGCGTCCGCAAGAACTGCCCTGGGAGAAAATGCGCCGGTTGCCAGTTCAAGACGCTGCTGTTCGATGCCAAGAGCGGGCTTGCGACGGTCCTGATGAAGATGGAGCCGGGCGCGACCTTGCCCGACCACGAGCACGTCCTG
>DASXST010000044.1:0-28722 GCA_036505835.1 Pseudolabrys sp. | reverse complement strand
TTGTGAGCGTTCTCGGCCGGGACGGGTGGCTGAAATTCAGCGCCCCGGGCGATGGCGAGGACGAACGCATTGATGTGCGCACGCTGGCGCTGATCCGCGAGACACTGGCGCGCCATTCCGGCCTTGCCGATTTCGCCTTCGCCATGCAGGGGCTAGGAGCCGGGCCGATTTCATTGTTTGGAAGTCTCGAGCAGCGGAACGCATGGCTTCCGAGAACGCGAACAGGCAAGGCGATCGCCGCTTTTGCGCTGTCGGAGCCGGAGTCCGGTTCGGACGTCGCCAATATCGCCACTACGGCCCGCCGCGACGGAAATGGCTTCGTGCTCGACGGCCAGAAGACCTGGATTTCAAATGGCGGAATTGCCGATTTCTATGTTGTTTTTGCGCGAACCGGGAAAGCACCGGGAGCGCGGGGGCTGTCCGCCTTCATCGTTGAAGCTGATAATCCAGGCCTGGAAATCGCCGAGCGGCTGCACGTTATAGCGCCACATCCGCTGGCACGGCTGCGCTTCGAAAGATGCCGCGTGGCACCTTCTGCGCTTATTGGCGACGCAGGTGAGGGCTTCAAGATCGCCATGACGACGCTTGATGTGTTTCGCACGACCGTGGGCGCCGCTGCGCTCGGCTTCGCCCGCCGCGCGTTGGATGAAACGCTTCGGCGTGCTGCTGGCCGCCATTTGTTCGGTGCGCCCCTCGCCGATCTGCAGATGGTGCAGGGGCATATCGCCGACATGGCGCTTGAGATCGATGCCGCAGCGCTGCTGGTCTATCGCGCCGCCTGGACCAAGGACATGGGGGCCCCGCGTGTCACCCGGGAGGCTGCCATGGCCAAGCTGTTCGCGACCGAAGCCGCACAGCGCGTAGTTGACACGGCCGTGCAGATCCACGGCGGCGATGGCGTGCGATCCGGCCATCCGGTCGAAAACCTCTATCGTGAGATCAGGGCCCTGCGCATTTACGAAGGGGCCTCAGACGTCCAGAAAATCGTGATCGCGCGATCCGTCCTCTCTACCGTGGAGCACTGACATGGCCCCGGCAAAAGCCTCTCCGCAGCTCGCTCCCTCCGCGCATGTCGACACGTTTACGCGCGATAACCTGCCGCCGTTCGACCAATGGCCCGATTTGCTGCTCGATCGGCCCGAATTCCAATATCCCGAGCGACTTAATGCAGCGGTTGAACTGACTGATCGTTTGGTTGAACAAGGTTTCGGCGATCGCGTTGCATTGATCGGAAACGGCCGCCGGCGGACCTACAAAGAGCTAACAGATTGGTCGAATCGCGTCGCTCATGCTCTTGCTGAGAATTATGGCGTAAAGCCGGGCAATCGAATCCTGATCCGCTCGGGCAACAATCCTGCCTTGGTCGCGGCCTGGCTGGCGGCGACCAAGGCTGGCGCCGTCGTCGTCAATACAATGCCGATGCTGCGTGCCGGAGAGCTCGCCAAGATCGTCGACAAGGCGCAGATCAGTCTCGCTCTGACAGACACGCGCGTCGCTGACGAATTGATCGCCTGCGCCAAGGACAGCCGTTTCCTCAAGCAGGTTGTTGGCTTCGACGGAACGTCGAACCACGATGCGGAGCTCGATCGCATCGCCCTGGACAAGCCGGTGAAGTTTGATGCGGTGCAGACCGGGCGGGACGACGTGGCATTGCTCGGCTTTACGTCAGGCACCACGGGCGAGCCGAAGGCGACGATGCATTTCCATCGCGACCTGCTGGTTATTGCCGATGGCTATGCGCGTGAAGTTCTTAAAGTAACGCCTGAAGACGTCTTTGTCGGCTCCCCGCCGCTCGCCTTTACCTTCGGTCTGGGCGGGCTGGCGATTTTTCCCTTGCGCTTCGGAGCAACTGCAACGCTGCTCGAAAACGCATCGCCCGCGAACATGATCCAGATCATCGAGACTTATAAGGCGACGATCTGCTTTACTGCGCCGACTGCCTATCGGGCGATGCTGGGGGCGATGGAGCAGGGCGCCGATCTGTCTTCGCTGCGTATTGCCGTCTCGGCCGGCGAGACATTGCCGCCGCCAGTCTTCGAGGATTGGCGGCGCAAGACTGGCAAGCCGATCCTGGACGGGATCGGCACCACCGAGCTGCTGCACATTTTCATTTCCAACCGCCTCGAAGACGCCCGGCCAGGTGTCACAGGGAGTCCGGTTAGGGGCTACGAGGCGAAGGTGGTCGATAAGGACAGGAAGGCCGTCAAGCCGGGAACCGTCGGCCGGCTAGCGGTGCGCGGCCCAACCGGCTGCCGGTATCTCGCCGACCAACGGCAGACATCTTACGTCTGCGATGGCTGGAATTTGACCGGCGACGCCTACGTCCAGGACGAAGAGGGCCGGTTCCATTTCGCTGCGAGAGCCGACGATATGATCGTTTCGGCCGGTTACAATATTGCCGGCCCCGAAGTCGAGGCAGCGTTGCTGTCGCATGCCGATGTGGGCGAGTGCGCGGTCATCGGCGCGCCGGACATCGAGCGCGGCCAGATCGTCACCGCCTACGTTGTTCTCAAGGCTGGTGTCGATCGCGATGCAGCCTGCGTTAAGAGGTTGCAAGATCATGTGAAGGCTGTCATCGCGCCATACAAATATCCGCGTGCCGTCAAGTTCGTCGACGCCTTGCCGAAAACCCAGACCGGAAAAATCCAGAGATTCAAATTGCGACAGCAAAGTCAGCCATGAGCAAGAACAAATTCGAATTCCTTCAGCCAAAGAATTGGTTGCCGCCCAAAGGCTACTCGAACGGCGTCGCCGCCGAGGGACGCCAGGTCTTCGTCGCCGGCCAGATCGGCTGGAGCGAGCACGGCGAACTCGTCAGCAACGACTTCGTGGCCCAGGCCGAACGCGCCCTAGCAAATATCGTGCAGGTGCTGGCCGAGGCGGGGGGAGAGCCTCGTCATCTGACACGACTAACCTGGTTCGTTACCGACAAGCCAGACTATTTGGCGCGCCAAAAAGAAATCGGCGAAGCCTACCGCCGGGTCATCGGCCGTCATTTTCCGGCAATGAGCCTGATTGTCGTCGCGGGGCTGCTGGAGCCGGGCGCGAAGGTTGAGATCGAGGCTACGGCTGTCATTCCGGCCGAATGAAATTCTGCAAATGACCCGGCAGACAGAATGACCCTACCGGACGGTTCCGTCGTTGACTTTCGGAGCCGTTCTCAAAATACTCGCCTGAACAACAGGCAAAATAAGTCGCTCAAGCCGAGTATCCGGGAGGATTGTAATGAAGACCTCACGCAGGACGCTGCTGAAAAATTCCGCTGCTGCGACAGCTGCACTCAGTCTCGACTGGCGTTACGCCTCAGCGCAGGCTGAAACGGTCCGTATCGGTGTCATTTTCGATCACTCTGGACCATTCGCGGCTGGAGGTTCGGTCGCCTGTGCTGTCGGGACGCAGATTGCGATCGATCTGTGCAACGAGCGCGGCGGCGTTGGCGGCAAGTACAAGGTCGTGCCGGTCAACGCGGACTCGCAGAGCAAGGCCGACGTGGCGATCAACGAGGTTGAACGCCTGATCAACCAGGAAAAGATCGATATCGTAAACGGCGTCTATGCGAGCGCGCACGCCGTGCCGCTCTCCGCCAAGGTCGAGGCACAGAAGAAGATCCTCTGGATCACGACCGCAGTGTCGACCGCCGCGTTCAAGGACAAGAACCTCAAATACGTCTTCCGCGCGCAGATCCACTCCGACCAGTATGGCCAGGCCTTCGCCGGCTTCCTCACCGAGAATGCCAAGGCTAAGCTCGGCGTGGAGCCAAAGGATGTGAAGGTCGCGCTCATCCACGAAGACGGGCCCTATGGCGTCGGCGTTGCGACCGCCGACGAACACTATTCCAAGGAAGCAGGGCTCCAGGTGGTGCTTCGCGAAGGTTACTCTGCGGCTGCGCCCGACCTGTCGGCGCTCGTGACCAAGCTCAAGCGCGCCAATGCCGACGTTATCTCTCACGCCGGTTACAATCCCGACATCACCTTGTTCCTGCGCCAGGCGCGCGAGAGCGGCCTGCGTTTCAAGATGCTGATCGGGGCCGGCGCGGGTTACAGCCAGCTCGACAAGCTGCGGGCCACTTTCGCCAAGGACATCGACAATTTCTGCAACATTGATCCCGTGCCGGCGCAGCTGCTCGATCCCGCAAAGCTCGGGCCGGGCGTGGGCGACCTGATCAAGATCATGGTCGAGCGCTATAAGGCCAAGACCAATGCCACCGACGTGCCGCCGCATTGCTCGATGGGCTTCAACCAGACCTGGATCCTGCTCAACAATGTCCTGCCGGTCGCCAAGGAGAAATACGGCGGCTTCGATCCCGAGGCGGTGCGCAGGGCTGCGCTCGACGTCGATATTGCACCGGGCGGAACGATCCAGGGGTATGGGGTGAAGTTCTTCCCGCCGGGCACCCAGATGTCCGGCCAGAACGAGCGCTCGACGCCGGTCGTCATGCAGAATGCGGGCGAGCATATCTCGGTCGTCTTTCCGACCCTGATCCGGACGCAGGAGCCGGTGCTGCCGCTGCCGAAGTCGTCGGTCTACGCCATGTAGCCGACGATGCTGGCAGTCGAGGGGCTCTGCAAGCGTTTCGGGGGATTCCTGGCGGTCAATCAGGTTTCCTTTGATGTCCACGAGGGCGAAATTCTCGGCCTCATTGGCCCCAACGGGTCGGGCAAGAGCACCACGTTCAACCTGATCGCGGGCAACCTACGCCCGACCTCTGGATCGATCCGCCTGGAAGGCAAGGAAATCGGTGGCTTGCCGTCGCACGCCATCTGCCACCAGGGGATCGCGCGCACGTTCCAGATCCCGCGCCCATTCCGCAAGCTGTCGCTGCTCGAAAACGTCACGCTCGCCGCCTACTACGGCGAGGCCGGCAGCGTTCCGCGGGCGGAAGCGCAGCGTCGGGCGCAAGAAGCGCTCGACCTGGTCGGGCTGCCGTCCGACCCCGCAGCGCAAACCAGTGGGCTCGGCGCCGCCGCGCTCAAGAAGCTTGAGCTCGCGCGCGCGCTCGCCACCAAGCCGCGGCTGCTGCTCGCCGACGAAAGCCTGGGTGGGCTTGATCGCGCCGAGATGGAGCGCGCCGCTGACCTGCTCGGCACCATCCGCAGCCGCATGGGCATCACGATTGTCTGGGTCGAGCACATCATGGGCGTGCTGATGCGGATCGTTGACCGCGTCATCGTGCTTGACCATGGCGAGAAGATTTTTGAGGGCGAGCCTGCACAGGCTGCCGTCGACCCGCGCGTCACCGAGGTCTATCTCGGCAAGAAAAAAGTGGCCTCCTGATGCTGTCGCTTGCCGCCGTCTCCGCCAGCTACGGATCGTTCCAGGCCCTGTTTGGCGTCTCGCTCGAGGTGCCGCAGGGCGAAGCAGTCGGCGTCATCGGACCGAATGGCGCCGGCAAGACCACGCTGATGCGCGTCATTTCTGGATTGCTGCCAATGCGGGACGGCTTAATGATAATGGACGGGCGCCCCGTCGGCGGCCTCCCCGCGCACCGCATGGTCGAGCAGGGCATTGCGCACGTGCCCGAGAACCGACGCCTGTTTCCGCGCCTCAGTGTCGAAGACAATCTGCGCATCGGTGCTTTTATCCCTCGAGCACGGCAGCGTTTCGCCGAACAGCTCGACCGGGTCTACAACCTGTTCTCCCGGCTGAAGGACCGTCGCGACCAGCTCGCCAGAACGTTGTCCGGCGGCGAGCAGCAGATGTGCGCCATCGGCCGCGCCCTGATGTCCGGGCCGAAATTGCTGCTCATGGACGAGCCTTCCGCCGGGCTCGCGCCGCTTGTCGTTGCGCAAGTGTTCGAGCTGGTGCGGCGCATCCGCTCGGAGGGTCTGACGGTGCTCATTGTGGAGCAGAACGTCCAGCAGGTGCTCGACGTCGTCGATCGCGCCTATCTGCTTGAGGTCGGCGCCATCAAGCTCGCCGGGACCGCGGCGGAGCTCAAGGACAATAGTTTTATTCGCAAGTCGTATATGGGGCTGTAGGCGGGATGGACATCTATCTCCTCGAGGCGATCATCAACGGCCTCCTGCTTGGCGGCGTGCTGGCGCTGCTCGCGCTTGGCCTGAACCTGATCTTCGGCGTGATCGACGTGGTCTGGATCGCCTATGCCGACATCGTGATGTGCGGCATGTATGTCATCTACTTCCTTTACGCCGAGTACGGCGTGCCGCTGCCGATCGCGTGCCTGGTCGCGATCGTGGCTATGGCCGCATTCGGTATTCTCGTCCACCTGCTCATTATTGCGCCCGTTCTCAACTCGCCGCCGATCAACCAGCTGCTCGCGACGGGCGGCTTGCTGTTTTTTCTGCAGAGCTTTGCAACACTGCTGTTCGGAACCGACTTTCGCAATATCGGCGTGCGGCTGCCGATCCTGGAGATCGGCACGATCTACATAAGCTTTGCGCGGCTTATCGCCTTCGCCCTCGGCCTCGTCGGCGCGATTGCGCTCTATCTGTTCCTCAAGCGCACCTATATCGGGACGGCGATCAGGGCCATCGCGCAGGATCGCGACATTGTGGGGCTTATGGGCGTCGATCAGCGCCGCATTTATCTGGTGACGTCGGCTATCGGCGGCGCGCTGGCCGGGCTCGCGGCGTGCCTGCTGGCGATGCAATACGACGTGCATCCGTTCATCGGCAACACATTCGGTCCCGTGATCTTCATGATCTGCGTGCTCGGCGGGCTCGGCAACATGATCGGCGGTTTCATTGCGTCGTTCATCATCAGCCAGATCATCGCGATCGGGGGCTACTATTCCAATACCGAGCTGTCATACGTGTTGGCGTTCACGTTCTTCATCGTCCTGATGTTCGTCCGGCCGCGGGGGATATTTGCGCGATGAGCGTTCTGCGCCTTTTAGCGCTTGTCGGGCTCGCGATCCTGATCGCGCTGCCGGCAGTCATCCCGCCATATTTCCTGCACCTGCTGATCCAGATCCTGATCTGGGCCTTTATCTACACGGCCTGGGCCCTGATGGGACGCTTCGGCTTCGTCTCGTTCGGTCATGGCGCATTCATGGGGGTGGGTGCCTATGTGCCGGCCCTGCTGTGGAGCTATTACGGTCTCACGCCATGGATCGGGATTCCGCTGGGCGTCGGGCTTTCCGTGTTGCTCGCGGTTGTTATCGGCTATCCGTGCTTCCGCCTGAAGGTTGTCGGGCACTATTTCGCCCTGGTGACGCTCGCGCTCGGCCAGGTCGTGCTGCTTTCGCTGACTGCTGCACGTGACATCACGGGTGGCTCGCTCGGCTTCACGCCTCGGGCCGTCGGCCATTCCTGGTACGCGTTGCAATTTCCCGAAAAGAGCTACTTCTACGTCATCTCGCTGATACTGTGGCTCATCGGCCTCTATGTCTGGCAGCGGGTCGACCGCGGCATCAGCCGCGAGGCGCTTGAGGCAATTTCTGAGGACGAGGATGCCGCAGCCGCAGTCGGCATCAACGTGCTGCGCGAAAAGCTGCGCGTGACGATCATCAGCGCCGCGCTGACCGCGCTCGGCGGCGCCATCTACGGCCAGTATTTCATGTATCTCAATCCCGAAACGGTGTCGGGCATTGCCGTGTCGCTGCAGATCGTTTTCGCGGTGATTGCGGGCGGCGTTTATTCGCTTTTGGGCCCGACGGTCGGCTCGTTGCTGACGCTGTCCCTGACCGAGGCGTTGCGCGTCTGGTTCGGCACCAATTTCATCGGGGCCGCCAACACGATCTACGGCATCCTCCTCATTCTATGCATCATCTTCATGCCGCAAGGCATCGTCGGCGCGCTTCAAGGCATGAGGCTTCGTCGATCGCAGACCAAGGTGGCTCCAGCGGAGTGATCGTGCTCACAGTGTGATCCGCATCCCTTCATCGGCTGACCAGTAGCCGGCGTAATTTATCTTGATCGTTTCATAAGCCAGATCGAGACCGGCGAGGGGCTCGCGTCCACGCGCGACGCATTCCATGAAATCCTGGACCTCCTGCAAATAGCCGCGTGTCCATTCCTCTTCCAGGCAGACGTATTGCCAGCCTGTCTTGCGGTCGACCTTCTCGGTGATGTAAACGCCGGCCAGCTTCTCTTCGTCGGTCAGGTAGCTCATCAGGTGATTGTTCGGCGTGATATTGGCGAATAGTGATCCGCCGCTTGTGTAGGTTTCGACAAGGTTGCGCACGCCGCCCATGATCATGTCGCCGGAGAATACCGTGGCTTTTGTGCCATCGGAGAAGGTCAGGGTGAGAACGCCCCAGTCCTCGACATCGACCGGGTTGGCTTTGATGTAGGTGCGCTCCCTGGGTGAGAGGCAGGCGGCGACATTGCCGACGTCGCACGTTACGCTCGATACGGTGATCGACTCACCGCGCGCCTTTGCCTCGACCTGTTTGAGATAAAGAACCGCCGAAAGCGGGTGACATCCCATGCGGATCAGCGAGCCGCCGCCGGTCATGGCCCATTGAGCGGCGTGAGCAGCATGCGAGCCGCTGTGGCTCTCTTCGGCCTTCATGAACAGGACTTTGTCCTTTGTGGCATTGAGTATTTCGACGACCTTCGTCACCGCCGGCGCGTAAACCCAATCCTCTGCGTACATGAACAGCCTGCCGCTCGCCTTGATCGCTGCGCAGGTCTTGTTCATCTCCTCGATAACGCGCTCGTACATCAGCGATTTCGGCACATACTTGCCGATGGGGCTCTTGTCGCCCTCGCGTCCAAAATAGCCGGCGAAAGGCTTTTCGCAGATGACGTGCTTTCCTGCCTGCATGGCCTCGACGATCATCGTTGCATGCAGCATGGGCGGCGTGCAGATGTCGATGACGTCGATGTCTAGGTCGGCGATCAGATCGCGAAAGATACGATAGGTGGTCGGAATCTGGTTCTGCCTAGCAAAATCCACAACGTGATCACCTCGCGCGGCGACCGCCTTGACTTGCACGTCGACACCGTAAACACGCTTGTAAGCATACATATGCAGGTGCGCGACAAACCCGCACCCGACCAGACCGACCTTCACAGCCGCCATTGTGGGCTCCCCTTCGACCATCGACAGTTTGGCAGCGACTCCAGACAGTTGCAAAGCGAGGACGTCAGCGGACACCAGAGGATTGTCTTGTGCTGCCTCCCATTCCAAAGTCTTCGGGCCATCGAAGGAGATCGCGATGACGATTTTCAGTCTGCAAAACCGGGTTGCTTTTGTAACCGGCGGAAATGGCGGGATCGGGCTTGGAATGGCCAAGGGACTGGCCGCGGCGGGCGCTGCGGTTGTCATCGCGGGTCGCAACAAGCAAAAGGCGCAATCGGCTTTGTCGGAGCTGCGTTCGACTGGCGCTCAAGCCGAGTTTGTTGAACTTGATGCGGTGAAGGAGGTTTCTTGTCAGCAGGCAGTCCGGCGCGCCACCGAGCAATTTGGGCGCCTCGATATATTGGTGAACAACGCTGGAACTACCGTTCGCAAACAGCCGGAAGAGCTGACAGCGCAGGAATGGCATCTTGTCATGGATACTAATCTGACAAGCGCCTTTCTTTGTTCGCAGGCTGCTTATCCGCACATGGTTCGCGCCGGCGGCGGCAAGATCATCAATATCGGATCGATGATGTCGGTGTTCGCGTCGTCCTATGCAACGCCGTACGCGGCGAGCAAGGGCGGGATCGTGCAACTGGCGAAATCGCTCGCAGTGGCGTGGGCGAAGGACAATATCCAGGTGAATGCCATATTGCCGGGCTGGATCGATACGGATCTCACGCGAAAGGCGCGCGAGCAAGTCCAGGGCTTGAACGAAAGGGTATTGGCACGCACGCCGGCTCAACGTTGGGGAATGCCGGACGACTTCGCAGGCATCGCTGTTTTTCTGGCGGCTCCCGCTTCGAATTTCATTACCGGCGCCGCAATACCCGTCGATGGCGGTTATTCGGTGCAGACCTAGGGGACAGTCGAATGCCAGTTCGCAGTATCGATCACGTTTTGATAGCGATGCCGGCCGGGCGGGAAGACGAGGCGAGGGCATTCTATCAGGGCATCCTCGGGCTTGTTGAAAAAGCGAAGCCGCCGCAACTGGCCGCGCGCGGCGGCTGCTGGTTTAAAAGCGGAGGCCTACAAGTCCATCTGGGGCGTCGAGAAGGATTTCGTTCCGGCGCGCAAGGCGCATCTGGCTTTCATTGTCGACGACCTTGCCGGCATGGCGACCAAGGTAAAACGGGCCGGCTACAAGGTCCCGGCGGACGACCCATCGAAGGATGCGACAGACGTCGTATCGACGATTCGTTCGGCAATCAGATCGAGTTGATCGAGCCGCACGCGAAATGAGCTATTGCGGGCAGATATAACCGGAGCCGCTCGGACTTTTAAAGCAGCCAACCGATTCAGGCAGCAGAAGTTTTGGCAGATACAGCACGATGTCGGGAAACAACACTGTAAAGCCGATGGTGACAAAAAACACGACGTAGATCGGGAGCGAAGCAAACATTGCGCGCGAGAATGGAACGCCGACGAATTTCGACGCCACCAATAGCGACAGGCCATAAGGCGGCGTGATCAATCCGAAAACGAGTGTGGTGATCAGTACGACTCCCATATGGAGCGGCTGTATGTTGCCCAACTCGTTGAGCTTGATGACGATCGGCATGAAGATGATGATGGCCGGCACTGCGTCCATGAAGTCCCCGATAATGATAAACAGCAATACGAGCAGCAACATGATGAGACGGCCGTCGTGTCCGGCGAACATTTCGATCCAGCCGGAAACGATATCCGGCCCGCGCAAATAAGCGAGCATCCAACCGAATGCGGATGCGGCCGCGACCAGGGCGAGCGGTATTGAGTACAGCAACCCGGTAAACACGAAGTCGCGCGGCAGGTTCGGAATATGCCCGGGGGCCAGGAGCGGCACCAGCACCAGCAAGATATAGACCGAGGCGACCATGCCGGCCTCTGTCGGCGTGAACCATCCGGTCAGGATGCCGCCCATGATGATTACCGGGATCATGAGTGGGAGCGTCGAGGCGCGGACTGCGTCGGCAAATTCGCAGAGCGTTGCGCGGGGTTTCCTGAGGCCGACCGGACCAAAAAAATGCGAATAGATCATCAAGCCGATGCCGATGACGATACCGGGCGCGATGCCCGCCAGAAACAAGCCGCCAATCGAGACATTACCGGTCGCACCATAGACCACTGCCATGATGCTCGGCGGAATGAGATTAGCCATCGTCGAGGCGCAGGCGATCAGCGCCGCCGTAAAGGCGCGGTCATATCCTTCCCGAGTCATTTCCGGCGCGACGGTGCGGGTCTGCACGGCGACATCCGCGGTGGAAGAACCGGAAATGCCGGCGAAAAACATGCTGAACAGCGTGACAACCTGAGCCAGCCCACCGCGCAGATGACCGACCATAGTCTGCGCCAGCTTGATCATCCGATTGGTGACATCGGCCGAGGTCATCAATTCGCCAACGAGGAGAAAGAACGGCACTGCCAGCAGAATTTCGGAATCGATGCCATGGAACATCTGTCCGATCATCGATTGCATGCTGATTGGGGTGAGGGCGCAGGCAGCAAGCACGCCTGCCATTAATGCGAAAGCAACCGGCACACCCATATAGCCAAAGCCCAGAAAGCAGGCCGTCATTAGCAGAAGGATCGCGCCGTTCGTCATCTCACAATCCCTACAAAGTCATCGGCGTCTTCCGGTCCCTCGAAGCCGTTAATCAATCCATTCACTAATTGCTCGACGCAGAACATGACGATTAGCGCGCCCGCGACCGGCACGCTGGCGGTGTAGGTCGCGAGTGGAATGAGGGAGGGTGCTCGAAAGCTACCGAGATCGTTCATGAAATTCTGGACGCCGAACACCAGCATTGTCAGAGCGACCAGCAGCATGATCGTCCGGTTAAAAACTTCAATGCAGGTGCGCTTGGAACCCCTAATGCTCTTTGTAATCTCGACCAGATTGAGATGGTCGATCCGGCGTGTAGCTACGGCCATTCCGATGAAGACACCCCAGGCGAAAAAGCCTGTAGTAGCGAGCTGAAGCCACAGGACAGGAAGACCGATCGTGCGCGTCACGACGTCGAGGAACACCGAAGAAGTGAATCCTGCGATGCAAACGCCACAGAGCATCATCAGTACATGCTCGAGCGGATCCAGCGCTCGCCATTTCAGATGACGGTGGCGCGCCAGCACGAGCGGTGGCTTGGACAAGAATTCCCCCAAGGGTGCCGCGGCGTGCGGCGATTTTGGCGCCGCCACCAAGCTACGATTGGATCATTTAACGTTCCGAACGAGTTCGAGAATCTTGACCGCATGCGGCCCGAGCTCCTTGGCGAGCTGATCCTGAATCGGCTTGGCGTCAGCCATGAAGCCTGTCTTATCGACGTTCTCGACAACCTTCACGCCCATCGCCTTCAACTTCACGGCCGAATCCGCTTCCAGTTTGAGGCCAAGCGCAGGCTCTTTTTTAGCGACCTCGTCGGCAGCGGCTTGCACCCACTACTGCTCCTGCGGGCTGAGGCTCTTCCAGGTCTTGTCGCTGACCCAGAGGCAATTGTTGTTGGCTTCATGCTCGGTCATCGAGAGCACCGGCGCTACCTCGTAATGCTTGTTCGCCATGTAGACGTTGACGCCGTTCTCAGCGATGCTGACGACGCCCGTCTGCAACGAGGTGTAAACCTCGCCGAACGGCATGTGTACAGTCTGCGCGCCGTAAGCCGGAAAATGCGTATCCTCGGTCTTGGTTGCCTGGACGCGGATTTTCTCACCCTTGATGTCGGCGACTGATTTGATTTGCTTCTTCGAGTACATGTTGCGCAGGCCCATCGTGAGCAGGCCGAGCACGTGCGCGCCTTGCACCGAATCGTCGATCATCGCACGGAATGCCTTCGACACTTCGGGATCGGCCAGTGTTTTGGCGAGATGATCCTTATCGCGGAAGAGGAGAAGTGTAGTGAGAACACTCCAGCCTGCGGCGCTACCGTAGAAGCATTGGCGGTCGAGGTGATGACGAAGTCGATGTCACCGGTGCGAAGTTTCTGCAGCATGACCGGCTCCTGGCCGAGCTGCGCGCCAGGAAATTGGTCGATGCTCAACTTGCCACCGCTCAATTCCTTGAGCTTGGCGTCGAATATATCCGCCGCGATGCCGTAAGCCGTTGAATGAGGCTGATCGTAGCCGAAAGTAAATTTGCGTTGAGCATTGGCATCGGTAGACATGCCGAGCGCGATGAGTCCGGCGACGAAGGCCACGCATCCAAATTGAGTGATGACACTTTTCATGGGCATCCCTCCTTGTCATTTGTTCTATGGGTTCTTAGGCCGCAGTCGAATATCATCCGTTCGATCCGAGCAACGGCGTTCAGAATGGCTTGTCGCCGATAATCGTGCATCGGCGCATCACGCGCTTGAAGCGCGCTTCGTCAAAGCCGGTGGCGCGGTGCAGGGTGCAGCGGTTGTCCCACACCATGCACTCGCGCGGCGCCCAGCGATGAGTGTAGACACGCGCGGGCGGCGTAATCATCTCATTCAGCTCTTCGATCAACGCGCGGCCTTCGGCGTAATCCATGTCTTCGATCGATTCCGCATGATCGCCGAGGAAAATGGCCTTGAGTCCGGTATCCGGATGCGTGCGCACGATCGGATGCGCGACCGGCGGCACCTTGGCCTTTTGTTCCGCCGTCAACGGGTCCTCGCCATGGCGTCGCGTGCGGGAAAAGTCGAAATTGTGAATGGCGCGGCGGCCTTCGATCCTGGTCTTCTTGGCAGCCGGCAAGAGGTCATAGGCGGAATACATATCGGCGAATTCGGTTTCGCCGCCTACGTCCGGAACGATCTCCGAGTACATCATGGTCGCCTGCCCGGTGCGCTCTTTCCAGGAGCCGTCGGTGTGCCAGTACAGCGTCCCGCGGTCCGGATGCTTGCCGCTCGGATTGCCGTCCTTGTCGAGATTAGACAGCATGTAAATCTCGGGGTGCTCTTTGTAGCCGTGGTATTGGCTGAGCACGTGGATCTGCACCTCACCGAAATTGCGCGCGAACGCGACTTGTGTCGCCGGCGGTAGGTCGACATTGCGGAACAGGATGAGCTCATAGTCGAGGAACGCCTCATAGACCTTGGCAAACATCGCGAGAGACACCGCCTCGGCCAGCGTGATCCCCGTGATCTCGCAGCCGAGCACCGGGTGAAGGGGCTTGACCTTGAACGGCCAATCGCGAAGGGCGCGCTGTGACTTGAGCTGGGTTTGAGCCATGACAACCTCCCGGCAGGCTTGCGATTGCTAAGTATGACAGTGGCCTGCGGCCCTTCCTAGCCTCCGATGCCGAGGTTTGGCGCTGCCAATAATTTTTGAAGGACAGCTGGAAAAAGGCGAACTTGATACCTAAGTCTCGCGCTGCGCCAGAAACCACGGAACCAGCCAGGATCATTCCCAATGTCGTTCTTGTCCTTCTTGCTCAACGTGCTTTGGATCGTATCCGGCGGCCTCTGGATGTCGGTCGCGTGGGTTGTCGCGGCCGTCATAATGGCAATCACCATTATCGGTCTGCCCTGGACACGCGCGGCGTTCAATATTGCTCTCTACACGCTCCTCCCGTTCGGCCAGAAGGCCGTGCCGCGTGATCAATATTCCGGAAGCGAAGACGTAGGCACCGGGCCGCTCGGAGTGCTTGGCAATATCATCTGGCTTGTGCTTGCAGGCTGGTGGCTTGCGTTGGGCCATTTAATCACCGCCTTTCTCCTTGCGATCACGATCATCGGGATTCCCTTTGCCTGGGCCCACTTGAAACTTGCGGGGCTGGCTCTGTGGCCGATCGGGAAAATGATTGTGCCTGCGGATACCGTGCCGCTGCGCTACTAGGCTTGCTGCGCGGCTAAGGTCGAACCGACGCCCTTCAGGATTTCTTTCGTCACCTCGAGCGTTGGGGTGCTGGGTCGCATTCCGTTTGCTACCGTTTGTTCGGCAATGTTGGAATGACGGACCAAAAAGGATCAGTTATATGCGGATGACAATCAATTGCGACATGGGCGAGGGATTCGGGCTTTATCGGTTGGGGGACGATGCGGCGATCATGCCTTTCATTGACCTCGCAAACGTCGCGTGCGGCTTCCATGCTTCTGATCCCACGATAATGCGCAATACGGTACGGCTTGCGAAAAAGCATGCCGTCAATGTAGGGGCACACCCGTCGCTGCCGGACCTGCAAGGTTTCGGACGAAGGGCCATGGTCATCTCACCGGCAGAAGTGACGGATCTGGTAACGTATCAGGTCGGCGCGCTAAAGGCGTTTCTTGATCCCGAGGGCATTCCGCTCAACCATGTCAAGCCGCATGGAGCGCTATACGGCATGGCCGCTCGTGACGAAAAAATCGCGGCCGCCATCGCGGATGCCGTGCGACCGTTTGGGGTCCCCGTTCTTGGCATGGCGTTTACGGCACATGAAATCGTGTACAAAGACAAGGGCATCGAGCTCATTCCAGAATTTTATGCCGATCTCGAGTACGACGGCGACGGCAATTTGATTCTCAGCCGCGTGCACGATGCGGTGGATCCGGTGAAGGCTGCGGCAAGAGTATTGCGAGTGATGCGCGAGCAGGTCGTCACTACCACGGTGGGGAAGGATATTCCCGTTAAGGCAACTACCGTGTGTGTGCACTCAGATACGCCGTCTGCGGCAGCCATTGCCACGGAGCTAAGACGAATCCTTGAACGACAGGCTGCCCTCTCGTGAGCGAATCGCGCAAATAAGGCTACGCAGCCTTTTGCGTACGCATCTGCCGCGGTGTTTTATTGGTCCATCGCTTGAAAGCGTGGGTAAAGGAACTGACCTCCTGGTATCCAAGCAGCCACGCCACCTGCGAAATCGACAGCGCTTCATCGCCTAAATAACGTTCAGCCAGGTCCATCTTCAGATTTTCCAGCACGCCGGAAAAACTCATTTGCTCCGAAGAAAGACGACGTGCCAGGGTTCGCTGGCTGACTCCCAGCCGGCAAGAGATGACATCGGCTCGTGCCTTGCCATGCGGCAGCAACGGCACGATGGCATTTTCAACGCTTGAGCGGAATGGGCTGCGTTTCGCCGGCCGCTGGGACAATGCCTCTTCACAGTAGCCGGTCAGTATTTTATTCAGATAATGGTCGGCGCTGACGATGGGAAGATCTCGGGTAGCGGGCGCAAGCAAGAATTCATCAGCAACCGCACCAAACTCGACTTCGGCTCCGAAGAATTCAGTCATCTGGGCGCATTTCGCGTCGCGACGATGGGACAGCCTGACATGGGTTGGCACAACTCTAATGCCCGTTAATTGCCGGCACAGGCGGACGAGAGCGGTCGTGAAACACTCGATCTGATGTCGATCCAGGTGACGACTGACGCCAATATAACGGTAGGCAATGCCAAAATGTTTGCCGCTAACACACCTCAACGCTACGCCCTCGTTGGCGATCGACGCGTACCGGGCGAGTTGGTATAAGGCATCTCCCAAATTCTCGGCTGACGCGGAAACATAATATAGAAACCCGAACTCGCGGAGGTCCGGCGATTGCGCAAGATGGAATCCGAGCAGATCATCTTGGAGTGCGTCGGCAACAAAATTCAAAAATCTGATTTGGTCGCGAGCGCTGAGTCGCAGGTTCGTATCCCTGACTTGCTGAAGCGTGAGATTTGCTTTCTTTAGCAAGGAGCGTGGGTCGACCCCCTTTGCTTTCGCGTGTGCATAGGCAAGTCGAGTCAGAGTCCCGGTGGCGTTTGGTATTGAGCTGAAGCGCGCGTGATCAGAACGGCCCATGAATAGCCCTCCTGTCTGCTCCATATGGCACACAGGGACAACGCTTTGGCAGATATTAACAAGACGCAGGTCGGAAGTCGCGTCTATCAAGCCGGCTTTGCGGGCATGGCCCGCGCACAATCTCACAGCCCGGCTGGCGCGTCGGCTCCTTCAATGTCGAGCCGAACCGCTCTCCGATGCACGGGAATATCATGGCGAACGGTAAGAAGACTGTGGCGGTCGTCGATGACGACCCCGAAATGCGCGCGGCGATGGCGAGCCTGTTGTCTGCCGCCGGATACTGCCCCGAAACCTTCGATTCAGCTGAGACATTTCTGACTTGCGCTTCGACAAGCAAGGCGACCTGCCTCGTGCTGGATATCGAGCTCGGCGATATCTCAGGTATCGAACTGGCGCATCAATTGGTCGCAGATGGTTTCAGCTATCCGATTATCTTCATGACTGGGCTCGATGACGAGCTAATCCAGAGCCAGGCTGCCTCGGCAGGTGCAGTGGCCTTCTTGCGCAAGCCATTTCCGGCAAAATTACTCTTCGAAGCGATTCAAAAAGCGGCTGGTTAGGATTACTCCGGTATTGCTTGGAAACGCCATTTCTATCCGTTGTAGTGAACCAGCTCGCCTTGCAGGTTTCGTCTGATGGACGATTAGAGAGCCTGCTGGCCAGCGGCGACCGTCTCCGCGTTGTTAGCCAGCGTGTGCGCGGATACCGCCTCGCGCGCGCTGAGACGGACCGCAGTTTTTGCGTGATTGGCGTTCGGCCTGATCCGATCGGTCCCTCAATGACGATCTGGTATTCAGGGGGTGCGCCACGATCGATTAGTTGTTGCAAGACCGTGACGTCCTCTGCTTGCACGGTTTGTGCGGCAACGTCGGCCAGACGGAACAGATAGGGCAGTGACGCCTTCCGCCAGATTATTTTCTGCCGCAACCACCACGGCGCCAGAACATTGCAACCGCAGCCGCTATCAAGCCGACCAGCAAGATCGGCACGAAGTGCAAGTGAGATGCAAATCCAAGAACGCCGCCGAGCGCGATGTAGGTCGCGGCTATGAGGGGCGTTGTAGCCTAGCAGTCTGGAATCGAGCGGGAAACGGCCGGTCGCCTGCTTCACGGGAACTGTTGTATGCGCTCCACTCCCAGATCGCCGGTAGCGGCCGACTGCATCTTGCCGTAGGCATCGGCCCAAAACTGATGCAAAAGATCCTTTGAGGTCAGCTTTGGAGGAGTTGGCCCGCCGGCCACTGTTTTAGAGTCCACGACGCAATCCTTCGCACGTTTGCCCTGAAGAGTTTACCGCGAACGGCCAAATAAAAAGCAATCATTTATTTTCTCATCGCAAAAGAACGAATGACTGCCGGATTGACGATCAAGCCGCACTTATTTTTTCCGATCGCCATATAAAAGCTCGGGTCTCCATAGCGGTTAAAGTCTCTGACGTATTCAGCTATTCTAATATGGCTGCCACGAGGAAATTCTGCCAAGCACCAGTTTTCGTTGGGGGAAAGCATGGAATTTCTCAAGCATACGGAATGGCCCATGTGGTTCGGCTATGCGGCCGTAGCGTCCAGCGTCATCACGTGTGCGATGAAAACGATGATTCCGTTGCGAGTTGTCAGCATGACATGCAACGCGCTTTTCATCGTTTACGGATTCTTTAGCGGGATTTATCCCACGCTTATTTTGAACCTCATTCTTCTGCCCCTTAACACCTTGCGCCTCCAGCAGATGAGGAAGCTCATTCAGGACGTCGAAGCCGCAGCATCTTACGGCGAAACATCAATTGATTGGCTGAAGCCATTCATGTCCCGCAGCAAGTTTCGCAAGGGCGATATCGTATTCCGCAAGGGCGACCCCGCTGATGCAATGTACTACAGCGTCAGCGGTCGATATCGGCTTCAAGAGATGGGAATCGAAATTCCTACAGGCCAGGTTTTCGGAGATCTGGGGCTGCTTGCGCCTGATAACCTTCGTACCCAGACAATCGAATGCATCGAGGACGGGGAAGTGCTCACCGCGACTTATCAGCAAGTCAAGGAATTGTACTTCCAAAATCCGCAATTTGGATTTTATTTCCTGCGCCTGACGACTGAACGTCTGTTTGAAAACATCGGGCGTCTGGAAAAGGAACTGGCGAAAAAGAATGAAATGCTTGCCGGCCTGGGCCAAAAGCCGGCGTAGGGATAGGCCGGCGGCCGCTCCCCCTATGCGATACGGGTCTCGCCTCGGCCCTTTCAAGTTCTACAGAAACGTGAATTCGATCTCTCAAATAGTTGACTTGCGTAACTGTCTGCGCCACTACCGATCGGGGGCGCCGAGACCGTACAAGAAAATAGAACCAACTTCCGTAAGCGCGTATTGAACACCGCGCAAATCGTCTTAAGCGACAAAGCGCCGAAGCTCGAGTGTTCGATCCGCAATCTCACGGAGGCTGGGGCGTGTCTTCAACTATCGACTACGTACGGCTTACCGGTGAAGTTTGACGTGATAATCGAAGGGGTTCGTTACCCTTGGTGCTCAATCTGGCGAACGGACACAAAAATAGGAATTACATTCGCATAGGGAAGAAAAATGAGAGCCGGTCCGGACACAATCCGCCGGCCTTAGGCCCGCTGCGCGGCATTCTCGTGGATAGCGACCTCGGGTTTCCCAAAGACCGGTTCGCAAGCACTTACTCCTGATGGTCGTTCGACAGCAGGGGGGCAAAGTTGCCCGCCACCAGCGGCTCTCAGACCAAGTCAGTACGCGTCAAATTGCTGGCTTGGAAGCGATTTCGCACCGACTGTCGTATGCATTCCGGCAGGGTCCATCAGAGCGCGCGCTGCTTCGGGCGGACTCGCGGTGGCATGCGGGGTGGGACGGATACTCAGTCCCACGACGATGATTGCGATTGTCGCCACGGCTAAGGCTATTACACGCATGCATCCCTCCATGACCGGGTTCAGTTGGGGCCATGGCCTTTAATTTCTGCGACCTTTCGCCTTAGCGCTGTGGTGGCTTGATCGATCCGCTCGAACTCAGGGCGCACGAATTGTCCGAGATGCGTCAAGCGGACGATCGATTTGCTTCGCTCGAACAGCAAGCCGCCGAATTCGCTTTCCAGCGACTGAATTGCGCGGGTCAGCGATGGTTGCGCGATACCACAGCGTCGCGCGGCTCGGGTGAAGCTTTGTTCCTCACACAGTGCGAGGAAGTAGGAAACCTGGTGCGTCTTGACTGGCATGTCCCGCCTATCGAGTCGCAAGCAGCATCGCGTCCGACATGAACGGCGATGCAATAGCAGCTCCAAGCAAGAGGACGTACAGCACAAGCCAGATTGTGGCGACTACACTTTCACCACGGTTGGACTTTTCGAGACGTTGCCAGCGAGACCCGCTTCCTGCCTTGATCGGTCGCATGGTCGGCCTCCAATGCTAACGTCCGCTACCATGCGTGCCGCCACATAACGGTGAAGTAGCTCACATTTGCCGCGCGATTTTTGCGGTCATCCGAGATCCCATAGACACAAGTAATAAAGGAGACGGCCCCGGCAAACGGTTCAGGCTGCCCGTGCAATGACGCGTTTACCACTTGTTTTGACGTTTCGGCCAATTGGGGTGCCGTGTGGTATCCTATGTTAGTTTTATCTGGACAGCGATTCTGGTGAGTTGTGATGGTCACGGGGGCGACTACTCAAACGCAGTCTGCCGACAAGCACGGCGTGCTTCGGTCCCATCCTTTTTTCAGGGACTTGGGCAGCACGGTCATTGATCGGTTGGCTCCCCGCGTCATTCCGACCAAAGTGAAGAAAGGCGCGGTCATATTCCGGAAGGGTGACATAGGTTCGAAGCTGTATGCCGTGCGGGCAGGCGCGGTAAGAATCAGCACCCCATCCGATGAAGGGAAAGATGCGATTTTCAATTTGGTCGTTCCGGGCGAACTTTTCGGTGAAATTGCGTTTCTCGATGGCGGACAAAGGACCGCTGATGCCGTCGCCATTGAGAACTGTGAATTGCTGGTGATTGAGCGCCGGGATTTCATACCTTTGCTCAGAGACAGTCCTGAAGTCGCTGAAAGATTGATCAAGGTACTGTGTGCTCGCATCCGAAAGACGAGCGAACAGGTGGAGGACATTGTATTTCTTGGGCTGCCTAATCGGCTCGCCAAAGTCCTTCTGCATCTTTATCAGCCTTCGTCCGACGGTTCACCCGGCAAAATTCACGTAACGCAGCGGGAAATAAGCCAGATGATCGGAGTTTCGCGCGAAAGCGCGAACAAGCAATTGCAGGAATGGCAGCGCAAGAAGTGGCTGAAACTTGAGCGCGGTGGCGTAGTGATTTTTGCGCCGAATGCTTTGCGCGACCTTGTATCCAAAAGCTTGGCCTGATGAAACGTTGCGCGGTTTATTCACCGCCGATAAAGGTGAGCGGCCGGGCGACGTCCTCTAGAGCCTTCCGCTCGGCGTCGACGCCCCAGCGCCAGGCAATCCAGCCAGCGATGATCATCAGCGCTGAGCCAAGGAGATAGCCCCAGAACACGCTTACCCGAGATCCGGTATCAATCAGGAGTCCGAACAAGGACGGTGCAAAGATGCCTCCGATTCCCGTTCCGACTGCATAAAAGAATGCGATCGCCAACGCGCGAATCTCGAGCGGAAAGGTTTCGCTGACTGTCAGATAGGCCGAACTGGCCGCACACGAAGCGAAGAAAAAGATTATTGTCCAGCAGGCGGTCTGCGTCGTTGCGTCAATCGCATTGCGCATGAAAAGCCAACCGGTCAGGGCCAGCAGGAGGCCTGAGACGATATAGGTAAATGCGATCATTGGTCTGCGACCGCGAGTGTCAAAGAGACGACCTAGCAGCACAGGTCCAAGAAAATTTCCGATCGCAAAGGGGAGCAGGTACCAGCCAATCTGGTCGGACGCGATGCCGTAGAAGTCGGTGAGAATCAGCGCATACGTGAAAAAGATCGCGTTATAAAAAAAAGCCTGCGCCGCCATCAGGCTTAGTCCAACGAGCGTTCGGCGGCGATGATGTTTGAACAGTGTCTGCACCACCAGATGAAGCGGTGTCGACTTTCGACTGCGCAATCGTACGCGCCGCAAGCCTTGCATATGAGGAGGTGGTGCAAAGCGGCTTTCGATGCCGGCGACCACACGCTCGGCTTCAGTGGCGTAGCCGTGAGTCATCAGCCAGCGCGGGCTTTCGGGTATCCAAAACCTCATCAAGAAAATCAGGCAGGCGAGACCTGCGCCGATCAGAAAGGCGAGGCGCCAGCCAAGATCGGGATCAATGAAATTTGGATCGAGTAGCACCAACGAGCCGAGAGCGCCGACAGCGGCACCGATCCAGAAGCTTCCATTGACCACAAGATCGGTCCAACCGCGCACGCGTGCCGGAATAAGCTCCTGAATCGCGGAATTGATCGCTGCGTATTCGCCGCCGATTCCCGCGCCGGTAACAAAGCGGAAAAAGGCGAAGCTCTCGATGTTCCACGAAGTCGCCGTCGCTGCGGTTGCCGTGAGATACACGGCGAGCGTGATGAAAAACAGTTTTTTGCGGCCCAGGCGATCCGTCAGCCAACCGAAGAACATTGCACCAAGCACCGCTCCGGCCAGATACGCGCTGCTGGCAAGCCCGATATCCGTATTGGAAAACCGCAGCGTGGAACTTTCTTTCAGTGCCCCGGCTATGCTTCCGGCAAGCGTCACTTCCAGCCCATCAAGGATCCATGTGATGCCGAGCGCAGCAATAACCAGCGTGTGAAAGCGGCCCCAGGGCAGCCGATCAAGCCGCGATGGAATGTCCGTTTCGACGATATGCCTGTCTTGCATCGTGGATGCCATGTGAACGCCGCAGCTTGAATTAACCTGTTCCGAGTTCCTGATTGGCGATAGCGCCTGCTTCAGATGCGTCAACGACGTAACGCAAAATAAATCATTAATCGCCGGCCAGTCATTTTTTTAAAAGCGCGCCTCGCGTGTGCGCGTTGCTGATTCAACTAACGGAAAATCAACCGCTGTTCGCTAATTATTTGAAATAATTGATGATGATGGCTCAAATTCTGGTATTGGCGAAATCGATTGATTTCTCCTGGAAAAAGACGCGCGCCATTCTCATGCTGGATAGCGGCGTCAATACGGAAGAATACTGCGATCGATACAAGAAGCTGCGGCGGGAAACAGCCCGGTCCGCCATACAATTCTATCGACTGCGCGAACGCGCCGCCAAAAGGCGAAGTAACAGCACGCATTCGCAGTGGCGAGATAAGGGCTACGCGGGCATCTGTGCGGCGCGCCGGCCGGCGGTGGTGCCGGCAATCCTGCCGAATACCGAGCCCGCCATGAGGCCGGTGCCACCCGGATAATTGAAGTAGAAGAGCCCGCCGACCAGCTCGCCTGCCGCATGTAGTCCGGCGATCGCCTCGCCGTCGGTGTCCAGCACCCGGCATGTCGTATCGATCTTCAGGCCGCCGAAGGTAAAGGTGATGCCACAGGTGACCGCGTAAGCCTCGAACGGCGGCTCGTCAATGGTATTGGCCCAATTCGATTTGTTGATGGCCAGGCCTTCGGTTCGCCTCCCATCCTTCACGTTCGGATTGAAGGCTATGTCTGTGCGCACAGCTTTGTTGTAGGCCTTGATTGTATCAAGGGCGCGCTTTGCATCGACATCATCAAGTTTCTTCACCAGTTCTTCGAGCGTATCAGCCCGCGCTTTGGTCACCTGTTTGATGCGATATTCGTCCCGCAGCATCGGGATAATCTTTTTGTCGAAGACTTGCCAGGCGAATTGACCGGGCTGCATCAGGATAACGCGTCCGTACTTCGCATAGGTGTAGTTGCGAAAATCCGCGCCTTCATCGACAAAGCGCTCACCATTGGCATTGATCATGATGCCCCATGGGTAAGAGTGCTTCTGGAAGTTGTCGCCGACCGCAAGATCGCCGAATTCGGGCGCGTTGCGGTCCCAGCCGACCGCGTGACACCCGGACCAGTTGCCTGTCGGCATGGCGCCGATATCAAGGGCCATACGAATCCCGTCGCCGCTGTTGAAGCGGGAGCCGCGTATCTTGGCGAGTTCCCAACCTGGACCAAGATATCGCGTACGCATCTCGGCGTTGGCCTGGAAACCTCCTGCCGCCAGTACCACGCACCTGGCCTTGACCTCGACCGTCCGCCCGTTATGTTTCACGCGCACACCTTTCACGCCATCGTCGTCGGCAATCAGCGACACAGCCCGCGCGTTATAGGCGACATGAACGCCATTCTTGCGCGCGATCTTGGTGTGCGCGTCGACAAGTCCGGGTCCACCGCCCCAGGCTTCGACCGTCAGTCCGCCCCAAAACTTGAACTTGCCGTTGATCTTGTAGGCCTGGCGTCCGTAGATCGGAATGAAACGAATGCCTTTGCTTTCCATCCAGCGCATCGTTTCCTTGCTGCGAGTAACGAGCAATTCGCACAGATCGGGATCGGTGCGGTATTCAGTGACGCGTCCCATATCGTCGAAGAACTTGTCTTCGGTGTAGGTGCCAAAATCGGTATTGGAGATCTCTTCATCAGTCAGGTCGGGCATCAGCGCGCGCAAATCGTCGACGCCATCGTAGACGCAGCGAAAGGCACCGGCAGTGAAACGGCTATTGCCCCCGGATTCTTCTTCCGGCGCGCGCTCGAGCATCAGGACCGAGACGGCATGCTCAGCCGCGGCATGGGCAGCGCAAAAGGCGGCATTTCCGGCACCGACGATCACGACATCGCTTGAGGCGGGAAGCATGAGTGCATATCCGTTCTTGTTGCGCCGAAGACTACCGGCGTTTGCTCAGGCCGCAAGACGCGCTAGG
Source organism: Pseudolabrys sp. (assembly GCA_036505835.1). GTDB lineage: Bacteria > Pseudomonadota > Alphaproteobacteria > Rhizobiales > Xanthobacteraceae > Pseudolabrys. Next base: position 4,180 of record DASXST010000044.1, on the reverse strand, counting down.
GCAGGAGATGCCCCGAGGCCGGGCTTTTCCGTTCAAAACCGTGCTTTCCGCCGGTTTTTTAGGAAATCCAGCAGCGGCATGCCCAAAACCGTAAATCTGCCGAACCAACAAGCCCTTTCCAATGTTAAAACAGGGGTCTTACGCAACAAGAAACATTCCTGCAATGAGCGGTGTGCTGGCAGTCATTTGCGTCGTGGTGTGGATTTATCTTATCGCGGGCCGTGGCAAGTTCTGGCTTTGCCCCGTACGCGATACCGGCCGACCGATGCCCGAATTGCAACGTTGGCCCGCCGTCGTTGCCGTCGTTCCCGCGCGCAATGAGTCGAAATATATCTCAGCAAGCGTGCGGTCTCTGCTGGCGCAGGATTATGCCGGCGCGCTTGACGTTATCGTTATTGATGACGATAGCAGCGATGGCACAGCTGCGAATGCAATGCACGCTGCGGAAACTTTTCCCGGCCGCCGGATGACAGTGATCGAGAGCAAAGGGCCGCCGCCGGGCTGGACCGGAAAGCTGGGGGCGCAGAACCAGGGCATCGCTGCGGCCGAAAAACTTCGGCCCGAATATCTCCTGCTTACCGATGCCGATATCGAGCATGCTCCCGATACGCTGGCATGGCTTGTAAGACAATCATCCGCCGGTCAATTTGTGCTGACGTCCCTGATGGCGAAGCTGCAATGCGAGAGCTTGGCCGAACGAACGCATGTGCCGGCATTCATATATTTTTTTCAAATGCTGTTTCCATTTCCATGGGTATCTCAACCAGGATCAAGCACGGCAGCTGCAGCAGGAGGCTGCATGCTCGTGCGCGTGGACGCGCTTGCGAGCGTTGGCGGCATTGCGAGCATTCGCAACGCACTGATCGATGATTGTTCATTGGCGGCCAAGATGAAAACAATGGGACCAATTTGGTTGGGTCTTAGCGACCGCGTACACAGCATTCGGCCTTATGAAACTTTTTCCGACGTGAGGCGCATGATCACGCGGTCAGCCTATGCGCAACTTCGTTACTCACCGCTGCTCCTGGCTGCGACGTTCGCTGGCATGGTTATAACTTTCATGGTTCCGCCCCTTCTTGCGATCTTTGCCGCCGGACTGTCTCGATTTTTGGGATTGCTTGCATGGCTGGCGATGACGGTATCTTTTCTGCCGACGTTGCGATTCTATAGACTATCTCCTTTATGGAGCCTCGGGCTCCCGGCAATTGCCGGGCTATACCTCTATTACACACTCAGCTCGGCCTATCTGTTTGTCAAAGGGCAGGGGGGTGAATGGAAGGGACGCATTCACGCCGATGCGACGAGCGTGCAATGACCTCTAGCGGACACCTTCGATCGGGCAAGGGCGCGCACGATGAAAATTTCCCGGTCGCATCGCGTCTTATTAAGCGGCAACACCGGCCTGTCATCCTGGCGTTCTACGAATTTGTTCGCGTTGCCGACGATATTGCCGACCACCCTGAGCTTGTGAGCACGGAAAAAATTGCACGGCTTGACCGGCTGGAGGCAAGCCTGCTCGGCAGAGGCGGCGACGATCCGGAAGGTCTGCGCCTCCGTGCAATGCTTGAGGAGAGGGACTTGTCCCCGCGTCATGCTCAGGATTTGCTGAGTGCGTTCTGTCAGGACGCGACCAAGCATCGCTACGCCACCTGGGATGAGCTCATCGACTATTGTTCCCGCTCGGCGATGCCCGTCGGCCGCTTTGTGCTCGACGTGCATGGCGAAACGCGGGCAACCTGGCCGGCGTCGGATGCCCTCTGTGCAGCGCTGCAGGTCATCAATCATGTGCAGGACTGTGCCAAGGACTATCGCGCGCTTGATCGGGTCTATATTCCGCTCGATGCGCTGGCCGCTAATGGCGCCAGTGTCGAACAGTTGGACGGCAAGGAAACGGCACCCGCGTTGAAAGCGTGTCTTCGCGGGGTGGTGGCTCGCACTGCGGCTCTATTGGACGAAAGCCGCGGGCTTGAGGCCAAGGTCAGCGATACGCGGCTCGCGCTCGAGATCTCGGTCATCCAATCGCTGGCCAGCCGCCTGATCGAAATTCTTATGGTCCGCGACCCATTTGCCGAGCGCGTGCACCTCACCAAAGCCGAAGCCCTTGCGACCGCTTTAAACGGTGGTACTCGGGCTATAGTTCGCCGGCTGGTCCGCACAGTGACGCCGACGCACCGATATCAGACCCCATGAACGTCCAGGTTCCAGAATCCTTAACAGATCGATCGTCGCCCGCTAACCGCGCAGGCGGCAGCTCCTTTTATCTCGCCATGCGTCTCCTCAGCCGCGAAAAAAAGGAAGCAATCCTCGAAGTATATTCGTTTTGCCGAGAGGTCGACGATATCGCCGACAATGACGCGCCGCGGCCGCAGCGGCTCGCGCTGTTGTCGGTGTGGCGACAGAACATTGACGCGCTTTATTCCGGGAATATTCCGATCGGACTTGAGCGGCTTGCGAAGATCATTGCCCGCTTTGAGTTACGCAAGGAGGACTTCCTTGCGGTTGTTGACGGCGTGGAAATGGATGCACGCGAGGATATTCGGGCTCCCAGCCTCGAGCAGCTTGAACTTTATTGCGATCGCGTCGCCAGTGCCGTTGGGCGATTGTGTGTGCGCATTTTCGGCATGAGCGACGCCGATGGGAAATCGCTTGCGCACCATCTTGGTCGGGCGCTTCAATTGACAAATATCTTGCGTGACATAGACGAGGATGCCGGAGTGGGCCGCCTATACCTGCCGCGCGAAGCGTTGGCGCTTGCCAATATCAAAAGCAGCGATCCAAACGCAGTCGCGTCAGATCCTCACCTCGCTCCCGCCTGTGACTTTATTGTCGAACGCGCCCGCGCACATTTTGCGAAAGCAGACGAGATCATGACGCGCTGTCCGCGCCGGGTCGTGCGAGCGCCCCGAATCATGGGAGCGGTCTATCGCCAGAAGCTCGAAGACATGGTATCGCGCGGTTGGACCCTGCCACGGAACCGCCTTCACGTGAAAAAGTCTTATTTATTGTGGATTGCGTTGCGGCATGCATTCGTCTGAAGACGGCACGGTACACATTATCGGAGCTGGACTGGCGGGGCTTTCTGCCGCGGTGCGCCTGTGCGGATCGCGCCGCGCAGTCGTTATGCACGAGGCAACCGCACACGCAGGCGGCAGATGCCGTTCATATTTCGACCAAGCCACCGATATGGTGATCGATAACGGCGCTCATTTGCTGTTGTCGGGAAATCATGCAGCTCTATCCTTTGTCGAGACCATCGGGTCGAGTGCAGGCCTGCACGGGCCGAGTGAGGCGGAGTTTGATTTCATTGATCTGCCAACCGGCGAGAAGTGGACCTTGCGCTTTGGCGACGGCCGATTTCCATGGTGGGTTTTCGACAAGGATCGCCGCGTGCCGCAGACCGACGTCGTCGATTACCTGCCGCTGGCGCGTCTCCTCTGGACCTCGACCGATAAGCCTATCGCAGAAGTCATAAGTTGCTCGGGGCCGATTTACGAGCGTTTGCTCGAGCCCTTGTTGCTTGCCGCGCTCAATATCCAACCCCGCCAAGGATCAGCGAGATTGGCCAGCGGACTTGTCCGCGAAACGCTTGGCCTCGCCGGGCAGGCGTGCCGGCCATTGCTCGCGCGCGACGGGCTGGCAAACGTATTTGTTGAACCTGCGATTCGCTATCTGCGCGAGCATGACGTCTCGGTGGTGTTCGAGGACGAATTGACTGCAGTCAAATTTGACGGTCATCGTGTGTCGCGACTCGAATTGGCAAAAGGGAATGTCGATCTTGGAGAGAACGATGCGATGATTCTCGCCGTTCCGCCCTATGTGGCAGCGAATTTCGTGCCGGATTTGCGGGCTCCGTCCTCATTTCGTGGGATCGTAAATGCGCATTTCCGCATCGATCCCCCCGCTGGATTGCCTCCGATACTGGGGGTGATCAACGGCACCTGCCAATGGATATTCGCCCTGCCAGGCAGAATTTCGGTGACGATCAGCGACGGCGGCGAGTACTTTACCATGCCGCGCACCGATCTGGCGCAGACCATCTGGGGCGAGGTCGCGAAAGTGTCCGGCCTTCCACCGCCGCTGCCGCCTTGGCAGATCGTCCGTGAGCGCCGCGCGACGTTTGCTGCCACACCGGAGCAAAATGCGCTGCGTCCACCGCCGCAAACGAGATGGCATAACCTGT
>DASXST010000043.1:0-7364 GCA_036505835.1 Pseudolabrys sp. | reverse complement strand
CCCCTGGCGCTATCCGATATCGTGACCTGACAAACGGCATTGAAGGTGTGCTGTTGTCGGTGTACGTGCGACGAGCCAAGCAGCACCAGCACTCCGAAAACCAGCACCTCGAAAACCTGGAACGCGATGGCCGCTCAATCGAAGTGACCGATTAGGGTGCAAGGATGTTCCTGGTCGGACAAACGGCGGTGTAAAACGACGGGTCTTAGCGAGCCTCTAGGAAGCCCGCTGGTGCGTTTTGCGCCCGTAAGTTTTTACGATCATGTCGCAGTCATGTCGCACGGAGTTGCGGGGCATGATCAAGGCAGTGGTATTAGCTCCACCGGAAAGATCTTCATGTCATTTGGTACCCTGACTTGAAGACCATGGTTTGGTACCCTGACTTGAAGACCACGGATCGCCATTAAATCCGTCTCGGTGTGCGTGACCGTCTTGGTCGGTGCTGTCACCACACTGACGAAGATGCCACCTAGGACACCTAGGACACCTAGGACCAACCCAATTTTTATTTTTAGTATTTGTCGCATGTGGGCCTCCTGCTTTGCAGATCCCTCCATTCATGTGGGTGGGTTCCAGCAAAAGTTGTGTGAGCTAGTTCACACAACTTTTAATTAAGCTAAAGCCCTAGGAAGCCCGCTGGTGCGTTTTGCGCCCCATTGGCTACCCGAGGGTAGTCTAAGCTCCTGAAAAGGCATGTACGAGGTCCCTATTGTAGATAGGACAGTCTATCTACGGACAATAACGGAATAAATTATATAAGTCAATTATTTAATCTGAACATTGGCGGAGGGAGTGGGATTCGAACCCACGTTACGGTTTCCCGTAAACACGCTTTCCAAGCGTGCGCCTTCAGCCACTCGGCCACCCCTCCAGATCGGCATTCCTAAACGCTGCGTCTCTTTGTCATGGAAAACTCGCGACGCCTGCCTCAACCACACCTTTCTTGATCGGCTGTCAAAGGCACCGCATTTCGACGGGCGCACCTTCAGCCACTGTCCTTATTCTCAGGCCTTCTTCGGCGTCGCAGGCCGACGGTCGGATCCGCGCAACCGTGCGCCCCACGAGGCGCCCAAAACTCTAATTGCATGTTCTGATAAGCATATTTATGCATTTTTTTCAAAGATTGACCATGACGGGACTGGATGCACAAATGCGCAGATAGGCAACGTCCCAAGAGTTTCGATGGCTGGTGAGGAATCCGCTCTTCAACTGGTGTTGACCGCCGACCCCGCCTTGTGGGCGATCGTGCGCCTGTCGCTTCTTGTCAGCCTCACCGCGGTATTACTTGCCGCGGCGATCGGAGTGCCGGCCGGCGCGTTTTTGGCGCTTACGCGCTTTCGCGGCCGCGAAGCGACAATCGTCATTCTCAACGCACTGATGGGTCTACCACCCGTCGTCGTGGGCCTGGCGATATTCCTGCTGCTGTCGCGCTCGGGGCCGCTTGGATCGTGGGGCCTGCTGTTCACGCCTCAGGCGATGGTGATCGCGCAAACAGTCCTCGTTGCGCCGATCATTGCCGCGCTCACGCGGCAAATCATCGAAGACCTGTGGGTCGAATATCGCGACGAGCTCGCGGCCATGAATGTCGGAGCGCTGTGGCGCGTGACGACGCTGATCTGGGATGCGCGCTTCAGCCTGGTGACCGTATTGCTTGCGGGCTTTGGCCGCGCAGCGGCGGAAGTCGGAGCCATCATCGTTGTCGGCGGCAACATCGAAGGATTCACGCGCACCATGACAACCGCGATCGCCCTGGAAACGTCCAAAGGAGACCTGCCGTTGGCGATCGGGCTTGGCGTGGTGCTGATGTCGATCGTGGTTCTGATCAACGCCCTGGCCTGGGGCATGCGCCGCGCCGGCGAACGTTACGCAGGATGAGCATGCGCGCACCCGCCTCCGACCTTCCGCTCGTTCTTACAAACGCCTCCGTCATGCGGCGGGACGTCGCGATACTGGATTCCATTACGCTGACGATTGCGCCAGGACCACCCACGATTCTGATCGGGCCCAACGGCAGCGGAAAGACAACGCTGTTGCGCGTGGCCATGGGCCTTATTCCACTTTCCAGTGGAAGCATCAGCTGGGGCGGCCGCGAAAATGCGTCATCAGAGCGGCGCGCGATCACGTTCCAGCGTCCGGCCATGCTTCGGCGTTCGGCAAGCGCAAACCTGCGTTATGCACTCGGCGCGGCGCGTGTGCCACGCGTGCAGCGGCACAAGCGCGCGGCGGAATTGCTGACCATGGTCGGGCTCGACGCCCTTGCCAGCCGCCCGGCGAGGCGTCTCTCGGGCGGCGAGCAGCAGCGCCTGGCGCTGGCGCGTGCGTTGGCGCGCGATCCGGCCGTGCTTTTCCTCGATGAGCCGACTGCGAGTCTCGACCCGTACGCCACCAAGGCGATCGAGGACATCGTGCAGGCCGTGAGCGCCCGGGGCGTCAAGATTGTGATGTCGACGCACGATCTCGGCCAAGCCAGACGGCTCGCTGGCGACGTCGTGATGCTTCATCGCGGCCGATTGGTCGAAAATACGCCCTCGCCAGAGTTTTTCCTTACGCCGCGCACGGAAGAGGCGCGCAAATTCGTCGTTGGCGAGTTGCTGGTCTAAAACCGAAACGGAGGATTCATATGCTTACCCGTCGCTTCTTGATGGTCGCTGCTGCAGCCGGAACTGTCATTGCTGCCGCGGCGAGCGCCGCCGCGCAGGAAGAAAAGTCCATCGTGGTGTCATCGACCACATCGACCCAGGATTCAGGCCTGTTCGGCCACATCCTGCCGCTGTTCAAGCAAAAGACCGGCATCGACGTGAAAGTCGTGGCGCAGGGCACGGGTCAGGCGCTCGACACCGGCCGGCGCGGCGACGCCGACGTGGTGTTCGTGCACGCCAAATCAGCGGAGGAGAAATTTATCGCCGAAGGCGAAGGCGTGAAGCGATATCCGGTCATGTACAACGATTTCGTTCTGATCGGTCCGAAGAGCGATCCCGCCGGCATCAAAGGCATGAGTGATGTTGCAAAAGCGCTGCAGACGATCAAGGAAAAACAGGCGCCGTTTATTTCTCGCGGCGATCGCTCCGGCACGCACATCGCCGAGCTTGCGCTCTGGAACAAGGACGCCGGCATCGATATCGAGAAAGACAAAGGTCCCTGGTACAAGTCGATCGGCCAAGGCATGGGCGCAGCCTTAAACACCGCTGCCGCCAGCAATGCCTATGTGCTGTCGGACCGTGGCACGTGGCTGTCGTTCAAGAACAAGGGTGACCTTCAAATCCTTGTCGAGGGCGACAAGCGGCTTTTCAACCAGTACGGCGTCATGCTGGTGAACCCGGCCAAGCATCCAAACGTCAAGAAAGATCTCGGCCGGCAGTTCATCGATTGGCTGGTGTCGCCTGAGGGGCAGAAGGCGATCGCCGACTACAAGATCAATGGCGAGCAGCTGTTCTATTCGAACGCCAACGACACGAGCGCTTGATGCGCGCCAGCGCGATCGTACTGGTGATGCTTGCGATGGCGAGACCGGCAGCGGCAGAGACCGTCCAGCTCTACGCCGCCGGCAGTCTGAAAGCCGCCTTGACCGACGTGGCCAAGGCTTATGAAGCCATGACCGGCAACAAGATTGACGCCAAGTATGGCCCCTCCGGCATATTGAAGAATGAGATTTCCGCCGGCGCTGCGGCAAACGTATTTGCCTCCGCTAACATGGAGCATCCGCAGGCGCTGCACGATGAGAAAAAAAGCGGTCCGGTCTTTCGCTTCGCGCGCAATCAACTCTGCGCATTGGTGAAACCCGGTCTCGCAGTGGATAGCTTGACTCTGCTTGATCGCATGCTCGATCCAAACATAAAGCTCGCCACGTCGACCCCGGAATCCGACCCCTCAGGCGACTACGCTTTTGAGGTATTTCACAAAGCGCAAGCGATCAAGCCTGGGGCACAATCCGCGCTGGAAAAGAAAGCTTTGCAGCTCACTGGCGGCGCCGATAGTGCAAGTCCGCCTTCCGGCCGCACAGTCTATGGATGGCATGTCGCGCAAGGCCGCGCTGATATCTTCCTGACGTATTGCACCAATGCACTCGCGGCGCAGAAGGAGGATTCCAGGCAGCAGATCGTAGCGTTGCCGGAAAAGCTGGCGGTCGGCGCCGAATACGGATTAACCGTAATAAATGGCGGGCCGCCGTCAGCTCAACGCTTTGCGGATTTTATCTTGTCATCCGAGGCCGGGAAAATTTTAACCAGCCACGGATTCTCGCCGGGGTCGATAAATAGCAATTTGGAGGCATCAAATGAAACTCAGCGCGCGCAACCAGCTCAAGGGAAAAATTGTTGAGGTCAAGAAAGGCGCCACCAGCGCCCATGTGCGTATCGATATTGGCGGACAAACCCTGACCGCATCAATTACCAATGACTCGGTCGACGAGTTGAAGCTGGAAAAAGGCAAGACTGCTTACGCCATCATCAAGGCGACCAGTGTTATGATTGGCGTAGATTAATTCTATCGTATTGCCGATCAGCAAGAGTCGATGGCTTTTGGCATCGGCTATTAGATGGCGACCGATGGTTTTCTCCCGTCGTACATTTCTCGGCACCGGCGCAGCAGCGCTGCTGGCGCCCCGCATAGGCCACGCCGCAACGGTGACCGACGCGACGGGCCGCGCCTTGCCGGTGCCTCAGAAAGTCGCGCGCGTATTCCCCGCCGGTCCGCCTGCTGCGATTCTTCTCTATACGCTGGCGCCAGACTTGCTGCTCGGTTGGCCGCGCGCCAATCGACCGGAAGAGTGCGCTTACATGCTGCCAGACGTGTGCGCGCGGCCTGAGGTTGGCCGCATCACGGGGCGCGGCAATACAGCCAATCTTGAAAGCGTGCTTGCGCTCAAGCCTGACCTGATTCTCGATGTCGGCTCGGCCAGCGCAACTTTTGTCTCTCTGGCCGAGCGGGTGCAGGAACAAACCGGCATTCCCTACGCCCTGTTGGATGGCCGTTTCGATGCCACCGCGGAGACTTACCGCAACCTCGGGGAGCTGACTGCGCGGCAAGCCGAGGCGGAAAAGTTGGCGCGCTATACGGACAATACCCTCAAAACGATCATGGGCCGCATCGCAGCGATCGAGCCCTCGGCCCGGCCGCGCGTCTACTACGCGCGCGGCCCGCGCGGCCTGGTCACCGGGCTTGGTGGCTCGATAAATGTCGAAACGATCGAGATGCTGGCGCAGAATGTCGCCGGCGCGAACAAGGGCGGGCTCGCCAATATCTCGATCGAGCAGCTGCTGCTTTGGAATCCGGACGTGATTGTAACCATCGACCAGGACTTTGCTGCAAGCGTGCGCGGCGATGGGGCGTTAGCATCTTTGAAAGCCGTGCGCGATGGCCGCGTGCACCTCTCGCCGAAAATGCCGTTCGGCTGGGTGGACTTTCCGCCATCGGTTAACCGCCTGATCGGTCTTTGGTGGCTGGCAAAGATATTGTACGCGGACAAGTTTCCGGAAGACATTCGCGCGCAGATGCGCGATTTCTATGCGATGTTCTATCACCGCACGCCGGACGACGCGCAGATTGATCATGTGTTGGCCGGGAGAGACTAGTTGACGCGCTCCGCGCTACCGGGGCTTGCGATCGCAACCGGCGTGCTGATCGCGGGCCTGCTGCTCGCCTTCACAATCGGCCGCTACCCGGTCTCGCTTGCCGAGCTCGGGCACGTGTTGTTCGCGAAGATCAGCGGGCACCGGCCGGACGTCTCCCCTGCCGTCGAAAGCGTCATCCTGCAAGTGCGTGGTCCGCGTGTGCTCGCGGCGGCGCTTGTCGGCGCGGCGTTGGCGGTTGCAGGAACTGCGTTCCAGGGCCTCTTTCGCAATCCGCTGGTATCGCCCGATATTCTCGGCGCTTCCTCCGGCGCGGCTTTGGGAGCCGTGATCGGCATTTTCCTTTCTCTCGGCGTGCTTGCCATTCAGGGATTCGCTTTCGTCGGCGGCCTGCTGGCTGTTGCCGCCGTGTATGTAATCGGCTCGGCGGTGCGCGCGCGCGATCCGATCCTTGTGGTTGTGTTGACCGGTGTCGTTGTGGGCGCGCTGCTCGGCGCCGGTGTCGGTCTCGTTAAGTATCTTGCCGATCCCTACAACCAGCTCCCCGCCATGACCTTCTGGCTGCTTGGCAGCCTGGCCGCCGCCAATGCCTCGGATCTGCTGCCGCTGTTCGGGCCGGTCGCGATTGGCACCGCTGTTCTGATCGCGTTGCGCTGGCGGATGAATGTCATGTCTCTGCCTGAAGAGGAGGCGCGGTCACTCGGCGTCGCGACTGGACCGCTGCGAGTTGCAATCGTGGCAGCGGCGACGCTCACCACGTCGGCCAGTGTCGCGACCGCAGGAATCATCGGATGGGTCGGTCTGGTGGTGCCGCATCTCTCGCGCTCCCTGGTCGGTCCCGATTTCGCGCGGCTGCTGCCGACGGCAGCAATCCTGGGAGGCGGCTACCTGCTGCTGATCGACACGCTCGCGCGCACGGCGGCGGAGGTCGAGATTCCGCTGGGCATTCTGACGGCGGTGATCGGCACGCCATTCTTCATCTGGCTCCTGGCCAGCATGCAAAGGACCTGGTCGTGAATATCGAGGGCCGCGATCTCACTATCGGTTATCCGGACCATACTGTCGGCCGCGGGCTCGATGTCGCTCTGTCGACCGGTGAGGTCCTCGCCCTGCTGGGGCCGAACGGTGGCGGCAAGACCACCTTGCTCAAGACCTTGCTTGGTCTGCTCAAGCCGAAGGCCGGCGAAGTTCGCCTCGGCGACAAGCCACTCGACGAATACAGCGTTCGCGAGCGGGCGCGCTTCATTGCCTACGTTCCGCAGGTGCATATCGGCACCTTTGCCTTCACCGTGGAGACGGTGGTGCTGATGGGTCGCACGGCGCACGGCAACCTGTTCAGCCGTCCGACCACGCACGATCGCGCGGTCGCACACTCGGTGCTCGAGCGCTTTGGCATTTCAGCGCTTACCAATCGGCCCTACACCATGATTTCCGGCGGCGAGCGCCAGCTCGTTTTGCTCGCGCGAGCCCTCGCCCAGGAGCCGCGCTTCATCGTGCTCGATGAGCCGACGGCCAGTCTTGATTTCGGAAATCAGGGCAAAGTGATGAACGAGATCCAAGCGCTGGCAAAATCCGGGCATGGCGTGCTGTTCACGACACATGATCCTAATCACGCGCTGCGAGCGGCTGATCGTGCCTATTTATTACGTGATGGGGTGCGTATCGCGGACGGCCCGGCGGCAATCGTCTTGAATCGCGAACAACTGAAAGCGCTTTATCAGGCATCGATCGAGCAACTGATTGACAAAGACAGCGGCGCCGTAGCCTTCCTGCCAGGGTAACTTTTGACGACGGTCA
>DASXST010000042.1:0-1509 GCA_036505835.1 Pseudolabrys sp. | reverse complement strand
TTGCATTCACGCGCCAATTCACAAGGCGCTGCCGCAGGCTAAAGCCGTGTTCCACACGCATATGCCGTTTGCCAGTGCGCTCACCCGTCTCGAAGATCCCCACATTAAAGAGATCGGCCAAACGGAAGTCGGCATGATGGAAATGATTGCATATGACGACAATTACACTGGCCCAGCTTTTGATCCCGCGGAAGGCGAGCGCCTTGCCAAGGTCCTCGGCAACAAAACGGTCCTGTTCATGGCCAACCATGGCGTTACCACCGTAGGTCAATCGGTAGCCGACGCATATAACCGGCTCTACTACATCGAGCGCGCAGCGCAGGTGCAAATTTACGCTATGTGGACTGGTCAACGTCTGAAGCAGCTGCCTGAGACCGTAATAGAGAAGACGAAGAACGAAATCGGCGGCGCCCGTTTCTACAACGGACCGACTCCGGCGGAACGGCACTTTTGCGCTCTCAAACGCATTCTCGATCGTGAGGAAGCCGATTACGCTTCCTAGGCTGGTTCTCGCCGGACGTACACACTGACATCTGCCGGGCCCTGCTACTTACCGCCTTTGAACCCAAGCGGTCATTCGGAGGCTTCACTCGACTTGCCTATCGGCCTTAGTACAGACCGCGCGATGGAAGCGTGGTATCATCCCGCCATTGCATGAATGACCCCCAACCGGAGGGTCACATGGCAAGCCGCATCGAACGACGAACATTCTTAGCCACGCTCGGCGGCGCGGCGGCGTGGCCGCTCGCGACGCGCGCGCAGCAGACGACGATGCCGGTGATCGGGTTTCTCAGCGGCTTGTCACCCGCGGACCGAACACGGTTCGTGACCGCATTCCGCCAAGGCATTCGCGAAACCGGCTACGTCGAAGGCCAGAGTGTGGCGATCGAGTATCGCTGGGCGCAGGACCAATACGATCGGCTGCCCGACCTCGCAGCCGATCTGGTACGCCGTCAGGTGGCGGTGATCGCTGCGCATGACACCCAGTCGGCAATTGCGGCCAAGGCCGCAACCACGACGATACCGATCGTCTTCACAACTGGGGGCGACCCGGTCAGGGAGCACCTCGTCGCCAGCCTCAACCGCCCCGGTGGCAACGTCACCGGTGTCAGTTTCATCGCAGCGGAACTTGGCACGAAGCACCTTGGGCTCTTGCGTGAGCTGCGGCCGGGAGCTGCGCGCGTTGGCGTACTCGTCGATGCCAGATGGCCCCATACGGAACGCTTTGTCTCAGAGGTCCGAGCTGCGGCTTTGACCATTGGGCAGCAAATCGAAGTCCTTTACGCCAGCAGTGGTCGCGAGATCGATACGGCCCTTGCGAGCCTTTCGCAAAAGCCAATTGATGCGATCTTGGTCGGTCCCAGCCCTTTTGCCTACAGCCGCCGCGCACAGCTCGTTACGCTAGCGGCTTACCATAGGGTGCTTGCGATCTATTTCCAGCGTGAGTTTGTCGAAATCGGTGGTCTGATGAGCTACGGAACGAGCATCGCCGATGCAAATCGCCTAGCT
>DASXST010000041.1:0-11342 GCA_036505835.1 Pseudolabrys sp. | reverse complement strand
TACTGCCTTGGGACCCGGCGGCTTTATGACTTCATAGACGACAATCCACGTTTCGAATTCCTCCCGATCGATCAGGTGTGTCATCCGCGGGAGGTCTCCGACCAATCGCGCATGGTCTCGATCACCCAGGCCTTCGCGATTGACCTGACGGGGCAGGTCTGTGTCGACCAATTTGAAGGCGAATTCTACGGCGGGGTGTCAACACAGCTCGGGTTCATGCGCGGCGCGGCGCGGTCGCAAGACGGCAAGCCCATTGTCTGCCTTTCATCCACCACCGACGACGGTGCTTCGAGAATCAAACCCTTGTTAGAAGCTGGCGATGGGGTAGGGATCGCGAGGTCAGACGTGCACTATGTGATCACGGAGTACGGTATCGCGTACCTGTTCGGCAAATCGATTCGCGAGCGAGCACTGGCATTGATCGAGGTCGCGCATCCACGTTGGCGTGAAGAGTTGCTGAAAGCAGCCAAAAAATTGGGTTATGTTCGGGCCGACCAATATCTCGCCTCCCAAGCCGCCTATTCCGTCCACGAAGAACGCATCGTCACACTGAAGAACGGCTCCACGGTTATGATACGTCCGGCTCGCGCCGCCGATGCAGGTGCGTTGCAGGGATTGTTCCATCGCCTTTCGGAGGATGACATCTACACACGGTTCTTCCGGCGCGTGCGCTCGCTTCCCTACCGGGAGTTGCAAACTTTTTGCAACGTAAACCACGAGACCGACGTGGCATTCCTAGCCGTCACCGGGCCACGTGAGAACGAGACGATCATTGGGAGCGCGTGCTATTGGCTGAACCCCACGACCAATCTCGCCGAGGTGGCCTTCATGGTTGCCCCCGAGTTTCAGGGGGCGGGCCTTGGAACCGCGCTGCAAGCGTGCCTTCAGGACTACGCGATGAGCCACAACGTGCGCGGGTTTGTCTTCGAGATCCTACCGCGCAACACTAGCATGCTGCGGCTCGCCGCACGCGCACAAGGCACAATAACAACCTCGCGTGACAACGATATAGTGCACGTGACCGCCCTATTCTCTGACAGCGGCGGCACGAGCCGATCACCGTTGCCGGATTCTCAAGATCCACAAGCCGGCGAAGTTGCATGAATCGCCAACCTACGGAAGTCGACGAACCGGCGCTCGGCCACTACCTTGACGCCAACATCGCGGCGATCCGTTCCGTGCCGTCGCCGAACATCGCACTCACCAACCATGTGGTGATGGCCCCGTGATCCTCGCGCGCGGACTGGCTGGCTAGGCGCCCTATGCAGTCAAGGCCCATGGGAGCGCTTCACCACCCGGGACAAGTTAAGCAGATTCGGTCAAATCCGAGTAATCCAACCAGTAACGCCTGTCACAGCCACGAAGCGGCAGACGAGGCGGTGTCCGTCTCAAGGCGATGTTTGAGCTGATGGCGGAGAAACAGATTCTCGGCTTTCGAGCCTGCGTCGCGGCTCAAACGCGTCGGCAACTACCATTGCAAGCAAGTAAAGGATTCCGAGCATCATAACGAACGATGCGCTGATTCTGCTTTATTGCGCGAATCTGCACGGATGAGATTTTCGGGAACAACAAGAGCGGCTGGTTAGCGAGAGGAGGCTGCTCACGCAGACCGCCAACCGTCAACCAACGGAGGCATCTTGATTTCCAAGGCCGCGATCCAACGGTTGTCCTCTTCAGTCCCGCAGAACCGGCCGCTCCCGTACCAGAATGTCCCTGCGGGATCTCGTTCGTATTCGTCCGGGTGCTGATCCCGCGTAAGCCAACATCGATAGTAAACTTTGGACTCTATTGCGATTCTTTTGATGTAACGCGAGTCTCCTTGCGGGCATTGTTGGTCATCTGAAGCCTCTGCCGTAGCGTCAATTTCAGTTCCAACTTGCTTATAAAGGCACTTGTACCTTAGCTTGAGAGGTATCCGTGACGAAACAATCCTTAGATTTATCCAGTTGAATGCGCCTCCACTCGTGAGTCTCAGGAAAAGCATGCCCTGGCTTGATCTGACAAATTTTGGTCCGCCGGTCAGAGTGTCTGAATACCCCAACTCGAAGATTGGAAAGTTTTCTTCCTTCTGTCCGGCTGTATTCGTCATGAGACACCCTCGCTAAATGCTGAAAGTGCCAACTTGCATGACATCTGGGCCTCGCATCGACAGCGGCCCAGGAGTGTAGCACGGTCGAAACAGAGGTGGTGCGGCTTCGCAACCGTGAAAGGATTCAGACCTTTTCGACCGACGCAGACCCTTGGCGCCTCGGGCTACTCGCGCGAGGTACCCTGGTCCGACCTGCCCCGTGCTGTGTGTGGCGTCCTCGTGCTATGTGGGAGGTCGGCGCTCCCGAAGGCAAGCGACCTAGCCGCGTTGCCCAATGCGTGCCAAGTAGCACCGTCCACTCTCGCCGGCGACGCTTCATCGGTGGCGTGAGGAGAAGGCGAATGCCCCCCGAAACCACGCATGCTGAGCGCCGAGTGCACATCGTCGGGGCAGGCCCCGTTGGTCTTATGCTGACGGCATTGCTCCAGACGACGGGCACCTTCTCAATCCGCCTCTATGAAAAACGACGCGAGTACACCCGTACCCGGATGGTCAAACTCGACTCGTATCTCGTGGCGGATTCAGTCGAAAGCTATTGTATCGACCGCATCGATGGAGAGAACGTCGAGGCCGTCTTCGATCGAACAGAGCTTGATGAGGGCCTCGCGTTCAGACGGTCAATACCTTCGGACCTAAAGGCGCTTCTTCGCAGTTGGACGCTGGGGTTCTGCCCGCTCAACGCCATCGAACGCTCCCTTGGCGATCTGATCGATGTGCGCGCATCAAATTCAGTGGAGCGCATCGCGGCGGCGGTAACGGCAGAGAAGGCGATGGCGATGCTGAAGCCGGAAGACATTTTGATCGACTGCACGGGCAGCAACTCACTGCTTCGGGATCACGTTGCGCCCCCCGTCGGCGAGGTGGTGGGTGGAGGCGCCAATACGTTCAAGATCCGGCTTGAATACGCGCTCGTCGTCACATTCCTGTATAGCCAGACGTATATCTGCGACGAGTATTGCAAGTATTACAAAAACGCCGAGAACTACCGCTACAAGTTCATTCCAGCGGTCCACCGCACCTACTACGACCAAAGTGTGACCCACGTAACGGGCATCGTCAAAATCAGTGCCGAGGAGTTTGAGGCGATGCCGCCGCGATTCGACGGTCAGTGGCTGCGCGATAATTTTCCCGGGGCCGCTCAGTCGATGGATCGCTTCATCCAAAAAATAAAACATGAAACCGGAGGTGAGATACTCGGCGAACTCGAGATCATCCGCATTCCCCTGGACCTCTACCGCGCCCGCAATGCAACCAGCCGGAAATGGCGCGAATTGAGTCTCACCGACCACCCTTTCGCAGGCTCACCGGTTTTTTTGGCCGGCGATTCGGCTATTGGCTCGCCATACTTTCAGTCGATTTCGTTGGGCTTCGAGTGTGCGATGTTTCTGGCCGGACTTCTCGGGCAGAGCGATCAACCAGTGAGGGAAACATTCAACCGATATGAGAACTACATTCATAAGCAATGGCTCCGCGTCTACATGCGCAGCAAGATGATCAAGCACAACAAGGATTTGTTCGAGTCCTTCGATGACACCTTCGCGCTCCTGGAAAAGCTGCATATCTACTAACGAGTAGACCCCACGCGCCATGATCGCCCTCCTGGCGACGATCGTCGCGATCTTTCTGGAATGAGGCGGAACGGGCGTAGGCGGTGAGTCATCGCCGTTGACGCGGATGAATGCCTTGTGCCTGTGCCGGACGGTATCATCCCGCCCGTAGGGACGTCGCCTCGTCAAGACCCGCGCCCGATTCGCGCCGAGACGCGCGTAAAGCTCGTCGCCGCAATTGCAACTGGCAGGCAATGGCTCGATCAATTGGTCACCGGGACAATTCAAAACTTCGAACAAATCGCCGACGCGAGAAGTGCAGTATTCGGCAGGTCAATCGAACTATTACGCTCGCTTTTCTTGCGCCAAGCCTCGTTCAGGCAGCCGTCGAGGGACGATCACCCCGAGGTATCGGGGTCGCAAGGTTGCGCGACTTGCCGACTGAATGGGCAGGGCAATACGAGCGGCTCGGGTTGGCACGACCAGAACCCAATCTTTGACTCGGTCCGCGCCAGGACCAGAATATTTGCGGCCGGAGACAGGCTTCCAGTTTTCGCTAGTCCCGTCGGCTGGAGACGAAAGCTAGATATCGTTGGGCCAATTAAGCCCCGCGTCCGCGGGCTTTTGCCGCAAAGTCTCTGGTACTGGAGATTTGGGGGAGTGCGTGGTGGCGGACGCAGTCGATCTCGAACCCGTCTCAGCATCCAAATTCCCTGCTAACAGGGAATTTTGTTAAATCCGCCTGCTTAGTCCGATTTGAAAAGCCGACACGCGAGCAAATGCAGAGGCTTGTAGCGAAATTCCCTACTCAACAGAACAGAGAATTTTTGCCAAAAAACAGGGAATTTGCACGCGAGAACAGGGAGCTATAGAGGAGAGCGACTTCCGGATGATATTTTGGGAAGGGACACCACACGATGATAAAGAAATTGCTGCTGCTTGCGTTGATTGCTGTCGCACGTGAAGCAATGGGAGAGGACGCGCAATGCGTCCGCGAACGCGCCGCGATGGTCGAAACCATTCGGGCCTACACGCGTGTTTTGGGACAGCAAAGCATATCGGAGAATGTCGTAGAGGCCGTGGGGCGAACGGAACGTCATCGGTTCATCCCCGCGGGTTCTTGCTCGGTCGCATACGCGGACATGCCAGTTCCCATTGGTCAGGGCCAGACAATATCGCAGCCGTTCATAGTTGCCCTAATGACCCATCTTGCTGAGGTCAAGTTCGACCATGCGGTTCTGGAAGTTGGAACGGGCTCAGGTTACCAGGCCGCAATACTATCGCGGCTGGTGCGCAAGGTCTGTACCATTGAGATTGTACCTGCACTTGGCGAGGTCGCCATGAAAGTGCTTGGAGACCTCGGTTATGAAAATGTGAACGTAAAGGTTGGCGACGGTTACCATGGTTGGCCGGAGTGCGGCCCGTTCGATGCAATTATCGTGACAGCCGCACTCGGGCATGTACCGCCGCCGCTGATCGAGCAGCTAAAAGTGGGTGGCCGGCTAGTCATGCCGCTGGGACCCGCGCCCGCCACACAGCAGCTCACCGTCCTCGAAAAGATCGCACCAGGTGAGACGAAGTTGCGCTCTGTTATCCCCGTACGCTTTGTGCCCTTTACCCGGTCGCAGAATTGAATGCCATGTCCGTAATTGAGCTCGACAAGTTCATTTTATTGTTGTCGCTTTTTGCGCCGCAGGCACGGCCGGGTAGTACTGGGCGATAGCGTAAATGATGAGACCGGCGAGCATCACGAAGACGCCCGCCAGCGATTGCACAGGACGGTTGATGAGCAGGTAACCCATCATGAGGAACGTCACCGATAAGAAGATAATCGGCGTCGCCGGATAACCCCAAGTACGATATGGCCGTGGATGCGCCGGCTTGGTGAAGCGGAGCACAATCACGCCGAGCACCGTGAAAAACGAACAGAGGGTGAGGCTGAATTGAATGAATTCAAGCACCGACTCAAAACTTTGCGTTAATAGGAGCAGGTTTGCGACAGTGAGTTGAAAACCGATCGCGAACGAAGGCACGCCGTATTTCGATTTGTGCGCGAAGATCCGCAGCATCCGGAAATCCTCGCCCATCACCATGGTGACCCGAGGGCCGATCCACATCATGGCGCTGATTGAAGAAACCAGTCCAAGGCAGATCAACGCGCTAACGATGCTACCACCGCGTACGCCGAAAATATGATCCCCGACGATCATAGCGACTTGGACCTGTCCGGCAAGTTTTTCGATCGGAGTTGTGTAGAGGAACGCAGCATTCAATGCCACGTACAACACCAGCACAATAAAGACGCCGGCAAACAACGCGCGCGGCAACGTGCGGTTCGGCTCATGAATTTCCTCGATAATGTAGGTTGATGCGTTCCAGCCGGAATAGGCGTACATCACGAAAACCAGATTGATGGCAAACGCGGCACTAATTATCTGGCCAATATCGCTGGCAGTAGGCACGAACGAGATCGGCTGCGGATTACCGACTGCAAAGCCGGCGGCTATAAAAATGACGATAAGAATGAGTTTGACGACAGTCGATATGTTCTGGAATGCCGAGCCGTATTTAATTCCGGACAAGTGGAATATCGTCACCAGCCAAGTCACGCCAAGGCCGAGCGCCAGCGGCGATATGCCGGGCAAAAGCGGTTTCGCGTATTCACCAAAGGCCATCGCCGCAAGCGCGACCGGTGCTGCAAACCCGACTGTCGCCGATAGCCAGCCGGCGAGAAATCCGAATACCGGATGATATGTACGCAGCAGAAAATTGTATTCGCCGCTCGAGCGCGGAAACATCGCGGCGAGTTCGGCGTAACAAGTCGCCCCGCAAAACGCCACGATGCCGCCGATCACCCAGAGTAAGATCAAAGAGAAGCCGGAATCGATCGTCTGGACTTGAAAGCCGAGGCTGGTGAAAACGCCGATGCCAACCATGTCGGCGACGACGATTGCTGTGGCCGCGAACGTCGTAACGCTCGCCCCAATACCATTGCTGAAGTTCGGGCTGGTCAACTCTACGCGCCCCGTTACCACGCCACTCCTGCATGTACCGGTTTTGAAGAATCGAGTGCCTGACATAGTAGCCCCCGTTTAAGAGAGGCATACGTCAGCGGCGAGGATGGCGATTTGGCTTAGACTGCTCGGCGACCGATCCCGGCCGCGTTGAGGCGTATGTGTAAGCGAAAAGTATAATGACGCGCTTCGCGGGGCAAGTGGTGCTGCAGCATGGGCAAAACGATTGCCGCATTGCAGTACGCCGCAACTTGCCGAAAACCACAAAATCGTTGTGTATGCGACAGAGCGCCGCGCGCCGATGCATCGCACCGGCACAAATTAGGACATAGGTCGTCTGCTGCAACGTTTCTGCATTGCAGCTAAACGGGAGTTGCTATTTTTGTGGTGGTCATGCGCAGATATGAGCCCAACCATATCCAAGGTTTATCGTGTATTGAGTTGAGCCATGCTACCGACGATAGGATGATCTCGTATGAGCGATAGTGTCTCCGAACTCGAACGTCAGCTCAACGAATTGAAAGGGGCCTTGGATCTTCTCTTCGAATTACGCGAAGAATTCGCGCAGTGGGTAGAAGAAGCGCAAGACGACTCCAAGCGTGAGGCCTTAGAAAACGTTTTAGGTCATATCGAAGCACTGGAGAGCGAATACCGGAGTCGTCAGGAACAATTGCAGAAGAAAGCCTAGGTCTAATGTTTTTGTAGAATTTTTTTGGAGTCACAGGCTGCTGAGTGCGGTTATTTAGCGCAGGACAAAGTTAAGGGCTGAAAGGCCCCCGCCTTAATGTTTGGGGATGGAGGCTATGGACCGGACCCAGTTTGAAAATTCTGCCCCCTTCGGTCGCTCTGAAAAAATTTCTGCCCTCAAAATGAATGTGCCGGTCCTTGGGGACGGTGACCGGCACATTGAAGGGGACAAGCGGGGTACTTGTCCCTCGGGGACATCCGCACGCTACCCGCTTGGTAGCACCCCGAGAGCTATACGCTCGTATAATCGAGGTATAGGTCTGTGGACTGGCCCGCATTGACTCAGAGATGGCAGGCGCGGAACGAATTGTCCAGCTGTCGGACGATGAAATCGCCGAGGCCATCCGGAACATCTACAGGGCGACCCACAACTGCGCGGAGGGCGCTGGTGCCGCGGCGTTGGCGGCACTATCCAAGGAGCGCGGTCGGCTGCAAGGGCCACGGGCAGCCGTCATTTTCACCGGACAGAACATCGATCGCACATGGATGCAGACCGTGCTGGCGGGAGGAACGCCCAAAGTTTGCTGACGGACCATCTGGATCCTTGCAGGCCCCTGAGTTCTTCGAACAAATAATGTCCTCGCGCAAGCTTCCGAACCCTGCGGAAAGAGCCCATTATGCTGAACCGGCGAGCGGGAGCGTGATCTTGAAGCAGCTCGGAGTGTCCGGCTTAGCCTCGGCGACTGCATCTCCCCCATGCAGTCGCGCGATCTGGCGAACGAGCGACAGGCCGAGCCCAGCGCCTTTTGGATCACCGGTGAGGCGATAAAACGGCGCAAACACCTGCGCGCGCTGCGAGGACGGGACGCCGGGCCCGCCATCGGTCACCTCGACCACGATCATGGCGCCCATACGACGCAGGTCAAACCGCACCGGCGGCTTGCCATGACGCTCGGCATTCTCGAGGAGGTTGCGGATCATCCGGCGCAGCAAACGGGGATCGCCGCGAATAGTGACCGGCTTGCCTTTGAGTTCGCAATCATAGCGGGCGCATTCCTCGGCGGCGAGCGCAAGCAGATCGACCTCTTCGCTTGTTTGCAACGTACCGATCGCCTCGATCTTGCTCGCCAGCAGGATTTCGTCGATCAGCCCGTCGAGCTCGGCGACATCGCGCTTCAGGTCGGCGGCGTATTTCCGGTCGGGCTTCGCCTCCATCAGCTCAATGCCGAGTCGGATGCGTGACAGCGGCGTGCGCAATTCATGCGAGGCATTCGCAAGCAGCATCCGATGGGCGGCGACGAGCTCCTCGATACGCCCGGCCGCGCGGTTGAAGCTTTCGGCGAGCCGCGCGACCTCGTCACGGCCTTCGACCTTGACCCGCGTGGACAAATTGCCGGCGCCGAGCGTCTCGACGCCGGCCTGGAGCCTCTCCAACCGACGGGTGAGTCCACGCACCACCGGAAAGGCGCAGACCGCAACCGCAAATGCGATCACGCCGAGAAACAGCACGAGGCCGATCGCGGGGTTGCGATGACGCAGAGGCGCGCGCACCACCACCCAGCGCAGATCGGGCAAACGAAAGCTCCAGGCCGGCCCGCCGGGACCATGGATCCAACCGCCCTCGCCGACCCGCGATGGCGGTGGCAACGGGCGTCCGGTAAATGCGATCGGTCGCAAGTCAGAATCGAATAGCGCAAGGTCGGCGTTGACCCGTTTCGCCAGTCGATCGAGGGCCTGCTGCTGCACGGCCTGGGGCGCATCAACCGATGGAAGCGACGCACCCGCGAGTTCGCCAGCCATCTCCAGCGCCTGAGCAAATGGCGACGTGGCCGAGCTAAGCCGCCACAGGGCACCGGCGATCACCACGACCAGCAATAGCGCCGCGATGATCGTCAGGTAAATCTTCTGATAGAGGCGTCGCATGCGCGCGCCTTCTCAGTCCTGCGCCTTGGCAAACACATAGCCTGCGCCGCGCACGGTGATCACCCGGCGCGGCTTCTTCGGATCGTCCTCGATGGCGGCGCGGATACGCGAGATATGCACGTCGATCGAGCGATCGAAGGCGTCGAGCCGCTCGTTCTTCATGAGATCCATGATCGCCTCGCGCGACATGACGCGCCCAGCATGGCGAGCGAGCACCAGCAAGAGGTCGAACTGATAGCCGGTCATCGTGCACGCCTCGCTGTCGCGCCGCACCTGTCGCGCGCCCACATCGATCTCCAACCGCCCAAAGCGCATCAGTTCAAAATTCTGCTCGCCGCCTTTGGAACGCCGCAGAATGGCGCGCAACCGTGCCAACAGCTCGCGCGGTTCGAACGGCTTTGGCAGATAATCGTCGGCGCCGATTTCGAGTCCGACCACCCGATCCATGGCGTCGCCCCGCGCCGTCAGCATCAGGATCGGCGTTTGCGCCCCGGCGCGGATTTTGCGGCAGACTTCGAGCCCATCCATATCGGGCAGCATTAGATCGAGGATAACCGCGTCAAATTCCTGCCGGCCGTACAGCCCGAGACCGGCTCGGCCTGTCGGCGCGATCGTGATGGAAAAGCCGGACCCGCCAAGATAGTTCTTAACCATCTCGGCGAGCCGGGCGTCGTCCTCGATAAGGAGAATGCGATCGGTCACGGCGCCATATTAGCCCCGCCACCAGCCGCGCCAACCGCCTACGGGCGGCAACAAGCCTTCAAGCTTGCGGCGCTGCTCTTGCGTTAGAACCTCGGCGGCGTCAGCGAGAGCCTGGGTGAACCGCTTACTCAGAGCGTCGACGGTCCCGATCTGCTCGCTGCACAGCTTCTCGATCGCCGCACGATCGACGCTCTGACCGAACAGGAGATCGCGCGCCTGCTGTCGCGCGGCGAAGATCTTTTCGCGCATCGGCAACATGTCCTTGACCGCGTTCTTGACGATGCCGCGCAGCTTTTCCTGCTGCTCGGCGGTGGCGTCGACCTCGACTGAAATATGTCGGATCATCCGATCGGCCCGCTCCTCGGCGCGGGCCGGATCGAACCCGCCGCCGAACGGTTCACCATGCCAATAGCCGGGCCCGTGCCAATAGCCATGGCCGAAGGGTGGTCCGAAGCCCTGACTGAACGAGGTGGTGGCGAAAGCGCCGATGCCCGCGAGGCCGAGACCAAGTGCAAGGGCAACCGCGATTTTCGCGAGTCTACCCGACCGCGCCGCTGCGGACGTAGTCGTTGGGGAGGCTGATGTTCGATCGCTCATGGAAATCTCCTTTGAGGGTAGCGTGGCGGCTAGGCCACGCCGCCAATCTGGAAGAGGGGCGTTTCGGGGGCTTCTCGCGCGTGTAAAGTTTTGTAAAGAGCAAATGACCACTCTGCCGCGCAGTGCTCGCTCGCGCGTCAATCGGCGATATGGTGCCATCACGCCAGGCAAAGCCTAACTGGTATGCTCGGCGTCTCTTCGCACTGAGCCTTCGCCGCTCGCCATGGCTCTTGCCGCGGCGACGCATCTCGATCGTGCTTCTCGGCATGATGGGCGCGGGCAAGTGATCGATCGGGCGACCGCTCGAAGAAGCTCGATATCCCTTTCGTCGATGTCGACCAAAATCGAGCTCGCGGTGGGCGACACCACCATCAACGAAGAGTTCGGTGCAGGCCAGCCCCTGATGTCCGCTTAGTGCAATGAGTGGTCATCCGACCTCACGCGAACATCGCCGACCAAGCTTCCCGACTCGGTGTCAGTCAGTGCCTATTCACCACGCTGACCCGTACGCCAGGCCATTTCCCAGAATTCAATTTCGAGTTGCGTGGCTTCCTTGAAGATCGCAATTAGCTCGGCCTCGCGGACGGGCGTAGAATAGAAATCGGCAAGGCGCTCCAAGTGCGCCCGCGCTTTCGCCGCGATCGCCTGGTAGGGCGCACCGGCATATTCGGCGATCCACTCGCGATAGGGGTTCGTTTCGGCAAGCGCTTCGGGCCGCGCGGAAAGCCGCGCCGCGATCTCCGCGTAGCCGATTACGCAGGGGGCAAGCGCCACCTGGAGCGC
>DASXST010000040.1:0-8739 GCA_036505835.1 Pseudolabrys sp. | reverse complement strand
CGCAGTGTCTGCTTTACCCCCCAAAAGTAGACATTCATGGTCACGAACCGAATGTCCGCTTGCACTCAAAAGTGGACATCACTGTGCTCATTCGATTGGGTCATCGGCCTTTAATTTCCGCGATGAGTCTTCCCCAGCTTGTTTCCGAGTCGAGCGTGATCTGCTTACCTCTTGCTGCCTTTTCGACGCACTCGGGGCACGCAAACTCCAGAATCAGCGGGCTAGGCGGTCTGCTGGAGGTGAAATAATAATTCCCATGTGCCGATCGCAGCTTTTGCAAGTCATGTTGAGCGGTAAGGACATCGACGCATCTCCAATCTTTGCTCCTGCGCAAAATCGGTCTTCCTGCGAACTTTGACGCATTCTGCAGTCATTTGGTTTTCTTGCCTCTTTGGCGCATGCGTTCTGCAATGACAAAGAGTAGCGGAATGATAATAATTCCAATCAGTGAAGCAGCAATCATGCCGCCGAACACCGGCGTGCCCACCGCGCGACGGGTCACTGCGCCGGCACCTTCGGCAATAACAAGCGGGAACAGTCCGAAGATGAACGCGAAGCTTGTCATCATCACTGGGCGAAACCTTAACCGTGCGGCTTCGATGGCGGCAGCCGGAATGTCTTTCCCGAGACTGCGCTGCTCCACGGCAAAGGCAACGATGAGGATGCCGTTCTTCGCCGCGAGGGCGATGAGCACGACGAGTCCGATCTGCGCGTAGACATCGAAGCTTAGTCGTGCCACCATGATTGCAACGATGGCGCCGAGTATTGCGACACTGACCGACAAAAGAGCGGACAGAGGAATATTCCAGCTCTCGTAAAGTGCAACGAGAAACAAATACGCAAACAGAACGGCAACACCCAGAACGATCCCGGTGCGCCCGCTAGCCGCTTTTTCCTGCAGGGCGGTCCCGGTCCATTCGAAGCTGTAGCCCACTGGCAGAGTACTCTCGGAAATGCGCTCCATGGCGGCGAGTGCCTGGCCAGAGCTGAACCCAGGCTTCGGCGCGCCGTTTACAATTGCGCCGCGGAAGCCGTTGTAGCGCACGACCGTCTGGGGCCCTTGGACGAGCTTCGCCTCGGCGAGTGCCCGGATTGGGACCATGCTGCCTTGCGCATTGCGCACATAAATCTCGTAGATGTCATCGGTGTTGTTGCGAAATGGCGTCTCGGCCTGGACGTTGACCTGCCACGTTCGACCAAACACGTTAAAGTCGTTGACATAGTAAGTGCCTAGGGTCGATTGCAACGCATTAAAGATGTCGCTGATCTTGACCCCAAGCACCTGGGCCTTGTCGCGGTCGATGTCGAGATAAATCTGTGGCGTGTCGGCGGCATAGGTGCTGTACACGCCTGCGAGCTCGGGCTGCGCGTTAGCCGCCACGACGAGCCCGCGCAATGCGGCCGCGACATCGGACGGCGATTGCCCCTGCAGCGCCTCCAGTGCGTATTGGAAACCGCCGGTGTTGCCGAGGCCGAGAATAGGCGGGAGGTTGAATGGAAATCCGATGGCCCCCTGGATGGCGGCCATCTGGGGGCGCAAACGCGCAATGATCGCGCCGACGCCCTGCGCAGGATCGGTGCGCTGCTCGTAAGGCTTAAGCCGGATCACGAAGAAGGCCTGGTTGGCCGATGGGACGTAGTCGATGAAATTCAGCCCGACTACCGAGAGCACACCTTCGACGCCCGGAATCGGTCTGACGATGTTCTCGACTTGCTTGACGACATCCTCGGTGCGGTTGAGGGAGACGCCTTCGGGAAGGCGCAGAGCGGCAAAAAGTGCGCCTTGGTCCTCGTCAGGCAAGAAGCTCCTAGGCGTTTTGCCAAATAGCCAGGCGGAGGCGGCTAGCGTCCCGGCAACGACCACGACTCCGACGATCGACACGCGCACGAGGCGAGCCACCACTGCCACGTAACCGTCTCGTGCACGATCGATGGCACGCAAAACATACCGCATCGGACCACCGCTGCTGGATCCAGGGTTGAGAAGTACTGCACAAAGTGCCGGGCTCAACGTCAGTGCGATAACCGCCGAAATCAGCATGGATACCGATACGGCCACGGCGAATTGGCGGAACAGCTGCCCGCTGATGCCGGGGATGAAGGCGACCGGGACAAACACTGATAGCAAGACGAATGTGATAGCCAGGATCGGGCCAGTAATTTCCGCCATTGCCTTCTTGCACGCTGTGCCCACAGCCAGCTCAGGGTTCTCCTCCATCACCCGCTCGACGTTCTCGACGACCACGATGGCATCATCAACCACGATGCCAATCGCAAGAACAAGCGCCAACAAAGAGACCGTATTGGCGCTATAGCCGATCACCAGCATGACCGCGAAAGTGCCGATGATCGACACCGGCACAGCAACCAACGGGATCAGGGTCGTTCGCCACCTACCGAGGAACAAGAACACCACCAAGCCTACAAGGATGATTGCAATGCCGAGCGTGTGAATAACCTCATTGATCGTGGCTGTGACGAAAACTGGGGAGTCGAAAAACACGGTATATGCGAGATCGGTGGGGAAGCGTTTCTCCAGCGCGCTTATTGTTTCACGAACTTGGCGAGTCACCTCGATCGCATTGGATCCTGGGGTCTGATAGATGCCGATCGCAGCCGCTGGCGCGCCGTTAAAGCGGCTAAAGCGGTCTTGCGATCGTGCGCTCAACTCGACACGAGCAACGTCCTTCACGCGGATAACCGAACCATCGGGATTGGCACGCAAGACTATGGCCGCGAATTCTTCGGGTTGGGTCAGCCGGCCGGTGGTCTTGATATTGATTTGAACCTGCTGCTCGCTCGTGATCGGCGCCGCGCCCACCCGGCCTAAGGCCGCCTGAACATTCTGGCTCTGCACCGATGTGATCACATCGCTCGGGGTCAGCTTGAGCTCGGTCAACCGATCAGGGTCGAGCCAAATCCGCAGGGAATAGTCCAGCGGTCCGAACAGGGTTGCCTGACCGACCCCTTTGATCCGAGCTATCGGATCAATGAGGTTGATCGTGGCGTAGTTACTCAGGTAGACGGCGTCGTATGTTTTGTTGGGAGAATAGACGTTGATGACCTGAAGAAGGGCAGCGGATTTTTTCCGAATGGTCAGACCGGCGCGAGACACCTCTTGAGGCAGCTGGGGCACGGCGAGGCTCGCGCGGTTCTGCACGTTGACAGTATTAATGTCCGGATCGGTGCCCAACGCAAACGTCACAGTGAGGATGTAGCTGCCATCGGCACCGCTGGCAGACTGATAATACAGGGCGTTGTCGATGCCGTTGATCTGCTGTTCGATGGGTTGGGCAACCGTGGTTTCGACCACTTCGGCGTCGGCACCCGGATAGGTCGCGTTGAGCGTTACCTGAGGCGGCACGATATCGGGAAATTGCGCGATTGGGATCGTCGTGATGGCAATGGTGCCGGCGAGCGTAATGACGATGGCGACGACGAAGGCGAGCCGCGGTCGCTCGATGAAAATACCGGAGAACATTCGCTCAGGTCCCGGGCAGAATGTTCGCCGTTACGATCTGGCCGGCACGCACCTTTTGGATCCCCTCGACGATGACTAGTTCGCCCGCTTTAAGACCATCCGTCACAACAACATTGCGTCCCTGCTCGGCCCCGAGAGTTACGCGACGTTGCTCGACCTTCTTCTCTGCATCGACGACCAGAACATAGCGGCCGGCCTGATCGAGCAGGACGGCGGCTTGGGGAACTGTGAGTGCCAATCGTGGCGCGCCACGTTCCACTGTTACGCCGACGACCCCACCAGCGGTCAAAAGACCATCTGGGTTTGGCACCCGCGCCCTTACCGCGACGGTGTCGGTCGTAGGGTCGGCCTGAACGTCAAGGAAGTTGGTGAGACCAGGATGCGGATAGAGACTGCCATCGGGCAGCTTGATGTGAATGGTCAGATGCGTGTTGCTCTGTGACTCGGCCACCCTGCGTCGGTACTCAAGCACATTGCGTTGACTGACCTGAAAGATGACGTAGATGGGGTCCTGGCTGACGATCGTTGCAAGCTTGCCGGACGTCGGTTGGACCAGATTACCCACGGTAAAGGTCGCGAGTCCGATCCGTCCATCAATTGGTGAGCGGATCTCGGTATAACCGAGATTGATTTCGGCCTGCTCGAGCTCCGCCTGGGCTTCCATCACACTCGCCTGGGCCGCCTCCTCGTCAGCGGCGCGCTGGTCGACCGTGGCTTGCGGGATGTTGGTTGTACGCAGGAGCTCCTTGCCGCGCTCCAGCTGCAGCTTTGCGTTGACCTCGGTGGCCTTGGCCTTGGCGAGAGCAGCGCGCGCTTGCTCGACGGCTGCCTTGTAAGTTGCCTGCTCGATCCGAAAGAGCAGCTCTCCCTTCTTGACCTGCTGCCCTTCGGTGAAGGTGCGCTCCTCGATGAATCCTGGCACCCGCGCGACAAGGTCGACCTTATCGATCGCTGTTACGCGTCCGATATAGGTACCGGTCTCCGTCACCTGACGCGACACGACTGGGGTCACCGAAACAGCCGGTGGCGGTGCCATGTTTTGTGCAGCGACAACGCCATGCGACGCTGTGAAGATCAGTGCACAAACGATGCCTTTCCAACCGAGGGCACTCCTGTGATCAGACATGACATTCTCCCCAGAGCTCACGAATACCGCGTTTACGTCCCGCCCCGACAACAACGCTATGGTGCACCGTAGGCGGCAAAGCCGAGAAGGCTTTCCAGTCATCAATGCGCAAGGAAGCGACTGAAAAGCGCGCGACGCCTGACTATCCGAGCATACGTAAATTCACTAATCGTCGGCAAACTTGCCGATTAATCAAACCGCTGCCCACGCTTCGCCGTACACCGCAAATTGGTCCGGTAGCTGAGTAATGGAACTAAATTTTTTCGCCGACTATTGCGGTCGTGAATCGCGGCTGGCCTCCGCAACCTTTTCCAACGCTTGGACAGCAGAGAGCAAGTCGACGATTTGATTTGTGGTCACGATGGCACTCGCGTAGTTCGGGATATTGATATCTAAGAGCGGCCTGCATGTGCTCGTCGGAGTAATCCGCCGTCGCGTCTTTCACAACCGTGACCTCATAGCCGAGCTCAGCGGCATAGCGAACCGTCGCTTCAACGCAGGCATGCGCTATGAGACATCCGGCTCGACTAATCGATCACCTCATTAGCGGCTAACGGCGCCGTCAATCCGCTACTGTGCTTCAACCCGATTTTAGTAGTGCGATATCGATTGGCGTCTTTCGCAGTCGCTTGCCAGTTGCCGCAAAGATCGCGTTTGTCACGGCGGGGACAATCGCCGAAGTGCCGGCCTCGCCCATACCACCTGGCGACTCTCGACTCTCGACGATATGCACCTCGACGGCCGGCGCCTCGTTCATACGCAGGATCTGGTACGTGTCGAAGTTGGTTTCCTCCACACGGCCATTTTTGATGGTGATGTTGCCATAGAGCGCCGCCGTGATACCGAACATAATCGCGCTCTGAATCTGCGCCCTGATAGTGTCCGGATTGACAGGAATCCCGCAATCGACCGCACAGATGACCCTATGGACGCGAACGGCTCCGTCCTTCGACACCTCGACTTCGGCAATTTGCGCCATGTAGGTAGCGAACACGAACTGCAGTGCGACGCCACGCCCAAGACCTTGAGGCAACTGCCCTCCCCAGCCGGCTTTAGCCGCGGCAAGTGCGAGCACAGCTTTGGCCCGCGGAGCCTTGTCGAGTAGGGCGAGCCGATAGGCCACGGGATCCTGCTTTGCCGCTGCGGCTAGCTCATCGATAAAACTTTCAGTCACGAAGACATTGTGCGAAGGGCCAACGCTGCGCCAGAAAGCGGTCGGGATGCCCGGCGGTTCGACCCGTACATATTCGACACGGAAGTTCGGCAGGTCGTAGACCAGATCGATCGCGCCTTCCGTCGAGTCGGGATCAAGCCCGCCCTTGAAAGCCGGCGGCAGCCACCGCGCGATCACCGAGGAGCCGGCGAAACGATTGTTCCAGGCAATGGGCCTGCCCTTGTCATCTAATCCGGCGGAAATGCGGTCAACCCAATAAGGGCGATACATGTCGTGCTGGATATCCTCCTCACGCGTCCAGACGACTTTCACCGGGCCGTCGACATGCTGGGCGATCTGGATGGCACGCACGGCGCCGTCGGCTTCCAGCCGCCGGCCAAACCCGCCGCCGATGAGATGGTTGTGGACGATGACCTTCTCCGGCGACAGGCCTGCAGCCTTCGCCGCCAGCGCCTGAACGCGCGCAACGGCCTGACTGCCGATCCAGATTTCGCATTCATCCTTGCGCAAATGCGCGGTGCAATTCATCGGCTCCATTGTGGCGTGCGCGAGAAATGGAACCTGGTAAAGCGTCTCGACCTTCGTGGCGGCGCTCGCCATCGCCTTGCCGACGTCACCGATATTCTGCGCCACCGCGCCCGAACGAAGCGTGGCCTGATCGAGTTCACGCGCGATATCCTCGGTGCTGAGTTTTGCGTGTGGACCATCGTCCCACTCGATCTTCAACGCTGCCATTCCTTTTTTTGCAGCGCCCATGTGATCGGCCACGACCGCAACGGCGTCGTCGAGCCGTACAATCTGGCGGACGCCCTTGACGGTTTTGGCCGCGGTATCGTCTACGCTCTTCACACGACCGCCGAATACGGGCGATTGCGCAAGCGTCGCGATCTTCACACCTTGCGGCCGAACATCGATGCCGTAGACAGCCGTTCCATTGACCTTCGCCGGCGTGTCGAGACGTTTGGCCGGAGTGCCAATAAGCTTGAATTCCTGCGGCCGCTTGAGCGCAATCTTTTCCGGGACAGGCATGCCGGCGGCATCTGCGGCCAGCGCGCCATATTTGATGCTCCTTCCCGTTGGCGGATGAAGCACTTCCCCGCTTTGTGCGCGGCACGACGCCGGATCGACATTCCATTTTTTTGCCGCAGCCGCTACCAGCATTGTCTTCGCAGCTGCGCCGGCTTGGCGCAGGGGCTGCCAGGCTCCGCGGATGGCGTTCGAATTGCCGGTTGCCTGCACACCCAGCAAAGGATTGGCGTATAGCTTTTCGTTCGGCGGAGCATGCTCCAGACGGATCTGCTTTAGATCCACCTCCAGCTCTTCGGCGATCAGCATTGGGATGGAGGTATAAGTGCCCTGGCCCATCTCCACATAGGGCATGGTCAGGACGATTTGTCCGTCGCTGCCGATACGGATGAATGCGTTTGGCACGAAAACGTCGGCTGCTTTGGCTTCTCGATTTCCGAATGGCAGACTGAAGCTCAGCATGAGGCCGCCGCCCGCGACCGCTCCGGCCTGCAAGAAGCCGCGCCGGGAAAGACCGTTCGCCGACGGCAGTTCAGCTAGGCCGCTAGTGTGCGACGCTTTCTGATCAATGACCATGGCATGCCTCCCTTTCAACTCGACGCAGCCTGCTTGATCGCGTCGCGAATCCGCACATAGGTTCCACAACGGCAGATATTTCCGGACATAGCGTGATCGATATCGGCATCGGTCGGATGCGGCTTGCTCGCGAGTAGCGCTGACGCCGACATGATCTGGCCCGACTGGCAGTACCCGCACTGGACGACCTCGCGGTTGAGCCAGGCCTTCTGGATCTTGGCACCGACCGCTGTCTTGCCGATCGCTTCGATCGTTGTGATCTCGGAGGTGCCGATGCTGTCGATTGGGGTGACACAGGAACGAGTTGGCTTGCCGTTGATATGCACCGTGCAGGCTCCGCACAGCGCCATCCCACAGCCGAACTTCGTCCCGGTCATGCCGAGCACGTCGCGCAATACCCAGAGCAGCGGCGTGTGACCGTCGACGTCAACGCTGTGCGTATTTCCGTTGATTTTAATGAGAAAGGCCATGGTGCTCTCCAAACGCACGAGTTAGTGCAGGGATTCGATGGCCAGCGCTATACCCTGACCGCCGCCGATGCAAAGCGTGACAAGGCCACGCGTCAAGCCGTCGCGACGCATCGAGTGGATCATTTTAGTCGTCAGCACTGCACCGGTCGCGCCTATCGGATGGCCATGGGCCACGGCGCCGCCTTCGACGTTGACGACCTCTTCAGGCAGCCCAAGCTCGCGAGCGACAACGATGGCCACGGCCGCGAAGGCTTCATTGATCTCGGCGCGCTCGACGGATCGAATGTCCCAGCCGGCACGCTGCAAGGCCTGCTTGACCGCGGGCACAGGTCCCAACCCGAACATGCCCGGTTCGACCGCAGCGATGCCGTAAGAGACCAGGCGTGCTGTCGGAGCGAGACCACGCTTATCGGCCCACGCGCGGTCGGCGAGCACCATGGCCGAAGCGGCGTCGTTCAGTCCGGGGGCGTTGCCGGCGGTGATTGTGCCGTTTGGACGAAAGGCCGGCTTAAGTCGCGCCAGTGTTTCGATCGTGGTGTCGGGCCGGTTGTGCTCATCCTTGTCGAACTGCGTTGGCCCCTTTTTCCCGGGCACTTCCACTGGCACGATCTGCGACTTGAAATGCCCATCAGCCTGCGCCGCGGCAAACTGCTGCTGCGATCGCAATGCCCAGTGGTCCTGCGCTTCGCGGGTGACTTGGTATTTCTCGACTAAATCCTCGGTATGCCAGCCCGAATGCGCGTCCGAGAAAGCGTCGTTCAGTCCGTCGCGCAACACACTGTCATAGAGCGCGCCATCGCCCATGCGGTAGCCCCAGCGACCTCGCGCAATGAGATAAGGCGCCTGATCCATGTTCTCCATGCCGCCCGCCACCGCGACATTGATG
>DASXST010000039.1:0-9862 GCA_036505835.1 Pseudolabrys sp. | reverse complement strand
CTCATCCGTGACAATCAAAAGCCCGCGGTCAAACAGCGGCACCGCCGTGTGCATGAAGCCGGTATAGGGCGGCGAATTGGTCCAATGCGAGATCGGCTTCGGCTTCGACTTGTCGGAAATGTCCATCACGAACATGCCGCCATCGATGTAGCAGAGATAGAGTCGGTCGCCGCGCTGCCTGTATACGTTGGTGTTATGTGCACGATAGCCCTTGTCGAGCTTGTGGCGCGGCAGCGGCGTTTCGCCCTGCCTGGTGCCCGGCATCCACCAGCGGCCGACCTCGACCGGCTTCGAGGGATTGCGCACGTCGATGCATCGATAGAACTGATCGTCCAGCGGGTGGCTGGGCACAAAATCCGCCGCACCTGCGGCCATATGCACGTATTCGCCGTCGCAGAACCATAGCTGGTGGACGCCGCGGGAGGTGGCGCCCGAGCAATCGAAGAACGAGATCGAGCGCGGCTTCTCCGGCACCGACACGTCGAACAGCTCGAGCCCGGCCGGCTGCTGGTTCACTTTCTGCGTCTGATACGCAACAGCCATGATGTCGCCGGAAAGCTCCAGCGAGTTGGACCGCATGTAAGGCTTGGGCAGATCGGTCTGCACGACCACTTTCGGCTGGCGCGGGTCCGAGACGTCCACCGCGGTGAAATTCTTCGGGGCACTCTCGTGCGCCAGCCAGATGATGCGCCGCCGGTCCTTCGCGATCTGGACGGACATGCCCTCGCCCATGCCGCCGAAGCCGCCGAGATCGTTCTGTGCGAGCAGCTTGAAATTCCACGTGATCGGCTCGGCGCTCTTGTTGAGCGAGCTGGTAGCGGTGGACATTCGCGTCTCCATGACTTGGCTTTGCTGAAAAGCCGGCGCGGTGGGCGCCGGCTTTTTGGTTAGTACAACAAGCGCCTTATCCCGTCACCGGGATTCAGGCGCCTGCCTGCTTGAGGAATTCAGTGCGCAACGCCTTGCTCCAGTCGGGGATCGCCTTGATCTTGTTTTCCTTCAACAGAATTTCAGACTGTTGCTGCATATACGGCACAAGATCCGCGGGCCATCCGGGTTGCACCTCCACCCTGGCCAGTGCCTTGGTGAAGGTGTCCTTTGACATCGTGTATCCTTTCGACTCGTAGAATGAGTAGATCGTGTCGGCGACCTTTTTTGGCTCATTCTTGAAATCCTTGGCGACCTGGATCCAGGCTTTCAGATAAGCGACGACGGTCTCCGGGCTTTTGGCGACGAATTCGGGTGTCGCGGCCATGAACACCGGCAGCCTGTCGAACTGGTCGAATTCCGAAATGGTGACAGCAAGGCCGTCGGCTTCTGCAATCGCGTTGTACGGCTCGACATTGACCATGGCGTCCACTGTCTTCGCCGCCATCGCGGCCACCATATCATCCACGTTCATGCGGATTTCCTGATAGTCGCCTTTCTTGAGGCCGGCCTTGGGCGCGATCTGGTCGACGAAGATGTTGCCGGTGGAGGAGCCGGTCTGATTGGCGACCTTCAGACCCTTGAGCTGTTCGACCTTGCTGATGTTGAGGTCCTTGCGCGCCATCACGCGCGCGGTCTTGCCGACGTATTCGATCATGGCGATGGCGAGCAGCCCGCCCTTGTCATGGCCGATGGCGAACGAAGGGCCGGCGTAGGTGCCCAGATCGACCTGGCGCGCCACCATCTGCTGCATCGTAAGATTGCCGGATGGAACGGCGAACTCTTCGAACTTGATGCCGTGCTTTTCCAGCAGTCCGGAACGCAGCAGGTAATACGTAGGCATGCCCCACATATTGGTCTGGTATCCCTGTCGCACGGTTTCCAGGGCTGCGGCCGGACGCAGGCCGAAGCCCATCGCAAGGAGGCCGGCACCGGTTGCCGTCAGATAGTGACGGCGTGTTAGTCCGCCTTCATGAGCCATGATTTTTCCTCCCTTATGCATTTGCCTTGCCGTTAGCTTTCGCCGGCTCGCCTGCGCCGGTCTCGTAACCAAGATGGCGCAGAAGCTCTTTTTGAAAATCGAGAAATTCGACACTGAGGGGATTCCTTGGGCGGGGCAGCGGAATTCTTATTTCCGTTTTGACCGTGCCGGGATGTGGCGTCATCACGATGACCCGATCAGCGAGATAGACTGCTTCCGAAACGTTATGCGTCACATAGATCACCGTCTTGCGCGTCTCCCGCCAGACTTCGGCGAGTAGCCGCTGCATGTCGTCGCGGGTCAATGCATCAAGCGCCGCAAACGGCTCGTCCATCAACAGCACAGAGGGATTGTAAGCCAGCGCTCGCGCAATAGCGACCCGCTGCTGCATGCCGCCGGAAAGATGGTGCGGATATGAACCGGTGAACTTGTCGAGCTTCACCAGGCGCAATTGTTCGTGCGCAATCCTTTCGCGCTCATCCTTTGGGACGCCTTTCATCTCAAGGCCGAAGGCGACGTTGCCGAGTGCGGTGCGCCAGGGAAAAAGTTGGGCAAAATCCTGGAAAACAACACCGCGGTCCATGCCATGGCCGTCGACCTTCTTGCCGCCAATGCGGATCTCGCCCGCTGCCGGAGTGAGAAAACCAGCGATTATGTTGAGCAGCGTGGATTTGCCGCAGCCCGACGGTCCGACGATGCAGACGAACTCGGAAGCGCCGATATTCAAACTGACTTCCTTGACACCCGGCACCTTGCCTCCCGGCGTGTCGTAAATCAATGAAACGTCGCGAATTTCGATGGGAACCATGTCACCGATTCTCTAACCCGCCATCACCGCGTAAGCGGCAATTCAGCATGCTAGCCCTTTGCCGTACGCATCATGCCCCAACGCAGCACCGTCATGCGCTCAAGAGAGCCAAAGACAAAGCGTTCGAACGCAAAGCCGATCAGACCGATGACAATGAGCGAGGCGAGCATGATGTCGGTGTTGAGAAACTCCTTGGCGTCGAAAATGACCCAGCCGAGACCCCAATCAGACGCAGCTATCATCTCCGCACCCACGACAGCGATCCAGGAGCGCAGGAATGCCTGACGCATGCCCGTGATAATGAACGGTGACGCGCCTGGAATAATCACCTTCCAGAACAGTTTATGCTCGTCAGCGCCCATGGCACCGGCAGCGCGCAACCACAACGGATTGACGGAACGCACGCCTGACCATGTGTTGAACATCATCGGAAAGGTCGCAGCGTAGAACACGATCAGGATCGTGGTCAGATTTCCGATGCCGAACCACAACATGAAAAGCGGCACGAGGGCGAAGGATGGAATCGGCATCAACGCACTGACAAGCGGCAGAAAGAAATTCTCGACGCGTTGGAAGCGCCCCATGAGAATTCCGAGCGGCAGGCCGACCACGACCGCGAGCCCGAAGCCGAACATCACCCGGTAGAGCGTAAATGCGGTATGCTCGAGCATGCTGCCGTCAACAACCATAGCCACGAGTGTGCGCCCAATC
Organism: Pseudolabrys sp.; assembly: GCA_036505835.1. Classification (GTDB taxonomy): domain Bacteria; phylum Pseudomonadota; class Alphaproteobacteria; order Rhizobiales; family Xanthobacteraceae; genus Pseudolabrys. The sequence goes on along the minus strand of DASXST010000039.1, from coordinate 6,434 downwards.
GTCGGCAGCGTGGGCAGCAACGCCGGCGCGAAGTAGCCGCTTCGCGCCATCGCTTCATAGACGGCGGCGGCCCCGAGCACCGCAAGCGTTCCGCGCACAAGCGATCGCCGGCTTTGCTTTGTCTCAGTCATGACGAGATCATGCCCCAGCGCACCACTGTGTAGTTTTCAATCTTCTGAAAAACGAGCTTTTCAAGTGCGAGCCCGATGACGGCGATCACCACGATTCCGGCAAGCATTGCATCAGTGTTGAGGAACTTGCGGGCGCCGAAGATCAGCCAGCCGAGGCCCCATGGCACGGCAGCCAGCATTTCAACTGCGACCAGGATACGCCACGCCTGCGCCAGACCGAGCCGCAAGCCCGTGAGAATGTATGGCAATGCGCCCGGCAAGATGACGTGGCTGAACAATCGACGGTCGTCGGCGCCCATGGCCTGCGCGGAGCGAACCCATATTTCCTTAACGGCCTTCACCCCGGTCCAGCTGTTGAAGATGATTGGAAACGCTGAGACGAAGCCGACCAGCAGTACCGACGAGACATTGCCGAGGCCGAACCAGAGCAGGAACAGGGGTGCGTAGGCGAGTCCGGGAATCGGCGCGCCAATGGATACCAACGGCAGCAAGATATCCTCCGCGCGGCGCGATCGGCCCATGAGCACGCCGATTGTCACGCCGACGACACCGGCAAGCGCAAATCCCGTAAGCAGGCGAATGATCGTTTCGATGGCGTGACGAGGTAAAATACCAGTCATCGTCAGGTGCACGAATGAGGCTGCCACTTCTTCAAGTGGCGGAAATAGACGACGTGGAAAGATTCCGACCCAGGCAATGATTTCCCAGATTGCGGCAACGACGATGAATGGAAACAGCGTGCGCGCCAGAAGCCGCCATCGCTCGGCCAGCACAGGGCCGCGATCAACGGCTACGGTGGTGATGGCATCCTGCATCGGTTGCCCGCATTCCTTCCGGCAGACCTGTGAGCCTCTGAAGCTATTTTTGACCTTCCGGCCGGTCCGGCCCGAAGGATAGTGCGCCTTAAACTCTGACCACAAGAACGCGCACCAAGCGAATTGCAAGGGTGACCGCCACTGGCGAAATCGCCACAGAACGAGTAAAGCCCCTGCACGCGCACCCATCTTGCCAAGCTTTGAATGGAGAGTTTCGTGATGTCGAAGAACGCACAGAAGATCGGCTGGATCGGAACCGGCCGCATGGGCTTTCCCATGGCTGAACGCCTGCTCAAGGCCGGCCACGATGTGACGGTTTGGAATCGCACTCGGGCAAAAGCCGAACCGCTGGCCGCGAAGGGTGCAAAGATTGTCGAGCAGCTCGCGGATTTGGCCTCCTGCGATGTCGTCTTTTCGATCGTGTCCGAAGGCAAGGACCTGGAGCAGGTATTGTTTGGAAAGGGCGGCGTCGTTTCGAGCGGTGGCAAAACGCCAGGCGTGTTTGTCGACTGCTCCACCATTTCGGTTGAGGAGTCCGCCGATATACGTAAAAAACTGAAGGCACACGGCGCCGACTATGTCACTGCGCCTGTGTCCGGCAACGCCAAGGTCATCAAGGCTGGCCGGCTTTCGTCAGTGCTGTCGGGACCCGAAGCGGCGTGCAAAACGATAATGCCGCTCATGGAGGTGATAGCGCCGCAAGGGGTTTCCTACGTGGGCGACGGCGAGCTCGCGCGCGTGTGCAAGATCGCCCACAACGTCATGCTTGGCGTGGTGATCGAAAATCTCATCGAGATCACTCTGCTGGTGAACAAGATGGGCGTTCCGCGCCACGCTTTTCTCGCTTTTCTCAATAACGGCGTGATGGGCTCGATGTTCACCCGCTATAAATCGCCGGCGCTGGTCAATCTCGACTGGACCACGACCTTCACGCCGGAATTGTTGCGCAAGGACCTAGATCTCGGTCTCGAGCTTGGCCGCGAGATGGACGTGCCGATGCCCGTGACCGCGGCGACACGCGAAGTGCTGCAGGGGCATTTTGGCCACGCGATATTGCAGCCGGATCCGAAAGCATACCTGAACAAGGACTTCGCCGCGCTGATGGAGACGATGGCTCTCGCCGCCGGCATGAAGCTCACGCCGGAGAACAAGAACGTTCCGACAGGACTCGAGAGCTGAGAGTGCTAGGTATGCGGTCGCTCCGCTGTCCTTGCCGGGGCTTGACCCACGACCGAGTGGGTTTCGTCCGCACTGGGCGGATAAAAAAGGGGCCCCTTGCGGGGCCCTGTGTGCATAAGGTGGAGGATTAACGCCGCCGTCTAAGCCTGAAGGGAGGAAAACGGCGACTGCGCACGCCTACACTCAACCGGTCCTGCGCCTTCATCACAAGTAAATTGGCCGTAAATTTCATAGTGGATATGCGAGGAACGCATGTCACATTTTGCTCTCGTTCTTTGGAACGATTGATCGCTAAACGGAGTTCGAAATGGCTTTCAAGCTGTACAATGCTCCGCAGTCGACCTGCAGCCAGCGTGTTCGCTTTGTTCTCAATGCCAAGGGACTGGCCTTCGAGGAGGTAAAACTCAATCTGCTCGAAGGCGACCAGCTCAAGCCTGATTACCTCAAACTCAATCCCAATGGCGTCGTGCCGACACTCGACCACGATGGCGCGATCCTCATCGACTCGAATGTCATCACCGAATACCTCGACGAAATAGCGCCCCGCATCAGTTTCACGCCGGAAGATCCGGTCAAACGCGCACGCATGCGCGCGCTGATGCACTTCATCGATGAAATGCCGGCGGCCGCGGTTCGCGTGCCGACCTTCAACCTGGCGTTTCTGCCGAGCTTTCAAAAAATGGACAGCGAAGCCTTCGCAGCAATGGCCGCAAGCAAACCGCTGCGCCGTGAATTCATGCTCACCATGGGGCAGACCGGCTTTCCCAAGCACGAAATGGATGGCGCGCTGGCGCGTCTGCGCCGCACCTACGAGCGCATGGACGCGGAGATTGAAAAGACCGGCGGCCCCTGGCTGCTTGGCGAGCGCATCACTCTGGCCGATGTCGCCGTGATGCCGTCACTCGTGCGCATACACGATCTCGGCCTTGGTGATTGGCAGGATTTGCCGCGCGTCGTCACGTGGTTCGACAACATCCGCGCGCATCCGGCCTACAAGCCGACGTTCTACCATGGCTCGCTGCTGAGCGAGCGATTCCCGCATTTGCGGGAAAAAACGTCAGCCTGAGTCGCGTTACTTGTTGGTGGTGACTTTGGTTCCTTGCCTGGTGTCGTCAATAACGGTGACTGATCGGCAATTCCTCCGCCGGGAATAGCGAAATCACGCGGCAGCCTTTGTCGGTGACGACCATCTCCTCCTCGATGCGCGCGCCCGAATAACCATCGGTGGCGGGGCAATAGGTCTCGAGCGCGAACACCATGCCTTCCTTGATCTCCGTCGGATGCTCGAGCGAGACAACGCGCGAGATGATCGGCCGCTCATGTAAGTTCAGGCCAAGGCCGTGGCCGAATTGAAGCCCGAAAGCCGACAATTCATCAGGGAAGCCAAACTCCTGTGCCTTCGGCCAGGCGCGCGCAACCTCGTCGGTCATCACGCCGGGACGGATCAACTCGATGGCGCGATCGAGCCACTCACGCGCCTTCTTGTAAGCGTCGTATTGCGCGGGCGTAGCGCGCCCGACATTGAAGGTGCGGTAATAGCAGGTGCGATAGCCCATGAAGCTCTGCAGAATGTCGAAGAAGGCCTGATCGCCGGGTCGGATCAGCCGGTCGGTGAAATTATGCGGATGCGGATTGCAGCGTTCGCCTGATATGGCATTCACCGCCTCAACGTCATCGGAGCCGTGCCGGTAGAGGAATTCATTGACCTTGGCGACGATGTCATTTTCGCGCACGCCTGGTTTGAGCTCTTCGTTGATCATGTGATAGGCGCCGTCGACCATGGCTGCGGCGCGATTGAGAAGCGCAATCTCGTCGGCCGACTTGGTCTCGCGGGCCTCGAGCATGACCTGCTGGCCATCGACGATCTTCATGCCGGCCTTCTGCAATTCGAACATCATTGCCGGCTCGATGATGTCGACGCCGACCGGCATCTTTTCCACGCCGGCGCCCTTCAGCAGGCCAAAGATTTCCTTGGCGTGCTTGGCCATGAGGCCGAACGAGGGTTGCACGGTGCCGCGCAACCCGAGAAGACCCGCCTTGCAGTTTTCGGGCTTCAGCCACGGCGCATAGAGCCGGTGGTGCACGGCGGCCGAGCCAAAGTCCCACAGGATCGGCTCGTTATCGCGGGTGAGCAGCGCCCAACGGCAGATTTTGTCGCGCTCCCATTCGCCAATCTTGGTCGAGGTCAGGTAGCGGATATTATTGACGTCGAACACCAGCAGCGCGCCGCACTCGGATTGCTCAAGTGCCTGCTTGGCCCGACCAAGCCGATAACGGTGCAGGCGGCGATAGTCGACGCGTTCCTCGAAATCGACGCCCATGGTGCCAAGCGCCGGCAACGCGCGCCCCCAGTTGTAGCGCGGGTTGATGTCTTCGGCGCGGATCTGCAGCGGCTCGCGCGTTCTCTCGTCCATGGTCGTCTCCTCTTACGCGGAATTGATGGCCGGCCTTATAGCCGGCGAAGGTCGGTGCATTATAGGCCCTAGTGGCGCCGCTGTCCGGCAACACGGATATGCTCGATCGCCTGTCAATTTGCCTCGATCCGGGCGTCCTTGATCACGCTACCCCAGACCTCCGTTTCCTTCCTGATAAACGCGGCGGCCTCGGCCGGCGAGCCGCCGGCGGCGCGCAAACTGATCTTCGCAAAGTGGTCCTGGGCTTCACGGCTTTGCAGAACCTCGTTGACCGCCTTGTTGAGCTTGGCAATCACGGCGGCTGGCGTCTTCGGAGGCGCGGCCAACGCGTTCCAGGTGCCGGACTCGAAGCCCCTCACGCCGACTTCATCCAGTGTCGGGATATCGGGCAGGCTCGGGATTCGTTTATTGGTGGCGACTGCCAGGATGCGCGCCTTGTCGCCCTGATGCAGCTTGATGGCCGACGCAAGCTCCATGAAGATGAAGTCCACATGACTAGCAATAATGTCATTGAGCGCAGGCGCAGTGCCCTTGTAAGGCACATGCACCAATCTGGTGCCCACTGCGCGTTCGAACAACGCCGCGGTCAGGTGTGACGTTGTGCCGATGCCTTGCGAAGCGTAATTGACCTTGCCGGGGTTTGCTTTGATAAAGAAGATAAATTCATTCGCGGTCCTGGCGGGAAAATCGGGGCGCACCAGCAGCACATTGGCAATCGAAGTCATGATCGCCACCGGCTCGAACTGGGTCGGATCGAAATTCATTTTCTTGTAAAGAAGCGGATTGACGGTCAGCGGCGCAGGCTGCGCGGCGAGCAGCGTGTATCCGTCGGGATCGGAGGTGAAGACAGCCTCGGCGCCAATATTGCCGGCTGCGCCCGCGCGATTCTCCACAACGACAGGTTGGCCGAGCTTCTGATGCAGTCCTTCGGCAACGATGCGTGTCACCGTATCGACGCCGCCGCCCGCCGGTACGCAAACGATGATCTTGATTGGCTTGTTGGGGAATGTGGCTGCGGCATCCTGCGCCAGCGCGGCTACTGCGAGAAAAAACGTGGCGGAAATCAAAACGAGAAGTGCGCGCACGTTGTTCTCCTTGCCCGCCCGCAATTACGCGACCCGGGCGAGCTTTTCAGCCGGCAGCTTGAGACCGAACAGCCGGATTGCATTTCCGCCGAGGATATTGCGTTTCGCCTGCTCATTCAAAAAGGGCAGATCGTAGATTGTCGACGGCAGGTCGAAATCCCAGTGCGGATAGTCCGACGAGTAGAGCAGTTGGGTTTCCGCATTGATCATGCGGAAGGTCTGTTCCAGCGCATCCATATCGCTCATTTCCATCGGCTGCGAGGAAAAGTACATGTCGCGCATGTACTCGCTCGGCTTTTTCTTCAACGCCGGCGCTTCCGACGAACGCATCATGTATTCATTGTCCAATCGCTGCATCATGAATGGCACCCACGCCAGCCCGCTTTCGACCCACAGGATTTTCAACCTGGGAAACCGCTCCGGTAGCCCATTGGTGATCCAGTTGGCGAGGTGAACCATGCTGTAGAACACGAAACCGAGGGCGTGCACCGAGATGAAACGGTTCATCATCCCAACCGTCTGGTCGCTCCAATTGTAGCCGGCATGAAACGCAAGCGGCAGCTGCATTTCCTCCAGCAAGGCGTAGGTTTTCATGTATGAATTGTGGTGCACGGGACGATAGCGCGCCGACGTCACCATGAACCCGACGACGCCCTTGCACTGGCCGAATTCCTGCACCGTCCGCAGCGCGGCGTCGGCGTCGTTGAAGGGCAGGTACAACATGGAACGGATGCGCGGCTCGTGCGCCAGCACGCGTTCGGTGAGCCAACGATTATAGGCGCGCGCCAGCGCGATCTCGACTTCGACCTG
>DASXST010000038.1:0-27242 GCA_036505835.1 Pseudolabrys sp. | reverse complement strand
ATGTCAAACTGCCCGCGGCATGGACGCCGCTTACATAAGGTGCGGTAATGACCGCCGCCGAGCCGAGGGCGGCAGTCTTGAGAACGGCACGACGCGATAAACGTGATTGTCCCATAGTTTCCTCTCCCAGGTGGTACCGAATTTTTTTCTGGCGTTTATGAAACGATACTCTCGCCCGGAGCGGACGGCTAGTCACTAAAGGAATGGTCGGTATAAAATTGCTGTTCCCTTCGCGTCGCAGCAGTGGCGCGGCAACGAGTTGAGCTGCAGACGGGATTTACCCCCTCCTTTCGTCGAATGACCGATTTCGAGCGCTGATGGAAAATGCCGTTTTTCTCGCCGTTTTGTTTGCCGCTGCCTGCCACGCCGGCTGGAATGCGCTGATCAAAGTTGGCCTGGATCCGTTATCCACCACAACGTTAATTTCGGTAGGCGCCGGTCTGGTGGCATTCTTGTTCCTGCCATTCGTGGGCATGCCGGCGTGGGCAGCTTGGCCCTGGTTGATCGCTTCGATCGCGATCCATCTTATTTACTTCGCCTCATTGATCGAGAGCTACCGCACCGGCGATCTTGGTCAGGTATATCCAATCGCCCGTGGCTCGGCGCCGCTGATGACGGGGGCCGTAACTTCGACTTTCGTGGGTGAGCAGGTGAGCGCTATCGGGTGGATTGGAATAACCGCGTTGGTGGCAGGAGTGCTACTGCTGTCGTCACGCGGCGGCCGGGAACTCGCACAAACCGATCGGCGCGCGATCGGCTTTGCGTTTTTTACCGCGCTGACAATTTGTGCGTACTCCGTGGTGGACGGCGTTGGTGCCCGGCTTTCTGCCAATCCCAATTCGTATTCGCTCTGGCTGTTTGTCGGTATCGCGGTTGTGATGGTGCCTTACGCACTCTACCGCGACGGTCGCAAGGTGCTCCCAGCAATGCATCGATATTGGCAGCGCGGTTTTGCCGGCGGCGCCTTGCAACTTCTTTCCTATGGAATTGCGATCTGGGCCATGACGGTCGCGCCCATCGCCATCGTGGCGGCGCTACGTGAGACGAGCGTGTTGTTTGGCGCGGCCATTGCGGTGGTGGTACTCAAGGAACCATTGCGAGCCGTGCGCGTGCTTGCTGCCTGCTTGATTGTCTTCGGCCTGGTCCTGATACGCGTGCAATAGCCGCAAGCAAAATCACAGCCGCAAGTCGGGATATTCGTGCTCAAGACGCGCCAGATCGATTTCGGTGTCGACATCCCATAAAGGAGGGCGTTCGGCGAGTACGAGCCGATGCGCTATCACGCGCGCGCGGGTTTCAGCGAGGACCGTATGCGTCCCCCAACTGATATCGGCGAACAGCGCGGGTTGTGCAGACCGCGTGCCTATCAGGACATAGCCGCCGTCCTCGGCGGGAATCAGAACGACATCGGTGCCGTCGCGAAGTGCATGGGCCGCACTGCGAAGATGGACTTCCGTCAAAGCAGGGCAGTCAGTACCAATCACCAGCACTGGACCGTCACTCGCGGCTGTCGCCGCCAGAATGCGCGCTCCCAAGTCGCCGTCAGTCTGCGGCCTGAGGGTTATGCACGAACCCGCAACCAGCTTGAGATAGGTGGTGTGCGCGCAGTCAGGCGCGCACCACAACGTTACGGGGCCTACATCGGCCGCAAGAGCAGTCGCAACCGCGCGCTCCGTCAGGCGCTCCTGCAGCACCGCCGCCGCGTGCGCGCCGATTGCGGGAATAAGACGAGTTTTGACGAGCCCGGGAATTGGGGCTTTCGCCAGAATAGCAACCGAGACCGAGTTATTGCTCGGCGGAGGCATAGCCGTATCGTCGCGCAAGCCGCGCCGGGTCGGCGCCGAAGAAGTAGGCCAGCCGCAGCCGCCACATCAGCAGTATCGTACGAAGCGTCCCATTTGCCTCCCAGCGACGTGCAGACGTCGTAATACGTGCGCGGAGGCAAAGCGGAGGTCCGATGCGCTTCAGATGCTTCGAGAGCGAAATATCTTCCATAAGGGGGATTGGCGGGAAGCCCCCGGCGGCATCGAAAGCGGTGCGCGTGACGAACAGCGCCTGATCGCCGGTAGCAATGCCGGTCAAACGCGAGCGCAGGTTCATCATGGCTGCAACGAGAGTTAGCAGCCCACCGCGGTCAAACCTGACGTCGAAGCGTCCCCAAACGCGACGAGAGTGCGCAAGACCCTCGATTATGAGGGCGTCCGCGTTATCTGGCACTCGCGTATCGGCATGCAGGAACAAAAGAACGTCACCACGAGCAGCGACGCGACCGACATTCATCTGCACTGCGCGACCGCGCGATGCGACGCAGACGTGATCGGCAAAAGGACGGGCGCGGGCGGGCGTGCCATCCCGGCTTCCTCCATCCACGACAATCAACTCAATGCCACGTTCTCGATAGGGAGCAAGGGCCTTCACCGCCGCTTCTATGGTGGCGGCCTCGTTCAACACCGGCATGATGATCGATAATCTCGTGCCGCTCATTCCGCCGCTTCTTTCAATGCGCCGCCGCAGCTTGAGCCCTGGCCAGCGGTGCAGCCGTAGCAGTGGCCTGCGACGCGAACCGGATTGCCCTCGATATTATCGTCCAGCAGATCAGCGAGGTGCACACGGCGGCGCGGCCCCCGCGACATCGGCAGATCAAGCATTTGGTTGAAATCGCAATCATAGATATGGCCGCGCCAATCAACCGAAATCAGATTACGGCACATGACGTTGGCAAGGTTGGCGTCGAGATGGGCATCTTGGAGGAGACCAAGATAGCTTTCGAATTCGCCTTTCGTGACGAGGGCGGAGCCGAAGCGTTGAATTGGCATGTTGGCAAGGACATAAAGTTTGTTGAATGAGATACCATATTGCTCACCGAGCACCCGCTTGTAATCGGCTTCCAGCGCGGACTGCGAGGGAGGCAGCGATGGTCCCTGCGGATTGTAAACGAGATTGAGAGTAAGTGTCGGATCGCGCCCGTAGCCGATTGCATTGAGGCGTCGAAGGCCGCGGATCGAAGCATCAAAAACGCCCTTGCCACGCTGACGCTCGACGTTATCTCGCAGGTAGCACGGCATTGACGCAACCACCTCGACGCGTTCGCCCGCCAGGAATTCCGCCAGCTCTTCCTGGCCAGGTTGCTCCAGAATCGTGAGATTGCAGCGGTCGATGACTTTCGCGCCCAGCCTGCGCGCTTCGTGCACCAATCTCCGAAAATGTGGATTGAGCTCGGGCGCGCCACCCGTGATATCGAGGATGGCAATCTTCTGACGGCGAAGAAATTCCAGCACCAGATCCGCGATGTCGCTCGTCATCTCCTCGGTTCGGGTCGGACCCGCATTGACGTGGCAGTGGAAACAGGACTGGTTGCAGCGGTAGCCAACGTTGACCTGCAGCGTTTCAAGCTTGCCGCGATGGATGGCGGGAAAGCGAATCTTGTCGAGAAATGGAAGCGTATCGCGCATCGGTAGCCTCAACTTGGCCAAGTTGCCATGGCGCGAGCCACCACGTCATCCTGGCAAGGATCCTGCAGGACAAATCGCCGTGAGATCGCGACGCTTCAGCGCGCTTGTGCGGTTGTTACCGGCGGTTCGATGCCGATACGGCCGAATCCGGGTAATTTGAGAGCCGGACGCCGAAGGTCGAAACCGGCGACCAGGCCCAACAGATTGACCTCGACTCCTTCGACCCATCCCACCTTAACTCCCGCGTAACCGCGCAGATTGATCTCGACGCCCGTTCCGCTGTCGGTACGTCCCGCAAAGAAGCTGTCCCGGAAGTCGCGCCCGACTGCGTTTGGCGGCAACATCACGCCTAACTCCGGAGTGGCGCGCAGAATGGCCGCGATGAAGCTGTTGCTGTTCGGCCCCGGCCAAATTTGGTAGTCGCCGGCATGCGCATAATCGTAGGCCTTTACGGCCTCTTCGATGCGCGGAATAAGTCTTTCGGCCTCAGTGCCGGCGATGTCTGCCAGAATCACCGGGACGTTTCCGTACCAGCGGCCGTCAACCGGCCAATTGTTCATACGCACGGGATTGCCCCAGCCAACGACGTCATAGCGAGTCCAGCGCGTTTCGTTCGCGCGCTTCAGCACAATCCAGCTGTGCACCGAGAAGACGCCTTTCCAGGCGCCCGCCGTGCCCGTGAACACGACGATACGGGCGGGCTGAAAATCACTTGCTGCGGGCAGCATGCCCGTGCTCGACCAGTCGGCATCCCGCCATGAGCGGGGATCGTTGCCAATTGCGTAAAGGAGTGCGCGTGCGAGAATAGGTGCGAGGAAGACGATGAGGATGATGAGCATCACGATAGTTCTGGATTGGGAGCGGTGAATGAAGGTCATGATTGCGCCACTACAGTGCCTTTCCGGCCTAAACGTGGCGTTCGTTGCGTTGCAGTTGCAAGAGCAACCAGGAATTGCCCCGCGGCACGTGAAAGATCGTCGAGCGTCAAAACCCCGCGTTTTCCCGACTTTCGAACGGTGCGTGAAGGGAGGGGGACATGCACGAAAGCTGCAAAACGCGGGCCATTTTGCGCCGCCGCCTCGGTCGCGCGCCAGCATAGATAATTGCACAGGTAGCGACCCGCGTCGCGCGAGACCAAGACGGGGATCCGTGCCTTTCGGGCGGCAGCGAACAAGTGTCCGGTCTGCGTGGGCATCAGCAAGGCAGGAGGTCCGCCGCCGACAATTGACCGCCTGTTCAACGAATGGCCCGAGACATCCGGAAAGGACGTCAGCGCATTCCGTGCACGCGTTTCGATACGGACCGCCTTGGCGCGCGGGGCGAGTCCGAACATGAGAAGCGCATCGGGCTTGTGCTTTGCGATCAGCTTCGGGAACTCGTCATCAACAACGGCGTAACTGGTCCGAAAAATATGCGGCACGATGGTCACATCGGCCAGGATGGGCCTGCGTAGCCGGGCCAGTTTTTCGACCAATGCTCCTGTCGGATTGAACGGAGCGCCTGGAAATGGCCCGAAGCCGGTGACGAGAATCGTTGCGGCCATCAGACGCCAAGCAGTTGCGCGATTTCTTCGACCGCGAGCATAGGGGCAAGTTTTCCTGCGGCGACCTGCGCTTCGGCCTGCCGCAATTTCGCGCGCACAGCCGCGTCACTGCGCAGCCGCGCGGTAAGCCGCTCCTCGAGCATCGTCCACATCCATTTGACTTGTTGGTCTCGCCGTCGCGTCGTCAACTCGCCCGATTCCGTCATTTTTGCCTTGTGCGAGAGAACTTGAGCCCATAATTCTGCGATGCCGCGTTCAGCGAGCGCTGAATAGGTGACGACGGGCGGCGACCATGTCGCAGAGTGCGGCGTCAGAATATTGAGTGCGGCACGATATTCCGCCGCTGCCAGTCGGGCTCGCTCAACGTTGTCGCCGTCGGCCTTGTTGACTGCAATCATATCGGCAAGTTCGACGATGCCTTTCTTGAGGCCCTGCAATTCATCACCTGCGTCCGGCAGCATTAGTACAAGAAAACAATCGGTCATGTCGGCAACCGCGGTTTCCGATTGGCCAATGCCAACGGTCTCCACCATCACCACATCATAGCCGGCAGCCTCGCATACAAGCATTGTTTCGCGTGTCTTGGCGGCGACACCACCGAGGGTCCCGGAAGATGGCGATGGCCGGACGAATGCGTTGGGGTCACTTGAGAGCCGCGCCATGCGCGTCTTGTCCCCGAGAATTGAGCCACCTGTACGAGTCGAAGACGGATCGACCGCAAGCACGGCAACCTTGTGCCCCTTGCCCGTGAGGTAAGTGCCAAGCACGTCGATTGTCGTGGATTTACCGACCCCCGGTGCACCGGTGATGCCGAGGCGGACGGCCTTGCCGGTGCGCGGCAAAAGCTCCTGCACCAGGTGATGCGCTGTTCTGCGGTGGTCGGCACGCTTGCTCTCGATGAGCGTGATCGCGCGCGCCAGGGTCGCGCGCTCGCCCGCGCGGATGCCACGGACGAGATCTGAAGGTGGAAGATTGCGCGAAGCCATCGATATCTCTAGCGCCGAGATTCCGAGCTATTCGCAAGGCGAAGAACCAGACCGCCTTCACCCTTCTGCCGAGCCTCAGTGGCGCGCGCAAAAGCGATCAGTTGCCTTTGTGACGTGATCCGGCAAGGGGAATCATCAATCCGCGTGCAATTGCGCGCGCGAGTAGCACCGTCGGCATCATTCTCGTCGATGGGAGTAACCTGATAGACGCCTCCGGTCAGCTCGTGTGCGACGGCGTATTCGATGATATTTGGTCGTTTGGCTGCCGCGCTCTGCACGATATAGGCGCGGCCTTCCAGTCGGTGCACAGTAAAGGTGGTAATGTCGGTCATGCCACCGCCGGCATGGATGTATCGCTCGCCATCCCATTTGAACGAGGCTTGTTCGGGCTCATCCGCGAAGCCCTTGCGTAGCGTATAGAATTGCAGTTGCACTTGTGGGCCGAACAGCGGGCGTGCGTCGGTCAGGATCGGACCCGAGGAATCAATACAACCGCATAACGATAGCCCCCAAAGTGCGGCTGCAGCCGTGCGGACGGTGACCGAACTCACTCGGCTGCCTCTTTGCCGTGACCGAGCCGCTTGTTCAGAGTCTTCAAGAGTTTTTCGGCGGCCTCGGCGATTACCGTGCCCGGTGGGAATATGGCCTCAGCGCCCGCCTGCAGAAGGGCCTCGTAGTCCTGGGGCGGCACCACGCCACCAACCACGATCATGATGTCGCCTCGACCTTGCTTGGTGAGCTCGGACTTCAATTCTGGCACCAGCGTCAGGTGGGCAGCGGCTAATGAGGACACGCCAAGAATGTGCACATCGTTCTCGATCGCCTGCCGCGCCGCTTCGGCGGGCGTTGCAAACAGAGCTCCGATATCAACGTCGAAGCCGAGATCTGCGAAGGCCGAAGCGATCACCTTCTGACCACGGTCGTGGCCATCTTGTCCGATTTTGGCGACCAACAAGCGCGGGCGGCGGCCCTCGGCAGTTTCAAATGCCTCGACTGCGCTCCGAACTCGTTCGACGGCGTCGGTCATCCCGACCTCCCGCTTGTAGACCCCGGTAATGGCCTTGATCTCTGCGCGATGGCGGCCAAACACCTTTTCCAGTGCCGAGGAGATTTCGCCAACCGTCGCTTTCGCGCGCGCAGCATCGACAGCGAGCGCCAGGAGATTGCCGTTGCCTCGATCGGCGGCGCGGGTTAGCGCATCAAGCGCCTCTTTTAATGGAACAGGATCGCGCTCGGCTTTCAGTCGTGCAAGCTTCTCGAGTTGCTTCTGCCGCACAGCGGAATTATCCACCTTCAAGACTTCGATTGGCGCCTCGTCCGCCGGAGGATATTTGTTCACTCCAATAACGGATTGCACGCCTGCATCGATCCGCGCTTGCGTCTTCGCGGCAGCCTCCTCGATGCGCAGCTTGGGAATGCCGGCCTCGATCGCGTTGGCCATGCCACCCAAGCCCTCAACTTCCTCGATATGGCCCCAAGCCTTGCGTGCCAGTTCGTAGGTTAGCCGCTCCACATAATATGAGCCGCCCCAGGGATCGACGATACGGGTAGCGCCGGCCTCCTGTTGCAAAACGATCTGTGTGTTGCGCGCAATGCGGGCGGAGAAATCCGTCGGCAAGGCAAGGGCCTCATCAAGCGCGTTGGTATGCAGCGACTGTGTCTGCCCCTGGGTCGCTGCCATCGCCTCGATCATGGTGCGGGGAACGTTGTTGAAAACGTCCTGGGCAGCCAGCGACCAGCCCGAAGTCTGGCAGTGAGTGCGGAGCGACAGGGAACGCGAATCTTCAGGATTGAATGGCTTCATCAGCTTCGCCCACAGCATGCGGGCGGCGCGCAGCTTGGCGATCTCCATGAAATAATTCATGCCGATCGCCCAAAAAAATGAAATGCGCGGCGCGAATTGATCGATGGTAAGCCCGGCCTTCAATCCGGCCCGCACATATTCGACCCCATCCGCAAGCGTGTAGGCAAGCTCAAGATCCTGTGTCGCGCCCGCTTCCTGCATGTGATAGCCGGACACCGAAATCCAATTGAACTTGGGCATTTCTGCCGACGTAAAAGCAAAGATGTCTGAAATGATGCGCAGACTTGGCCCCGGTGGATAGATGTAGGTGTTACGCACCATGAATTCCTTGAGAATGTCGTTTTGGATCGTGCCGGAAAGTTTCTGGTGCGGAACGCCCTGTTCCTCTGCAGCGACGATGTAAAGCGCGAGCACCGGCAGCACTGCACCATTCATGGTCATCGACACGCTCATCTGGTCGAGCGGAATGCCTGAAAACAGCGTGCGCATGTCGTAAATCGAGTCGATTGCGACACCCGCCATGCCAACGTCGCCCGATACGCGGGGGTGATCGCTGTCGTAGCCTCGGTGTGTGGCAAGGTCGAAGGCGATCGACAGACCTTTCTGTCCTGCCGCGAGATTTCGCCGGTAGAACGCGTTCGAATCTTCTGCTGTCGAAAAACCGGCATATTGCCGGATGGTCCATGGCTGAGCTGCGTACATCGCTGGGTAGGGGCCGCGGAGATACGGCGGCCTGCCCGGATAAGTATTCAGAAAATCCAATCCCGCGACGTCTTGCTCGGTGTAGACCGGCTTTACGGCAATGCCTTCCGGGGTCGTCCAGGGCTCAGAGTCTCGCGTGCCGGCAGGCTGAGCTGTGTCGGCGAAATCGATCTTCGTGAAATCGGGCAGCTGACTCATCTGACGCCCAGAATATCATGCGTGGCCTGCAGGGTCGCAAGCGTGTCGCAGCCCGTATAAATGAAGGCTTTAACGCCCGCCTGTCGCCATGGTGCCTCGTTCTCGCCGGGGCGGCCGGCAAGCTGAACGACCGCGCCGGCGGCCGTTAACGCCTTGGCCGCTTGCGCTGCGTCGGTCGCGTAGACCTTGTCCGACGAGCACAGGCAAACGAGCCTTGCGCCGGAGGCTTTGAAAGCGGCGATCATCTGCGCCTGGTCCCTAAAACCGTTATTGGTGTCGGCTGCGATGCCACCAGCCGCGTAGAAATTCCTGGCGTAGGTTGTCCTCGCGGTGAAGTCAGAGGCTTTTCCTAGATTGCCAAGAAAGACCTCCGGACGGCTGCCGGTTCTTTCCAGCATTCGGTCGGAGGCATCGCGTAAGCGTTCGAACGGCTCAGCAAGGCGGATGCGCGGCAAGGCTTCCGTGGCAATCGCCGGGTCCGCCTCTTTTGGTGGTGTTATCGGAGCCACATCGAGCGCAGTTGCCGGATATTCATTGAGATCAGGATAGTCGCTCGTGCCAGTCAAGGCGTCTCTGCGTTTCGCTACCGCTTGCTCGCGTTCAAAACGCACGGCAGCAACTTTCCTCTGAATCAATCCGCGTTCGAGCGCCGCCCATGCTCCGCCGGCGGACTCGATTTCCTGAAAAAAAGTCCAGGCTGCACTACAGAGTTTGTCTGTGAGATTTTCTATGGCGCCGGATCCTCCTGCCGGATCGCTCACTTTCGCGAGATTCGACTCCTCGAGCAAAATGAGCTGCGTGTTTCGTGCAATCCGACGAGCGAAGCCGTTAGGCAATCCGAGCGCAGCAGTGTATGGCAGGGCAGTAATGCCGTCGACCCCGCCAAGCCCTGCAGCAGCTATCGCAACTGTTGTGCGCAACATGTTTACGTAAGGATCGCGCCGCGTCATCATCCGCCAGGCGGTCTCCGCAGTCAGATTGGCGGGTATTGGATTGAGTCCGGATGTCTGTTCAATGCGGGCCCATAGCTTTCGCAACGCGCGAAATTTCGCAATCGTCAGAAATTCATCGGCGTCTGCAGACAGACGGAAATAAATCATTCCGCGGGCGGCATCGATGGAAATGCCTCCTTGCTCCAGCGCGCGCAAATATTCGACTGCGGTGGCGATCGCAAAAGCCAGTTCCTGTGCTTCTGAACCTGCGGCGTCGTGGATGATGCGCCCATCGGCAAGCGCGAACCCGCCACGAAAGCCTTGCGATGCCAGTTCGCCAACGGCGTTGGCGAACTTTTTGGACATCGTCCTCCAAGGCTGTGGACTTGCGCCCGAAGCAGCAAAGCCGCCAATCGGATTGACGCCGGCCCGGATGTCGATGGATGCCGGGGAAAGCTTGCGATTTTTCACGAGCACAGCGAAATGCTGCAAGACTGTGCTGGTCGCCGGGGTTAAATCGAAGTCAATGGCAATGCCGGCGTCGAGTTGTACCTCTTTGAGGACACGGGCCAGTGTGTCCGGGGACGGATCGAGACCATAGCCATTGGCGCTGACCGAACCGGTCATGACCAGCACCAGCCCGGTGGCGCCGTTCTCCAGGTCCTGCAATGCTTGCGCGTTCGCGGCCCCCGGGTCCGGATGGTCGACACGTTGCATCAGCGCCCAAGCCGACCCTGGTACGCGTCCGGTCACGGGCTTTGCTCCCGCCGCCCGCGGATAGAGCGGCTCGATCCTCAGGCCGTCGTAGGTCCGGCTTACGAGCCGTTTGTCGAATGCGGCACCCTTGAGCGCAGTTTCGACCAGCCTCCGCCATTCCGCTTCCGACGTCGGCGGGAACTCGGTTGCGAAGGGCATTTCGTCGGTCATGCGGGCAAAATGGCATAGTCGGCACGATCGAGCCATTACGACGAAGCACCTTGCATGCCGGTCCTGCCGCGTCGTTGGGGCATCCGGTGGATTCCGCCGGCATCGACCGCCTTGGCAGCCTCAGCCACGCGACGTCCTGCGATCACCCGGTCGCCTGCAATTTCGGCCAGTGGCACCAGCACAAAAGCCCGCTCAAACAGACGCGGATGCGGCAGCGTCAGATTTGGTTCGTTCATCGTCACGTCATTATACGCGATGATGTCGATATCGGCAGTGCGCGGACCATTCCGCTTTTCATGCGCGCGGTCTCGGCCAAGCCGAAGCTCGACCTGTTGCGCGCGCGCAAGTAATTCGCGGGGGCCGAGCGTCGTTTCGACGACGATGGCAAGGTTTACGAAAGAAGGCTGATACTTGAAGCCCCATGGAGGGGTACGGTAGTCGGACGACCGCGCTATCAGTCGAACATCCTTGCCGTCGCAGAACAGGGCGATGGCGCGATCAAGAATCGCCCGGCTGTTTCCGATATTGCCGCCAAGCGCGAGCAACGCTTCAACCATGACGGCTCCGCACCAGCGTTACGCCGACGTCATCAAATGTCGCAGCAATGGGAGCATGCGGCTTGTGGATCGTGACTCGCACCGAGCGCACGCGATGAAAAGCTGAAAGGACAGAGTCGGCAATGCGGCCCGCTGCTGCTTCAATCAACCTATACCGCTGTGCACAGAATGCTTTGGTGATGCATTCGACGACCTTGTCGTACGACACGGTATCGGCGACCTTGTCGGATCGTGCAGCGGCCGAAAGATCAATTTCAAGGTCAACGTCGATAGTGAAACTTTGGCCTACTTTGGCCTCGTGCGCCATGACACCATGATTGGCGTGGAGCGACAGGCCGCGAATGAATATGCGGTCAGTCATCGCGCTGCCTCGATTGCAGCGCTCACGCGCAAGGCTTGCACGGTTTCCGCAACGTCATGGACGCGCACAATTGCTGCCCCTTTTTGCACCGCAAGCACATGGGCGGAAATCGAGCCACCGATGCGTCCGTCAGGTGGCGACGAAGAGATTGTGTTGATGAACCGCTTGCGGGATGCACCGACCAGAAGCGGTAACCCGAAACGCGTGAACTCGCCGAGCCGTGCCAGACAAGTGATGCTTTGCTCGGGAGTTTTGCCAAAGCCGACTCCAGGATCGAGCACGATACATTCGCGCGCGATACCAGCCTGAGCAGCGATTTCGAGCGAGCGGGAAAAGAAATTGATTGCGTCCGAAACAATGTCTATGTCCGCGTCGGCGCTCTCGCGGTTGTGCATCACTATGACAGGCACGCCTCGCTTGGCGACCAGCGTCGCCATGTCGGCATCGCCTTGCAAGCCCCACACGTCGTTGACGATAGTTGCGCCCACGTCGATCGCCCAGGCAGCGAGCGAAGCCTTGATCGTGTCAATCGAAACCGGCAAGCCAAGTTTGACCACGTCCGGGAGAACGGGGGCAAGGCGGGCCTTTTCGTCTTCCGCCGATACCGGAAGTGCACCGCCATAAGGCCGCGTCGACTCGGCCCCGATGTCAAGGATATCGGCGCCCTGCCTCATCATTTGGGCAGCACGCGCGATTGCCGTAGTCGGCTCCAGAAACTGGCCGCCATCAGAAAACGAATCCGGGGTTACATTGAGTACGCCCATGACCAGCGGACGGCCTGCTGAGAGCAATGCCGGCAGTAACGTTCGCGCCGGTTTGCCAGCGGTTCCGGGGGCTTTATCAAGCTTGGGCAGGCTTCTCATGACGGTCGCTTTGCGCGGTCGGCGCAGGACTGTCAAGGAGCCTAAGGGTCTAATAGGTTATCTTCAGCGGCAATAGCCTAGCGTTTTCGATCCAGCGCTTAACCACTTTTTCGGACGGCAGCACTCGGACCAACTTCCGCTTCTTGTTGGCATCGGCCATCGCCTTGGCCAAGTTGCCTGGATTTCGATACTTCAACTCTTTCACGGTATCGACCCCGGCAGCCTGCAGCAGTTCGGAATATTCCTTGCGGACACCTTTTATGCGCATGCGGTCGGCGACATTGGCCCAGTACAGCAGTTGTTTCTCTCCAAAACCGGTTTTGGAGGCAAGCTCCTTGCGTCCCTTTACCGTTCGAGCGGCTTCTAACAGGCGGTCAGTCGTCCTAATTCCCACCGACTTGAGAACAACGGCAACTTCGCCGTTGATCCCGTCGATATCAGTGATGGGATAGGACATTGTGCCTCCTCCGCTTGTGATTATCTTTTTCGCTTCGCAAACGGTTCAAACAAACTGACTCAGCCCTGGGATAGCACCCACAATTTCCCCGACAGCATCGTCGCCAATCTTTTCGCGAGCATACGCGATGGTTTCTCGGGTCACCCCTTGCACCTGTCCCATGCTCAGCCCCACTGCCATCATTTTGGTACCAGCGCCCATGATGCCGCCCATGGAAAACATGCCGCCACTTTCGGACTGTGTCGCCAGCAGTGCTTCCGCCCCAGGAAGCCTTTCGATCAGCGCCTGCACCTTTTCCGCCGGGCCTTCTTTGCGAAGGAAGTCAAGGATAATGGCGACTGCCTTTTCTGCGGCACTTCGATCAATGCCGACATTGGCGACCAGACGGCCGATCAGCTCATCCATGATCCCCTCGCGCTCCGCACTTGTGGCGGAATTGCGATCATAGTGAACGCCGTTTTTGGCGATGACAAGCGTGACGCCGGCTTATTTGTGGCCAGAGTCATGATCTGGCAACTGTCGTAACGGCAACAGTCAAGCGAAAATGAGTCATTACCAACAAAATATCGCGCCGGTGTATCCGCGATGCACCATTGCGCGCGGCGAGATTGTCATCACCTTCGAAATGAAACGATTGCTGTCGACGATCACGATGTCGACTGACCCGACGACCGTGACTCTGATCAGCCGTGTATCTTGGAATAATTCAGAGAAAAGAACGATATACCGACTGGTCCGGATGGGGCCCGCCAATTCAGCATGCGGGGGTTTTATGAAACAAACCGGGCCAAGTCGTGGGGGCTTGAAAAAGGGGGGCGTTGATGAAGTCGCTAAGCGTTTCGCGGATCGTTGTCGTTGCCGACAGCGGTCAGGGTGCAGTCTTGGCCACGCGTCTTCGACGAAGTTGCTTTACCGCCGTCTCGGTGCCGCCCTTCAGCATCGCCGCGCCGCGCCTGCCAGTTTGCGCCCTTTAGCCAATGATAATTCTACCTTCCAGACGGCCAGGTACAGCCGTTCTGGCAAAGCCAACGCTGCATTGAGGCTCCTTTTCAGCTCCGGTCGTCGTTGATAGCCTCAGACTTCGCTCGCAAGGAGTCCCCTCATGAAAGCTCTCGAGGCGGTGCTCGACCGCATCGATCAGGAAATTGATCAAAGCGTGGCTCGATTGTTCGCGCTGCTGCGGATCGCTTCGGTTTCCACGGATCCGGCCTACAAGGACCAGTGCCGTGCGGCAGCTGAACATGTTGCTGCCGATCTCAAGTCGATCGGTTTTGAGGCGACAGTGCGTCCGACCGTCGGCCATCCGGTCGTGGTCGGCAAGTCGAACGGCGCTACAGGTCCGCGAGTGCTGTTCTACGGGCACTACGACGTCCAGCCGGTCGATCCCTTGAATTTGTGGAAGACACCGCCTTTCGAGCCGCGCATTGAAACGTTGGCGGACGGCCGCAAGATCATCGTCGCGCGTGGCGCATGCGACGACAAAGGCCAGGCGATGACGTTCATTGAAGCCTGCCGCGCGTTCAAAGTCGTTACCGGCAAGCTGCCATTGCCTATCACGATGATGATAGAGGGCGAAGAGGAATCCGGCTCCAAGAACCTGTTCAGCTTCGTTCGCGACAATGCGGCTGAGTTCAAACTGGACTTGGCGCTCGTATGCGATACCGCCATGTGGGATCAAAAGACGCCGGCCGTGACCACCTCGCTGCGAGGCCTCGTTTACGAAGACGTCAAGATTATCTGCGCTGATCGGGATCTTCATTCCGGCGTTTTCGGGGGTGCCGCACAAAATCCACTTCGCCTTCTGGCCGAAATTCTCGGTGCGATGTGGGACAACCAAGGCCGCGTCACCATTCCTGGTTTTTATGATGGTGTGAAAGATCTGCCATCCGACATCAAGGCCGATCTCAAGGCACTCGATCTGACGGCAGAGAAGTTCCTGGGTCCGATCGGGCTCAAGAATCCGGCCGGTGAAAAAGACCGCCTCGTAATCGAGCAGGTAACGACCAGGCCGACAGCCGAGATCAACGGCATCATTGGCGGATACACGGGGGAAGGCGCGAAAACCGTCATCCCTGGCGAAGCGAGCGCGAAGGTTTCGTTCCGTCTTGTCGGCGAGCAGAGCCCCGAGAAAATTCGCGATGCCTTTCGGGACTTCGTGCGGACGCGCCTGCCTGGTGACTGCAAGGTCGAGTTCGGCAATTTCAGTCTCGCACCGCCAATCCAGCTTTCTTTCGATAATCCGGCACTCACCAAGGCGCGGGGGGTCCTCGCCGAGGAATGGGGACACAAGGCGGTGGCAGTAGGCGCAGGAGGGTCGATCCCGATTGTGGCGGATTTCAAAAATGTGCTGGGGATGGACTCCTTGCTTGTCGGCTTCGCGCTTGACGACGATCGCGTCCATTCGCCGAATGAAAAGTTCGACCTTAAGTGCTTCCACAAAGGCATCAGGAGTTGGGCGCGCATTCTCCACGCTCTGGCGAGCTAGCAGTGGCGATACTGGCCCAAACTCAACAACTACTTTTTGAGCTTGTAGCCAGTCCTGAACATCCACCACACGGTCACAAGGCAGGCTGCAAGAAAGAGCAGTGTCATGCCGACGCTGATCACATGGCCCACATCGGCAATTTCGAAAAAGCTCCAACGAAATCCGCTGACCAAATATACGACTGGGTTGAACAGCGATATTGTCTGCCAGGCCGGCGGCAACACGCTGGTCGAGTAAAAAGTCCCTCCGAGGAAAGTTAACGGAGTGATGATCAACAGCGGCACGATTTGCAGCTGTTCAAAGCCGTCGGCCCAGATTCCGATGATGAAGCCGAGAAGGCTGAAGGTCGCCGCCGTGAGCACCAGAAAGGTCACCATCCAGAACGGATGCGCTATCTGCAGGGGCACAAACAGCCAGGACGTCGCGAGGATGATCAGACCGAGAATGATCGATTTGGTCGCTGCCGCGCCCACATAGCCAAGAACGACCTCGAACGGCGACACCGGTGCTGACAGGATCTCATAGATCGTGCCCGTGAAGCGCGGAAAATAAATCCCGAAAGATGCGTTCATGGTGCTCTGGGTAAGCAGCGTAAGCATGATGAGCCCCGGCACGATAAAGGAGCCGTAGGGAACACCTTCAATTTCTGTGATTCGTGAACCGATCGCTGCCCCGAAAACTACGAAATAGAGCGAAGTCGAAAGAACTGGCGAAACAATGCTTTGCCAGATGGTTCGTCCTGTCCGCGCCATCTCAAAACTATAAATTGCATTAACGGCTCGCAGGTTCATTGTCTGTCGCTCACCAGTCCAACAAAGATGTCTTCCAGCGAACTCTGGTTTGTTTGCAGGTCACGAATTCGCAAGCCCGCGCGCGAGAGCTCGCCAAGGAGCGTCGCCACGCCGGTTCGCTCCGCTTGGGTGTCATAATCGTAGATCAGTGTGCTCCCGTCCTCGGCAATCGAGAGCTTAAAGCCGGAGAGCTCTGGCGGAATCGCAGTGAGTCTCTGCTGAAGTTGTAACGTCAGCTGCTTCTTACCGAGTTTGCGCATCAATTCGATCTTTTCTTCAACAAGGATGATCTCGCCCTTGTTGATGACCCCAATCCGGTCGGCCATATCCTCCGCCTCTTCGATGTAATGAGTGGTCAGGATAATGGTGACGCCGGAATTTCGTAGGTCGCGTACGACTTGCCACATGTCTTTTCGCAACTCGACATCAACACCTGCTGTCGGTTCATCAAGGAAGAGAATTTGCGGCTCGTGCGAAAGCGCCTTGGCAATCAGCACGCGGCGCTTCATGCCACCTGACAGCGTCATGATCCGGTTGTCTTTCTTGTCCCAAAGGGACAGTGCGCGCAGCACCTTTTCGATATAGGCCGGGCTTTTTGGCTTATTGAAGAGACCCCGACTGAACGACACGGTCGCCGACACGCTCTCGAAGGCGTCGGTGTGCAGTTCCTGTGGAACGAGTCCTATCAAGGAGCGGGCGGCGCGATAGTCGGTGATGATGTCGTGACCGCCGACTGTGACCTTTCCCTCGGTTGGCACCAGGATTCCACAGACGATCCCGATCAACGTAGTCTTGCCTGCGCCATTGGGTCCAAGCAGAGCGAATATTTCGCCACGCCGAATGTCGAGATTGATTCCTTTCAAAGCCCGGAAACCGGACGCGTAGCTTTTTGATAGATCTCTGATCGAAATGATCGATTGCATGGGAACGTGTCAGAGGTGGGATGCAACGCGCCATATAGGCCGCAAAACTTGCTAGCGCCAGTGCGTGGAACTGCGACCAAAGTGCTAGGCGTGTTCCGCCAGGCTGCCAAGGTCGCGCAAGGTCTGCGCTGCCGGAAAGTCTAAGTATTCGTCAGGCATATTCGTACGATTAACCCACAATGCCCTGAAGCCAACCGAGACACCAGCCATTACGTCCCACCGATTTGATGATACGAATGTCACGTCGGCAGGTTTGCATTTGAAATGGTCGGTGACCAGACGATAGACCTCGGGCCGCGGCTTGAACATTTTCATCGTATCGACAGACAAGACTGCGTCGAGGTCGTTGCCTATGCCGGCTGCTTCCACTGCGCCCCTCAGCATCGCAGGCGAGCCGTTCGAAAGAATGCCGGTTTCTCGCCCTTTGCTTTTAAGTGCGCGTAAGGTCGACCGCGCGTCGGGGAATGCGTCAAGCTTGAAATAAGCATCCAGTAGCTTGGCGCGGACAGATTCGTCGATGCCCGGAATCAAGGCGAGCGAATAGTCAAGTGCGCGCTCGGTGACCCACCAGAAATCCCTGTAGTGTCCGGCAAGCGTAAGCGTCCAGGTATATTCGAGCTGCTTGGTTCGCCAGAGCGCTGAAATACGATCGGCGTCAGATCCTACCTGATCGCGGTGACGTGCAATGGCCGCGTGCACATCGAAGAGCGTGCCATACGCATCGAAAATGAAAACTGACATCGACTTCCCCCATCGCGGGCCGGATAGCTCTTTCCGCCTGTGATGGCGTAAGATCGTGCTCGAAACTTGGCGGGCCGGCCGGACAATCGATGATGTCTCTGGGCGGGTGAAAGTGCGTTATGCAGGCACGGGTCAGGTCCGCACCTGACAGGTAATGGAGATTGCAGAATGCCGCGAAAGCCTTGGTCGAAGACCTGGACCTTTCACGAAGGTGATTGGCACGAGGGCAATATCCCGATCATGGGAGTACGCGATCATGCCGCATGGCTGTGCTCATCGGTATTTGATGGCGCCCGCACCTTCGAAGGGGTGTCGCCGGATCTCGGTCTGCATTGCGCGCGGGTGAACGCCTCGGCCGAGACAATGCATCTCAAGCCATTGGTCTCGGAAGAAACGTGGATGGGGCTTGCACGGGACGGCAGCAAATGGTTCGACAAGGATGCAGCCTTATACATCCGCCCGATGTATTGGGCAGAGCACAGTGGGACCCTGCTGGTGGCCCCCGATCCGGAATCGACAAAGTGGTGCTTGAGTCTTTACGAGGCGCCAATGCGCAAGCCGGAGGGTTTTTCGATCACGTTGTCCCCTTATCGCAAACCGAGCCTTGAATGCATGCCGGTGAACGCCAAGGCCGGCTGTCTCTATCCAAACAATGCGCGCGCGTTGCTTGAGGCGAATGCGCGCGGTTATGGAAATTGCGTCGTGCTCGATCTTCTTGGCAATGTGGCCGAGCTTGCCACTGCCAATATTTTCATCGCAAAGGACGGGGTAGTGTTTACCCCTGCACCGAACGGAACCTTTCTCAATGGAATTACCCGCCAACGGGTAATCAAGCTCTTGCGAGAGGCTGGCGTCAGCGTGATTGAGACCGTGTTGAGCTATTCTGACGTCCAGAGCGCCGACGAAATTTTTTCTTCTGGCAACTATTCCAAGGTGATGCCGGTCAATCGTATCGACGAACGCTCGCTGCAGCCTGGGTCGCTATATCGCAAGACGCGCGATCTCTATTGGGAATATGCACATGCTTGAGCGCGCGACACGCGCTCTAGTTGGCATTGTCGGCCTGGGGTTGATGGGCGAGGTCTACGCGCAGCGCTTGATCGACGCGAAGTTTCCAGTTGTCGGTTTTGACATAGATCCTGCTCGACGCAATCGGCTCGCTGAAATCGGCGGTTCACCTGTGTCCTCCGTCGCCGGGCTAGCCCATCCGTCGCACTGCATCATCGTTGCCGTATTTAACACCGAGCAGGTCGCGGATGTGATCGAGAACGAGATGTTGCCAGCGCTTGGCGATGGCTCGGGAAAAATCGTGCTGTGCATGAGCACGTGCGATCCCGACCGCGTGGCGGCACTTGCACAGCGCGTAATCCCGCGCGGCATCCGCTATCTGGATGTGCCTGTCTCGGGCACAAGTGATCAGGTGCGTCGTGGTGACGGGGTTGCGCTCATTGGGGGCGATACCGCGATCGCCGACGAAACAAAAGAAATACTCGATGCTTTGTTCGCCCGCCGCTTTCACGTAGGACAGGTGGGCGACGGCGGTCGCGCCAAGCTGGCGGTCAATCTTGTACTTGGCCTCAATCGGCTGGCGCTGGCCGAAGGTCTCGTGTTCGCGGAATGTCTGGGCCTTGACCCGGCGGCGTTCCTCGATGTGGCACGCGGATCAGCATCTTATTCGCAGGTGATGGACACCAAGGGATCAAAAATGGTGCGAGGCGACTTTTCAGCGGAAGGACGTGTCAGGCAGACTCTCAAGGATGCGCATTTGATGCTCGATCAGGCCGCTGCAGCGGGACAAACGCTTTCAGCGCTTGAGCTGCATGCAGAAATTCTGGAAGCCTGCGTACGGGCCGGCGAAGCGGACCTCGATAACAGCGCCATAATCAAGGAAGTGCGCCGCCGTAGCGGCAAACCGGATGGAAACGGGGGAGCAGGACGATGATCAAAACATTATTGGCCGCGGTTTCAGCGCTGATACTGACTCTTGCCGACCAAGCCGTCGCTGAGGATTGGCCGCAGAAACCGATCCGCATCATCGTATCTTTCGGTCCCGGCGGGGGTGCCGACATCATCGGCCGCATTCTTGCAGATTCAATGCAAGTCAAGCTCGGCAAGCCAGTTGTAGTTGAGAACAAGCCAGGCGCCGGCGGCATTATTGGCAACGAGGCGGTCGCAAATGCGGATCCTGACGGCTATACGCTCGGCATCATGACCGCGGGCCAGATCATTGCGGCCGTCACCAGAAAGAACATGCGCTATGACACTTTGACCGCCTTTGCTCCGGTGGGTCAGATCGCCACTGCAAGCCTGCTCATTGTCACCCGGCCGGATTTTCCAGCGAACAATGTGAAGGAGCTCGTCGCTGCTGCGAAGGCCGACCCGGGCAAGATCGTGTTCGCAAGTCCTGGCTTTGCCGCCACCCAACATTTCGCCGGAGAGATGTTCAAGCAGACCGCAAAAGTCAATCTGTTGCATGTTCCTTTCAAGACCTCACCGGAAGCAATCAATGCCACGCTTGGCAAGCATGCCGATGTATTGTTCGACACCGTGTCAGCCTTGATAGGACATGTGCAGTCCGGGCAACTCAAGCCGCTCGCTGTAACCGGCAAGGAGCGCTTTGCCGCAGTTCCCGACGTTCCGCCAGCGACCGAATCCGGCGTACTCCCGGGTTACGACGTAACCACCTGGTATGGCGTGTTTGCACCCCAAGGCACGCCTGCATCGGTCATCGCCAGGCTCAACCAGGCGCTAAATGAAAGCCTTGGCGATGAATCCGTGCGCACCCGCCTGGTGGCGGCTGGTGTGGTCGTGAAGAGCTCCACCCCGCAGGCATTCGGGGACTTCATGGCGGGCGAATACAAACGATGGGATACCGTTCGCGAAGCGGCCGGCATCGATAAGCAATAGCTAGGTGACAGCGACAGGTCTCTCTTCCCCGATTGAGCGGATCATCGCCTCGAAGGCGCTGACAACGTCAACCATCTCGGAGGTTGAAACGGGAAAAGGTTTCCCGGTCTCGACCGTCTCGGCGAAAGCCTCAAGCAGCACGCCGAGCGAATTGGCGCCCGCATAAGTTTTTGTCTCCGCGCTGCCACCGATCAACGAAAGGGTGAGGGACGTTTCGTCTCGGGCCTCGGCGGAGCCTTTGGTTCCGAATACGTGGATCCGCCAGAACATCGGCGCGGCGCGGACTGTCCCAAGCACTCCCGTGGCGCCACACCGGAATTGGACCAGGGCCGCTGCAGCGTCACGCGGATCGGGCCGCGGCTTCTGCGAGAAAACCCGCGCGTCGACTTTAACGATGGGACCGGCAAGGTTCACGAATGCGTCGAGCACGTGCAAGCCGGCGCCAGTCATGCCGCCGCCCGGAGACTCGCGTGGATCGTCACGCCAGCCGCCCTTCACACGGGTTGAATGCTCGTTGCTGAAATTGCCCTCGATATGGAGGATGTCGCCAAGGAGGCCGTCCGTGACAGTGCGTTTGAGCTCGCGTATGCTTGGAAAGCAACGCTTGTTGTTGCCGAGGGCAAGCGGGACGCCGGCCCTGGCACAGGCGGCGACAGCCCTTTCGGCATCGGCTCGGCAAAGCGCCAATGGCTTCTCGCACCAAACCGGTTTGCCCGCCGCCGCCACCGCGCATATTTGCGGGACGTGCAGGGAATGCGGCGTTGCTAGAAAGATCGCCTGCACGCGCGGGTCGGAGACGGCCTCTTCGAATTCGGTGGACAATTCGAAGCCCCTGGCCGCGGCGAATTCGCGAACCAACTCGGGCTCTCTGCTGACTCCGCGAATGAAGCGCAGGCTCTTGCTTTTGCCTTGCACCGCCTCGACGATATTTTTTCCCCATCGGCCAAGGCCGACTACGGCGGCATTTATCATGGGCAGAAAAACGACTGGGTGCGGCAAGACATCATAGACGGCGCATACTAAACAGGCTCACGCTTCAACGGCAATCGGGACAGTACAGTCGGAGGAGAAACATGGACGACAGGGAGCTCTACGAACGCGGGCTGAAATTGCGTGTCGATATGTTCGGCCGTGACGCGGTGGAAAAGCGAATGAACGCTTTTGGCGATTTCGGCAAGCCGCTGCAGCACATCATCAACGCCTATGCCTATGGTGACGTATGGCAAAGATCCGCACTGCCGCCTGCAGTGAAATCCCTCGCGATGGTGGCAATGATGGCGGCCGGCGGGCACCAGAATGAACTTCGCGTGCATCTGAAGGGTGCCGTGAAAAATGGGTGCACGGCTGAACAGATCCAGGAGGTCCTGCTGTTATTGGCGATGTATTGCGGCATCCCCGCAGCAAACGAAGCGCATCGCATCGCCGCAGAGGTTCTGCACGAGTCGAATTGATGACGCTTAGGGTGGCGGCTCGGTGAGTAAATTGGGCACCGGTCGTCCGCGTATATCGTATACACGCGCATAGTCGACGCCCTCGCGGTTGATCTCGACCAGCACAGGCGCTGTCAAATCCCGGCAATAGAATGTGCCGAGCATCATTGCGAAGTCGGCGCGCTTGCGGTCCCAAGTGGTCTCGAAGTCTGGGCCAAGAGCCACCTCCGCGGGCCGCTGCGGGCCGCAAATCTCCACCGTCCAGCGACGCCCGGCGGGAGGTTTCAATTGCATTTCATTGAGTTTTTCCCGCAAGGCTTTTCCGGCTTGCTTGAATGCAAGACCCCAGTAATCCAGCATGTAGTTGTGCTGCGCCATGCGAACGCCGCCGGAGATCCAGTTGAATGCCGTGTATTGGTAGGGGTGCAGCCGTATCATGTCGCTCACTGGCAAGGCCAAGCCGCCAATGAAGACGGTGACGAGCACGGCTGTCGCTGACTTGCCGAGAACAGGTGCGCGCGCAAAGAGCCATGCACCTGCGAGCCCGCCAAGAACCGCGAACGGCGGCACGACAAAGACGAAGTGGCGCAGGCCGTTATAGAAAGCCGGGTGCGCCGCGATTGCTACGACCACTGGCAGGACAGCTGCGAGCGACACCAACAAAAAAGTGGCGCGTCGGTTTAGTGGGAGATCACGTCGTGTAGCGGCGACAAGGGCGCCCACGCTGCCGGCCAAACCGAGCGCGAGCATGATTTCTGGCAGCTTGAGCCAAAACAGCTGCGGAAGGTAGCTGGCAGGCATGGCCGTGACCGAGATCACCTTCCCGGCAAAAAGCTCTCGCCAGGGCTTTTCGAAAAACGTGTCGAAATATTCTGCCGCCCGGATGGGATTGAGGGGCGCCAGAATCGACCAGGGCCATAGCAGCCCCATGATCAGATAGCCGAGCACGAGCCCCGGCAGCAGCCGCCATGCGAATTCTCCGAGCCGTGTCAAACAGCGCTGAATGCCGGCCTTGCGGATTTCAACTGTGACAATCAGCAGTAGGGCTGCAAGTGCATAAACCGCGGCGATGCCGGCTAAGATGCGTGACCCGAAAGCAAGCCCAACTCCAATCCCCGTCAGCGCCACGGTGCGCGAATCCGGCTGCGGATATTCCTCGAATGCGCGGACCATGCCGAGCAGCAGGACTGTCATAGCGGTTGCAAATGGCGCGTCCTTGGCATTCATGAACATGTGCCCGTAGTAAATCGGACAGGTGGAGAGCAGGAGCAGCCCGATCAATCCGGCGGTCGGCCCTCCAAGGCGACGGCCAATGCGCCATGTTGCAATCAGCCCAAGAATTCCGATGGCAGCACCGACCAGACGGCGGGTCTCAAATAAATCGAACGGAAGAATCTTGGCGAGCAGCGTAGCCGCCACGTCGAAGCCGCCGCCATATTTGTAGAGATTGACAAATGACAGCGCGCGTTGATCGCCAAATCCTGAGCGATACAGTTGGAGCAGCAGTTCGCCATATTGCGAGTGGGTGTAGTCATCCCAACCGAGCCCGTAGTCGCGGAAAGTTGCCAATCCGATTGCTGTGACGATACCGAGGGCAACAATGGCAAGGCGGTCGGCAGTTGCGGCTGCCGACCAATCGCCCGAAAGGCGAACCGATAAGGTGGAAGTCGTGGAGATGTTTACTTGCTCGCGGCGGCCAGCATTTCTTCGACATGCTCCCAGTTCACCAGATGGTCGAGAAATGCCTTGAGATAATCGGGCCGGCGATTGCGGTAATCAATATAGTAGGAGTGCTCCCAAACGTCGCACCCAAGAATCGGCATTGCTCCGTGCACCAGGGGATTTTCACCGTTTGGCGTCTTGCTGATGATCAACTTGCCGTCTTTCAGGGCGAGCCAGGCCCACCCCGAGCCGAACTGAGTCACGCCCGCCTGCGTGAAGTCTTCCTTCATCTTGGCGAGGCCGCCGAGATCGCTGTCGATTTTCGACTTGAGCTTGCCCGGAAGCTTGTCACCGCCGCCATTCGGCTTCATCCACTTCCAGAAGTGGGTGTGATTATAGTGTTGACCGGCATTGTTGAAGAGGCCGGCATTTTTGCCAAAAGAGCCCTTCACCACGTCTTCGAGAGATTTGCCTTCCAGACCACTGCCTTCCAGAAGTTTGTTGCCGTTATCGACGTACGCCTTGTGGTGCTTGTCATGGTGATACTCGAGCGTCTCGCGCGACATGTAGGGTGCGAGAGCGTCATGGGCATAAGGCAGGTCGGGCAGGGTGAATGACATTATGTCCTCCTTGATCCACAAACGATAAATGGGAAATAGGCCGACAGTTGGATGAAACCCGGCTATCCCGAATGAGTTCCTCAATGAGCTAATTAGGCGGTGGCGCGTCCTGGGGCAACGGCTGTCCGAATACTGGCGGCGGGACCGTTATTGTCGCCCGCCCCAAAAGCGCCCGTGCCGCAAGTTTCCTTAGGGTCAGCGGGTTTTAATCCTAACTTTAGTTGTTGCCGTCAAGGGTCGAACAGGCGAAAATTTGTCGTTGCCAGAAGGTTTTAGCTTGTCGATTTGCAGAAATAGTCGCTAATTGAGGAAGGATAAAAGCATGCCGGCTTTATTGTATGGTATCGGGATCTTTGCCCTTTTTGCGGGCCTCGTGATGGTTGGGTTTGGCATCCCGATCAACGAATTCAGTTTCGGAAATACTCTCATCAGCGCCGGCACGACCGCTGCAGTGGGCGGCCTCATCATCATCGGACTGGGGGTCTTGACCGGACAGGTGCGCCGACTTGCACAGATGTTGGCCATGCAAGAGGCCGGTCAACGGCAGCCAATTGAGACGTCGGAAAATGTGGATGCAACAAGTGTGACGGCACCACAAGCCCGCGTGCCATTCCCTGCCAGATCGAGACCTGAGCCTCACACACCGATTCATGCGGGCGCCGCCTCAACCGCGGCACCGTTCGAGGATCTGGCCGAGTCCGTTATGCCGACTTTGCGTAATCCGGATGAAACGGCAGCGGCAGCCGAAGACGAAGTTTCCCTGTCACCGCGTCACCCGTTAGCTCCTGCGTCGCATGGCGCCGGCGACCTCGGCGGGCCGCGCGCTGGCTCGGGTCCCACGCTGGGATCAATGCCTGACAAGAATCGCGAGCCGGCGACTGGCTGGCGATCAGTAGCGGTCTCCTCAACTTCGACTGCATCCCAGGAGCGGCCGCTTCACACAGCCAATTTCGACACCATGTGGCCGGCTGAGGTGAAACTGCCGAATGCTCCAAACGACACTTCATCCGAGGCAAAGCCTGACCCATCGTCACGCGATACCGTTTCCCGACGCCGTGATCCGGAACCGCAAAAGGCCCGCGCGCCCGCCGTGCTGAAATCGGGCGTTGTCGACGGAATGGGTTACACGCTTTATGTCGACGGTTCGATCGAAGCCGAACTGCCGCAGGGGACGTTGCGCTTTGCCTCGATCAACGAGTTGCGCAGCCACCTTGCAAAGAAATCGTAACGTATAGCCATTATTCGCCCTATTATTTTATTTCTTCTTGTGCTGGTCGTATTCGATCAATAATTGTCGCCCAAGACAGCTATCTTTTTCTTGCGGATTCTGAAATTCGATAGTAGTTTCAAAATATAAGCTTGATCTCGATACTCGATTGTTGCGATCGATGGGATTGAGTGACTTTCGCCGGCGTGAAGTCGCGCGACACGAGGCCCGCCCATGAGTGACAGCACGGTCGATGGCAATTTCATAGAACTGACCGCGGAAATCGTCTCTGCCTACGTGAGCAACAATACGGTGCCGGCAGGCGAAATCCCGAGTCTGATCAACCAGGTGCACGCGGCGCTGAGCAGGGTCTCCGGCAAATCTGTTGAAGGTCCTGCCGAGCCGCTAAAGCCTGCTGTATCGGTGAAAAAATCAATTACACCCGAATACATCGTCTGTTTGGAGGATGGAAAGAAATTCAAATCGCTCAAGCGTCACCTGCGCACGCAGTACAATATGACTCCTGAGCAGTATCGGGAAAAATGGGGCTTGAGTGCCGATTATCCCATGGTTGCTCCAAATTATGCCGCGGCCCGGTCCCAGCTCGCCAAGCAAATGGGATTGGGTCAGCAACGACGGCGACGGGCGAAATAGCTGGCTTAATTTCCTAAGAAGTTGTGGAAATAGGTGACCGCTCTTTCAGCGGGACTTCATTGGCAACTTTGGAGAAAAGGCCGCCGATTATCGATCGTGCCACGCCGCAACAGATGCAATGCCGCAATCTCTGGATCAGAGGCAACCGACGGAGCAACGACGGCCGTCTAGTCGCCGTCGGCGAAGGTTGAACCTTCGCGGCAAACGGCGAAAAAAATGGGCCGCCGAGCAGGAACCAATTGTTGATCGCTTTCGCGCTCAACATCTGGTTTTGATGCAACGGCAGGTCATGACTGAAGACGGCCGCACGAACGTTGTCGTTGATGAAACAGAAAGTCCGCTAAGCTGGCTCGCCAGCCGACGTGGACGCGATGGCCGCGCACTGGAAGCGCATCAGTTGGAGGCGGGCGAGCGATTGCGGGCCGATTTCACCCGAGCAAATCTAATGCCGCGCATAACGTCCGACTGGTCAAACCCATCGTCAGCCGGACGCCGGGCCCAAGGGCGGCGAACGGGCGGACCTTCTGACAGATACGATAGTTGCCTCGCGACAGCGCGTACATCAGGCGCTGGATGCCGTCGGTCCCGAATTCGCGGGGTTATTGGTCGACGTTTGCTGCTTTCTTAAAGGCCTGGAAGCCATCGAGCGCGAACGCGCGTGGCCGTCGCGTTCGGGTAAGGTAGTCCTACAACTAGCCCTTGATCGGCTGGCCCGACACTACGGTTATGCTGCGCGAGCACGCGGGCCAGCACGATCGCAATTGAGAGCTTGGTCGGGCCGATGGCGCCGATTTCGATTGATTGCGGCTAACTATGCAGCTTCGGCCAAAGCCGCCCTGGCCTCGGCGCGGACGCGCTCGACCATCGAGCGCAACCCGTTCGAGCGCTGCGGTGTGAGGTTCTCTCTCAGGCCAATGCGGTCAAACAGCGCCAGGGAATCGATCGTCAGAATGTCTCGCGCGCTTTTGCCCGAGTAGAGCGCGAATAGAATCGCGATCAATCCGCGTACAATGTGTGCGTCGCTGTCGCCCTGGAACGTG
>DASXST010000037.1:0-58190 GCA_036505835.1 Pseudolabrys sp. | reverse complement strand
GCTCTTTAACGCCTGCCGTTTGGTTCGGTTTCGACACCAGCTTTTCATTCATTCCACGGGCAGTAGGCCACACAAGCAAACTCCGTTTGACCTTCCAGGGTCGGGACCGGCTGCCACTCTAGTTCGCAGCCGTCTTCCGTTGGGCCGTCGCAATAGGGAGCTGGAGCGTCAATGTATGCGTAGGGATAGTAATAAGCGGTTCCAAACACAACTGGAGTGAGCACGCTCAGGCCCACGAATGTTGTCCAATATCCGTCGCGATACACTCGATGGCCGTCTCGCCGGACTGAATAATTTGTACCGCCGACATTTATCCTGGTCGCATTCCGAATGTTGACTTGGCCGATCTTCATTGGCTGGCCGAAAGTGCGCTGACTCAAATTCGGGTATTCAATATTCCGCCGCTGAAAATTGGGTTGCTGCGTAAAATTAGGCTGTTGGACCAAGTGCTGCGGATACTTAGGTTGTGGAAAGTTGGGTTGATGTTGAAACGTGTGTTGCTGAAACCTAGGTTGCAGAAAATTTGGTTGCTGAAAGCTGCGTTGCTGCGGCCTGACATCATCCCTGTGGCGTTCCTCAGCGGATGTGCCAGAAATGGCGAGTAGGAGCATCGTCGCCAGCACAACAACTTCGATTTTGTACGTCATACAGTGCCCCTCGGACGACCATGGACAATCGACGTCCGAGCAATGAAATTAGGAAGAAGTTAATAACGCATGAAGGAGGCGGGCCGCACAGCGTTAAAATGGCATTGATCATGCCCCCACGTGAGCAGGATAGCATGTAAATGATGGCGGTAGGGCCGAAGGCGATCGGATGGTAGACGTAAAAACTTTGCAACAAGAGCTCGACGACGCGCGTCGCCGAGGTGATAGAACAAACCGGCTCGATGTCCGCTCGGGCTGAACGCAAATTTGATTCCTTTCACGATTGCGACAGATCGCGGCGAGAAGGGAACGCTTCGTGCCCATCTCGCGAAGGCGAATGACACGCTCATGCGGGAATTGGTTTGATCCTTTTTAATTTGTGGACGTTATCGCGAGGATTAACGATGCCATCGACCAGCATGGCAAGCCTGCGCAGCGCGTCGGCCTTTTCCTCACGGTAACTGTGCCGGTCATAAACGCCTTCAATGCCCGCTATGGCGTGACCCATAACGCGCTCCGCAATATCGGGGCGCACGCCGGCGCGGCTCATGAGGCTGCGCGAGGTGCGGCGTAGATCGTGCAGCGTCCAATGAGGCATCTTTGGCAGCTTGCGATCGAAGGGGGCCTTGCTCTGCGAAATGTCGTAGGCGCCGTTGCCGCGACCAGCGAATACATAGGGATTTTCTCCCACCCTCGGCTGCGCCTGGATGATTGCCAAAGCCTGCGCGGGCAGGGCCAGCGATCCGGCATTGTTCTTCTCGCGCTCTACTGTCGCAATGGTCCACACGCCATCGGCGAGATCGGCCCACTTCATGCTGTTGACCTTCTCGCGCCGTTGCCCGGTTAGCAACAGCAGCCGCACGATAGCGCCAAACTGGCCGTTGCCCTCGGCAGTCTTCCAGATCACGGGCAGTTCGTCGTCCTCGAGAACGCGCGTGCGCGCCCCGCTGTGGCGGCGCATTCCGCGCACAAATGGCGATACGTAATCGTCATCACGGCCGGCAAACCAATTGGCGATGCCACGCGCGACCGACAACACCTTGTCGGCTTGTTGGGCGCCGTGATTATCCTCGACGTGATCCAGCAATGTGCTGATGTCACTGCGCTTGATGCTGATGAAGTCGCGATTTCCCCAATGCGGGTAAACGTACCTTTCGAGCACGCGCCTAATCTCATACTCGCTGCGGAACCTCTTCGCGGCGACGTGACGCTTCAGCCAGTTTTCGGCGACGGCCTTGAAGGAATCCGGTCTTGCAGGTGGCGGCTCGATTGCGGGTAAACCCTGCCGCACGCGCTTGATTGCCTCGCGTGCCAGATCGCGGGCTTCGTCCACTCCAAGAACATCGGCGGCACCAATCGTGGTCCAGACCTGCTTGCCATAGGGATCGCGCGCGACGGTGACGAAGGATTTGGCACCGGACGGCTGCACCCGCACGTATAGCCCCCGCAGTTCAGGATCGGGAAATGCGTAGCGGCTGGCGCGCGACTTGAGTGCGGCTACGCCTTTGTCGGTGAGAGTTTTGCGCATGATCGCCCCTTGCTCGCCGTGTTAGCCCAGGCTAACCACCGGCTAACATTGCTCACAGGTAAAGCCGTATAAACCCGGCTAACACAGGGCTAATATGTACCGCCATTTCAGGGATTCTTCAACTTTTCATTTTATCAGGATTTCGCGGTCGTTACCGATTTCGCACTCCTAGCCAATCAGCGTGAGGCGTCTTTGTTGCGCGACCTCGCCCGAGGAAGTGACGCCGCGGGATATCAGCTCGCACCGCCAGGCGCCCCGGCTGCCCTCGATTCGGTAAAGATTGTAGGCGGCATTGTCCTTGTCGCTATCGGGAACAGCTGACGCTGACGGCACGCCGACAGTCGGCACTCTCGTGCCGTTCGGCCCTTCCACCCAATTGATCATGTGAAGATGGTCATGCCCGTGCAGCACAAGGTCTGCGCCGTGGGCGGCGATTACGCGCTTCAATACATGGGCGTCGAGCAAGCGCTTGTGCTGAGGTGCATCGGTGACGAGCGGATGATGGATCAATACAATCCGAAATACATTTTCCGTGGCGAGTTTGTTGAGCGTGGCCGCAAGCTCGGCAAGCTGTTTAGCCCCCAGCCACCCGGTCGCGAGGAAGGGCGCGCTAGGCACACCGGTTGAGAGGCTGATCAGCGCGACATTGTTGCGCCGACGGATAAAGGGAAAGCCCCCGATGCCCTCGTCGTCGCTCATGTAAGGGCTCCAATGGCGCGACGCGAACATCGTGGCCTCGCGCACATAGATGTCATGATTGCCCGGCACGAACGTTACGTCGTGGCTGGAACCGAGGTGCTCAAGCCAGTCGCGCCCTTGGGGGAATTCCGCTGCAAGGCCGATGTTGGCAATATCCCCAGTGACCGCGACGTGGTTGGGTGTTTGCGCCTTCAAATCGGCGACGACAGCGGCAAGGGTTGCCGCATCATGGATGAAGCGCCTTTTCTTGTGCCAATTGATATAGCCGGTGAAGCGCTTGCCGATCAGCTCGCCCCAGCGGGGCGTCGGAAGGGGAGCGAGATGGGGGTCGGACAGATGCGCGAGGACGAACATTGTGTCTGTCATGCCCGGCCCTATGCCGGGCATCCACGTCTTGGTTGATTCGCCGGATCGTCAAAGACGTGGATGGCACGCGCAACTCCGGCCTAGCGGAGTTGCGCCCACTCTATAAAGTGACCGCACATCGGGTATAACCCGATGTGCTGGTGACAAGCCCGGCCATGACGAATTGAGTCACTATGAACTGCCGATCAAAATGCCGGCAACGAAAACAAGCGTGCCGCCGACCACGACCTGGAATGCCGCCTGAAGGAAAGGCGTGTCCATGAACCGCGTTCGGATCCATGAGATTGCCGCCAACTCGAGCACGACAACAAGAATCGCGACCGCGGTCGCGACATAGAAGTCGGGGATGAGGTAAGGCAACGTATGGCCGAGGCCGCCAATTGCTGTCATCAGGCCGCATACGGTGCCACGCAGCCAAGGTGCGCCGCGGCCGGTCAGCGAGCCGTCGTCCGACAGCGCTTCAGCAAAGCCCATCGATATGCCGGCACCAACCGATGCTGCCATCCCGACCAGGAAAGTCTCCCAGGTATTGTGCGTGGCGAAGGCCGCGGCAAAGAGCGGTGCGAGCGTCGAAACCGATCCGTCCATGAGCCCGGCGAGGCCGGGCTGGACATACTGCAGGACGAACATGCGTCGGGCGGTTTCGTCCTCCTTGGCACGCGCGCCCTTGGTGAGGATTTCCTTGCTCAGTGTATGCGCGAGGCTCTCATGTCCCGCTTCAGCCTCGGCCAATTCCACCAGCAACTGGCGCACCGATGCATCGCGCGCGTTCGCCGCTGCCTTGCGGTAATACCGCTCAGCTTCATATTCCATGTTCTCGGCAAACTTGCGCACCTCTTCGAGTCCGAGGGGTCTTGTCAGCCAAAGAGGCTGCTTGGGATGCAGGAAGCCTTTGACGTCCTGGCGGCGGATGAGCGGCAGGTAATCGCCGAACTTCTTCCGATAAAGGTCGAACAGCATTGTGCGGTGGTGCACTTCCTCTTCCGCCATCTCATCGAATACCTTTGCGGAGGCGGGAAACTGCTCCCGCAGGCCTTCCGCAAAGCCCCGGTAAATGCGGCTGTCCTCCTCCTCATTTGTTATGGCAAGTGCCAGAACTTCCTGCTCGCTGAGGTCGGAAAAACGTTTCACTGAAGTTCCTTTCGCGCTTGGGCGGGTAACTTATATTAGAAGTATTTTAATGTGAGAACAGCCGTTTGCACTTGTCCGCAGGGCTTTCGATAAATCGCCGCCACCTGGAAGGAGAGACTGATCTCAATCGCACTACACCGCCTGCGGCGCCGACTGGAGCCCGTGATCAGACGCGGGCTGCATTTCTATTGGCGCTTCTCGCGCGCCGCGACTCTGGGCATACGCGCCATGGTGGTCGACGGAACCGGCCGTATTTTTCTGGTCAAGCATTCGTATGTCGAGGGTTGGCATTTGCCCGGCGGCGGCGTCGAGACGGGAGAAACGCTCCTTGAGGCTCTATCACGCGAGCTTGCCGAGGAAGGCAACATCCGTCTTGGCGCTGCACCTCAGCTCTTCGGGATCTACTTCAACAAGCGGATATCGAGACGCGATCACGTGGCGCTTTTCATTGTTCGCGATTTCAGACAGGACGGAAGCCCGCAACCCAACCATGAAATCGTCGAGCACGGCTTCTTCCCAATCGATGCACTGCCGGAAGACACAAGTCGCGCCACGCGCGCCCGCGTCGCGGAAGTATTCGGCGGCGCAGCGGTCAGTGAGTTGTGGTGAGCCCTAGCCGAACCGCGCGCGGTCGTGCGGCGCGGCGAAGTCGAGCTGCGGACCGACGGGGACAACGCCGGTCGGATTCACGTGCCGTTGGCTTCCGTAATAGTGCCGCTTGATCTGCTCGATGCTCACGGTGTCGGCAACGCCCGGCACCTGATAGAGGTCGCGCACATAGTTCGAAAGGTTCGGATACTCTGAGATGTGTCGCCAGTTGCACTTGAAATGCGAGTAGTAAACGGCGTCGAAGCGGATTAAAGTGCAGAACAGCCGCCAGTCGGCCTCCGTGATCGTGTTTCCAACCAGGTAACGGCGCCGCGACAGAATCTGCTCAATCTCCTCCAGCGTATCGAAAACGTTGCGAAAGGCCTGCTCGTAGGCGGCCTGCGTCGTGGCAAAGCCCGCGCGATAGACGCCATTGTTGATGTTCGGGTAGACAAGATCGTTGAGGCGGTCGATCTCGTCGCGCAGGTTTTTCGGATAATAATTCGTGTGCACGTTGGTAAACGCATCGAACGCCGAGTTGAGCATGCGGATAATTTCCGGCGATTCGTTATTCACGATCGTCTTGCGCTTCTTGTCCCAGAGCACCGGCACGCTCACCCGGCCCGAGTAGCGAGGGGTGGCCAGCAGATAAATTTCTGACAGCCTGCTTTTCCCGTTCACCTCGTCGCCGGTCGATCCCTCCGACTTGTTGAATGTCCAACCCTCGCGACCCATGTCGGGCGAGACAATCGACAGCGAGATTACGTTCTCGAGCGCCTTGAGCTTGCGGAAAATAACGGTCCGATGAGCCCACGGACAGGCTAGCGAAACATAAAGGTGATAGCGGCCGGCTTCGGCAGGAAAACCGCCTTCGCCGGAAGGGCCGGCATTTCCATCCGACGTAACCCAGTTGCGGAATTGCGTGGTCGGCCGGATAAAATGACCGTCTTTCGTGCGCGAAACATCGTCCTGCCAGACCCCATCGACCAGAAGTCCCATAACCTTTTGCTCCGTTTGCAAGTCCAGCACCCGAGTTGGGGGTCGAATTAAACAATATCAATCGCATTTTGCCATGATCGTCATGGCCGGGCTTGTCCCGGCCATCCACGTCTTTTATGCGTGGGCGCCAAAGTGTGGATGCCCGGCACAAGGCTTGTGCTCGGGCCGGCCGAAGGCCGGACCCGAGTGCCGGGTACGACGGCCTGGGTGCTGGGAACGCAATGAGCGAGTTGGCGCTGACAATCATGCCCGAGACCGCGGCCGACGCGGTAGCGATTGAGCGTCTGCACGAACGCACGTTCGGACCGGGCCGTTTCGCGCGGACGGCATTCCGCATCCGCGAGGGCAGGGGTCACGTTCTCGATTTGTCGTTTACTGCGCGCATCGGCACACTGATGGTAGGATCGGTGCGACTAACACCAATTTGCATTGGCGACACGCCTGCGCTTTTGCTGGGTCCGCTGACGGTTGAACCGCCGTTCCGTTCGCACGGTGTCGGCACGGCGCTGGTCAAGCGTGCCCTTGCCGAGGCGAAGGTCAACGGTCACAAGCTCATTGTTCTCGTCGGCGACCAACCGAACTACGCGAAATCCGGCTTCAAGCGCATCCCGAAGGGTCAGGTGAAAATGCCCGGGCCGGTCGATCCGGCCCGGCTGCTGGTCGCCGAACTTGCGTCCGGCGCCTTCGACGGCGTGTTTGGCATGATCCGCCCGGATTGGGATTAGGAAGGAGTCATTCCGGAAGCCGAGCGAAACGAGGCTGTCCGGAATCCAGAGCCGTTCTCTGAATTCCGGGTTCGCGCACGTTGTGCGCGCCCCGGAATGACCATTTGAACTACCGCCCCTCTCTCGCCCACGTCGCGGCGAGAGACCCGATCAACAGCAAGAGTCCGATGAGACCCGCGAAGATCGGCAGGACCCCGATGCCGCGCACAACGGTGGCGTCTCGCATTTTCAGGCCGATCCAGTCGTCCCCTTTGAAAGTCGT
Organism: Pseudolabrys sp.; assembly: GCA_036505835.1. Classification (GTDB taxonomy): domain Bacteria; phylum Pseudomonadota; class Alphaproteobacteria; order Rhizobiales; family Xanthobacteraceae; genus Pseudolabrys. The sequence goes on along the minus strand of DASXST010000037.1, from coordinate 51,245 downwards.
GCTGGTGCGCACGGGCACTACGCGCGGCACATTGATGTGGTCGCCTTCCACAACCCGCCGTGCGTCTCCACCCGTAGCATTGCTCAATCCATCCAATACTTCCGTCGTCGAGGTTACCTCGGTGAACTCGCGCGGATTAGCCGGGCCTACGTTTGTCAGGGCCGTCAGCTTGCCATCGGTCGCGCGCCAGAGACCCAGTTCGTTGGCAGTCGTAGCCGCGCGCCATAGCCCCGGCTCGACCTGCTGCAGTTCAATCAGACGAGTTTCGCCGCTCGGCGAGGTGAGCGTTACCCGATTGACGCTGTCGCCCATCGTCTGGCGCTGCACTGTGATGTCGCGGCCATGAACAACCAGCCGCAATGCTTCTTCCTCCAGGTCCGGCTGCTTCATCAGCCAGTGCGACAGCCGACGCAGAAGATCGAGATGCGGTCCGCCGCCCTCGTATCCGCGCGCCCAAAGCCAAATGTGATCCGACAATAACAGCGCCACCCGCCCTTCGCCCTCGCGTGCCAGCACGAGGAGCGGCTTGCCGTCCGGGCCTTGCATCACGTTGGTGCCGGTGCTGCGCTTGATGTCCACGAGCCGGAACCACTGGCTCCAGTGCGGAGGGTCGGTGTCGGAGCCTTCCAGCTTGCGCGTCACGGGATGCCGCTGCCCGGCTTCGGTAAGCCGCGCGTAGAAGCTGCGCTCGGTGATCTCTCCGGTCGGCTCGGCGGGCAGGATGCCGTCAAGCGGCGTACGCCAGATGCTTGTCGGGCTTGCATAGTCGGGGCCCGCGGCAATCAACACCGCGCCGCCATCGCGGACATATTTTGCAATATTGTCGAAATAGATGAGCGGCAATACGCCCTGCCGCGCGTAGCGATCAAAAATGATCAGCTGGAATTCCGCGATCTTCTGCTGGAAAAGCTCGCGCGTGGGAAACGCGATCAGCGAGAGTTCGTTGATCGGCGTGCCATCCTGCTTTTCCGGCGGCCGCAGGATCGTGAAATGCACCAGATCGACTGAGGCGTCCGACTTGAGCAGATTCCGCCAGGTACGCTCGCCGGCATGCGGTTCGCCGGACACAAGCAGCACACGTAATTTGTCGCGCACGCCGTCAATCGAGATGACTGCGCGGTTATTGACTTGCGTGAGTTCGCGTTCGAGGGGAGATGCCTCTATCTCGACGATGTTGGGTCCAGCGTGCGGGATCGGCACGTTGAAATTGATGTCGGCGTGCACGGTGACCACGCGCTTTTCCAGGACTTCCCCGTCGCGTCGCACCGTGACCTCGGCGGCACCGATCTTGGCGCCCTGATCCTCGATGCGGAAGCCGATGGTTTGCGATTGGCCGACAATGCCGAAGCGCGGAGTGCGTGTAAGCACGACGCGGCGATCGATTTCGTCCTTCTGGCCGGTAATCAGAGCATGCAGAGGCGCGGAAAATCCCAGCGTGGAAGGGTCGGCGGGGACGTCATGAACGCGGCCATCGGTGATCAGGACAGCGCCCGCGACGCGATCGGGCGGTACATCGGCGAGCGTCGACGACAGGGCGGAGAACAGCTTGGTGCCGTCGGTTTCGCCGTCGGCGGCGCCGGCTTCGGCGACGCGGACCTCGAGTCCCGGAATGCGCTTCAGCCGCTCGACGAGGGCAGTGCGCGCAGCCTCCGTCTGCTGGGCGCGATCGCCGAAATTCTGGCTCGGGCTCTTGTCGACAATGACGGCGGCTACCGACGGTATCGGGTCGCGGTCTTCGCGGGTGAGAGAAGGATTTGCGAGCGCGAGCACCATCAGACCCAGCGCGAGCGCGCGCAGAGGCGCGCCGCGGCTTCGCGCAATGAGGAGCACCACGGAAATCAAAACGGCTACGGCAAACGCAGCCCACACCGCGTAGGCGGGCACGAGAGGAGCAAATGAAACACCGAGATTCACCGGATGCTCCTATTGCCCGAGCCGCTCGAGCAGCGCGGGGATATGTACCTGATCGGCCTTGTAGTTGCCTGTCAGCGCATACATGACAATATTGACGCCGGCGCGGAACGCGAATTCGCGCTGACGCGGTTCGCCCGGCACCATTGGAAGCATTGGCTGGCCGTCCGGGCGCAGGGCCCACGCTCCGGCGAGATCGTTCGAGGTGATCAGGATCGAGGATACGCCGTCGCCCGCGCGCGCCGGCCGGTTGGGCTCTTCATCCCCGTTGTCTGCAGGCAGCGCCTCGACCCAGAGCTGGCCATTCGTGAACCGCCCCGGAAAGTCGCGCAGCAGAAAGAATGTTTTGGTCAGCACATGGTCGTGCGTGACCGGTTCGAGTTCGGGAATATCGAGCGAAGACAGAATCGATCGCAATGCAACCATGCCGGGGCCGCGCATTTCGCCGCCAGGGCCCGGCGGCGCGTCCACTGCATCGCGGGTATCGAAAATCACAGTGCCCCCTCGCTTCATGTAGCTGTCGATTTTTTCCAGCGCGGCCTGCGACGGCTTCGGGGCGCTGGGCGAGATCGGCCAGTAGATCAGAGGAAAAAAAGCGAGCTCGTCGCGCGAGGGATCCAGCCCGATCGGCTCGAGCGCTTCGAGGGCCGTGCGCTGCGCCAAGAACAGCGTGAGACCTTGCAGCCCGGCCTTGCTGACCTCGTCGACGGCCGCATCGCCGGTGATGATATAGGCAAGACGGGTTTGCAGCGTCGCCTTCATCGCAAAGTCTTGCTGCTGGGCGGTGAGTGGCGGTGTCCGCGGCTGCTGTGGTGCGGTCTGCGCACGGACGGGATCGTGGGCGATCGCTGAAATGACGAGGCCCGCCAGCAGCGTCACCGCCGCGGCGCGACGGCGCCGTCCAAAGGCCGTCAATCCGCCGGACAGCATCAGGACCACCACGGCATCGAGCATAAGCAGTGTGAGAGCTGCGAGAAAAATTGGTCCGCGCAGGTCGAGCGGCTCGCCGTGCCGGTAGATGTCGCTGCGGGCGTTCAGCGGCGAGACGTCCAGGGGAGCAGGACGATCAGCTGGGGTGAGCGTGTTGACAGCGACCAGGCCCTCGGGCGGTCCGTAAAAACCCGGCGGATGGTCTAGACTACCCCGTCCCGTGAAGTTGCTCGGGATTGGTCGGGCAGTTGGCGGCGGGGTTGTGAATGCGCCGAAGCCATCGAGGACCCGCGTTGCGGGCACGATCTGGGCGGCGCGATTGCCGGTGCTTTCGGCCGCGGCATTTTCGCCCTCCGCTGTTGCGGTTGAGGCTGCAATCGCCACCAGCCGCCGAAGCATATCGACGAAAGCACCCGATAAAGGCAGATCGGACCAGCGGCTGTCGGCGGTGACGTGAAACAACACGAGAAGGCCTTTGCCGCGGCGCTCGGCCGTGACGAGGGGCGTGCCGTCGGCAAGCGTCGCCCAGGTACGATCGGTGAGCTGCGAGTCGGGCTCCGCCAGCACCTGGCGGGTCACCGTTATGTCGTTCGGCACCGTCATTCCGCTGAACGGGCTTTCCCGCGAAAACGCGGCGAGCGGCTGCGGCTTGTCCCAGCTCAGGCTCCCGCCAAGTATGCGGCCGCCCCGCCGCAGCTTCACCGGTACGAGATTATCGTCGCCGCTCGCAAGATGCGGCCCGGCGAAACGCACCAGCACGCCACCATTGTCGATCCATTTGTTGAGACGGTCGAGCGCATCGGTAACATTGCCGACGTCGGCAAGGATCAGCATCGGCAGACGACGGTCCAGAAATCTCGTGACCGCTTCCGTCGGTGCGACACCTTCGGCGAGGCTAACATCGGCAAACGGATTAAGTGCGCGAGCGAGGTAATAGGTCGCGCCGATGAGTGGTTGCGAACGGTCGGCTGTCGAGCCAGACACGATGCCAACGGTTCGCCGGCGCCAGCGCTTGTCAAGCAGCTGGACGGCGCCTGCCGAACGCTCACCTGCGATCTCGAGCCGTGCCACGTCGTTGCGTATCTCCACCGGCAAGTCGATCACGGCGTCGGTCTCGCGCTCGCCGGACTTGAAACTGAAAGGCGCCTCGCCAAGCGGGAGACCTTTGAGATCGATTGCATTCACCGTGCCGACATCGCCGGGACTTGTTTGCGTGCGCAGCACCTTCACGGTCAGCGCGCCGGCCGCATTGTCCGCTGCAGTAAGCGCGTGCGCGATGGGCAGGCCACCCTCGACAACGGTCAGCGGACGATTGCCGATAATGCGCTTGAGCCCCTCGACGAAAGCGGCTCCCTTGCCGAGGTCGACGCCATCTGAAAGCCAGATCACTTCGAGGTTGGGCGCGCTCGCAAGGAAGCGCTCGATCGCCGGCAATGCATCGGTGCGGTCGACGCCATAAGGCCTGGGCTTGATCTGCTTGATCTGCACACGCGCAGCTCCGGCAACCTGCAGCGAGATATCGCGCTCCGTTTCCGAGATTGGCAGAACGGCTACGCCACGATTGTCCGCCTCGGCACGCGCAATCATTTCATCGGCGGTGCGCAGACGCGCATCCCAGGTCGATGCGGCCGGCCAACCGTCATCAAGGAAGATGAGCAGCGGCGTCGCGCGATCGAGCGTCGCCATGGGAGGATTCCACAGAGGTCCGGCTGCGGCGATGATCACGAGCGCCGCCAGAGTGAGACGCAACAGGGTAAGCCACCATGGCGTGCGCGCGGGCGTTTCTTCTTTGGGCGCGATCTCAAACAATAGCCGCGTCGGCGGAAAATCGATCCGCCGAGGGCGAGGCGGCACCAGCCGCAAAAGCCACCAGAGGATCGGCAGGCTGAGCAGGCCGAGCAGGACAAGGGGCTGGGCAAAGCCAAGCGGCAATGAGCCTATCATGCGGCGCTCGCTGGGTTTGCCGGGGCGTGCCGGTTCTTGATGATTGCAGCTCGCGGGTTGTCGCCCATGCGCGAATGCAGCACGAGCAGGAGTTCGCTGGCAGGCCGATCAGTGCGGTGAACGGCGAAGCTCCAGCCGCGCAAATCCGTCTCCGAACGGATTTCCGCGCGATGTCGCGCGACGATGCCCTGATAGTCGTTGCGCCAGGTCTCCGCGCGGCCCGCCGTAATCCTGCCTGCGCCCTCGGGCTCAATGAACTCCACGCGACCGGAATATGGAAAGCTTTCTTCCGCCGGATCCACGATCTGCACGACATGGCCATGGGCACCCGTCGCCGAGAGCTGCCCGATTGTGCCGCGCACTTCGTGAATGGGTACCCAGAGATCGGACAACATCACGATTTCTGACAGCGGTGACGGCGCGAAGGACGGCGGCAGGCTGGCCCTCTCTGTCGGATCGTGCAGGACCGCTTCTGCCATTTTCTCGATGACGTTGCGACTCGCCGTGGGGCGCAGCAGCCCGGGAACGCCGACGCGCTCGCCGCCCTGCACCAGGACTTCCGCCAGGGCAAAGGCAATCACCATGACGCGCTCAAGCTTGCTCTCGGCTGCAAGGGCAGATGCGAAATTCATCGATGGCGAGCGATCGGGCCAGATCCAGATGGTGTGCGAAGCCTCCCATTCCCGCTCCCGCACGTAGAGATGGTCGTCGCGCGCGGAGCGTCGCCAATCGACGTTTTGCGCGGCTTCCCCCGAGACAAAGCGGCGATACTGCCAGAAATTTTCACCGGGCCCGGCACGGCGGCGGCCGTGCAGGCCATGAATGACTGTCGATGCGACACGGCGTGCTTCGAGGATCAGACGAGCCATGGCGTCGGCGAGCTTGCGGGCGCCGACTGTCGCCTGGCGTACCGTCCTGGCTTCGATGTCGTTCGCTCTTGCCTCCGCCATCGTGACTAACCGATGCGCGCTTTCAGCCGCCGGATGACGTTGGGGATGGTTTCGCCTTCGGCGCGAGCGGCGAAGGTGAGGGCCATTCGGTGCTTGAGCACGGGTTCGGCCAGCTCCAGAACATCCTCGACCGAGGGTGCGAAGCGGCCATCGAGAAGAGCGCGCGCGCGCACCGCGAGCATGAGCGCCTGGCTCGCGCGCGGGCCCGGGCCCCAGGAAATCAGTTTGCCGATCTCACCGCCTTCGGGGCCGGGGCGCGCCGATCGCACCAGCGCCAGAATTGCCTCGACCACGGACTCGCCGACGGGCAATCGGCGGACCAGCCGTTGCGCCGATAGCAGATCCTCGGCGGTCAGCGCCGGCTTTGCGCGCGACTCCTCGGCGCCTGTCGTATCGAACAGGATTTTGCGTTCCGCCTCCTGATCGGGATAGTCGACATCGACTTCCATGAGGAAACGGTCGAGCTGCGCTTCGGGCAGCGGATAAGTGCCTTCCTGTTCAAGCGGGTTCTGCGTCGCAAGCACATGAAATGGCTTGGGCAGGTCGTGACGCTGTCCTGCGACCGTCACATGCTGCTCTTGCATTGCTTGCAAAAGCGCCGACTGAGTCCTTGGCGAGGCGCGATTGATCTCGTCGGCCATCAGCAACTGTGCGAACACCGGTCCGGCAATGAATCGGAAGCTGCGCTTTCCGCCCGGACTCTCTTCCAGCACTTCAGTGCCGAGAATGTCGGACGGCATCAAATCGGGAGTGAACTGGATGCGGCGCGCGTCAAGACCCAGCGCGATGCCCATGGTCTCAACGAGCTTGGTCTTGGCGAGGCCCGGGACGCCAATCAGCAGCGCGTGACCACCGGAGAGCACCGTGACAAGCGCCTGCTCAACCACCACATCTTGACCGAAGATCACCGCGCCAATGGCAGTCTTTGCAGCGCGCACGTGCGCGGCTGTGGACTCCGCCGCCCGAACGATCATGTCTTCGAGTTTTTCGAGGCTTTCGCCGCCAGCCATTGTCTCAGTTCCTTTCAATTTCGCCTGAAGCCGCACCCCGCGCTATGCAACAAACGCACCACGCGCCGTTTGCTGCGCCATTAAGCCGAATCTGCCTCAATCTATGGTCAAGCTTACGCTATCTTCCACCGCCGGATCGGCCGAATCACGAAGATGCGAACAGGCGGACGGCCGGCCAATTATCGAAGGAAAACAATGGCGAAGGCAGGGCAGGGCGGATGGGAAACGATTGCGGCAGGGCTGCCCCGCGAAAACAAAGGGCTGCCCCCCGTAGAGCGCTGGAATCCGCCTTATTGCGGCGAGATCGACATGAGGATCGCAGCCGATGGGACCTGGTTTTATCAGAAGACGCCGATCGGGCGCCCGACTTTGGTCAAGCTGTTCGCTTCCGTACTTAAGCGGGAAGGCGACCGGCATTTCCTAGTTACGCCGGTGGAAAAAGTTGGAATTGTCGTCGACGATGCGCCCTTTCTTGCGGTCGAAATGAAAGTCACGAAGGGCGATGCCGGACGCGTTCTCGAATTCCGGACCAACGTGGACGATTGGATCACAGCGGGCCCCGGCCACGCGCTGCGTTTCGAGCCGCAGCCGACGACCGGCGGTCTCAAGCCTTATCTCCATGTGCGGCGAGAGCTTTGGGCCAAAGTGACGCGTCCACTGTTTTACGATCTGGTCGCGCTCGGAGAAGAACGTGATGTCGGCGGCAGGGCAATGTTTGGCGTCACGTCGGGCGGCGAGTTCTTTGCCATGGCGGATGCCAGCGCGGTGCGGGAGTTCGCCTGATGCAGGAACAGGCAACGACCGCTCTCGCGGCGGCAGAATTCTTCGCGCGCGTGCGCCGGCGGCTTACCCTCGACGTGCCGCCTGGTCTCTCCGATCCGAGCATAACGCCGGTGCGCGGCGATCATGATGCTGATCCGGTGATGCGCAAGATCGCGGAGGTGCGCCCGATCCGTCCGGCGGCTGTGCTGGTGCCCATCGTCGACCATCCCGAGCCGACCGTGCTGCTGACGCAGCGCGCCCAGCATTTGCCGGATCATGCCGGCCAGGTTTCATTTCCCGGCGGAAAGATCGACAGCGGCGACATTGATCCGTCGGCTTCGGCCTTGCGCGAAGCGCAAGAAGAGATCGGCCTTTATCGCGAGCAGGTCGAGCCGCTGGGTTACCTTGACCTCTACCTGACCACGCTCGGTTACCGGATTGTGCCGTTGGTCACCCGCGTGCGCCCCGGTTTCAAGCTCAAGCTTAACGTCGCGGAGGTCGATGCCACGTTCGAGGTTCCCCTCGCGTTCCTGATGGACCAGACGAATGTGCAACGCCACTCGCGCGAGTGGCAGGGCATGACGCGACATTATTATGCGATCACTTTCGGCGAGCGCTACATCTGGGGCGTCACCGCTGGTATCCTGCGCAATCTTTACGACCGGATTTACCGATGATCCGCCCGATCTTCACCGAGATCGTCCTGTTCCTGACGCCGTTCGTGCTCTACGCGGTGTTCCTGTGGGCGACGCAGGCAGGAGTGCTGGATCTCAAATCCTGGCCACTGGTTCGCGTGGCGACGCTGGCTATCGCTGCGCTCGCGCTGGTGCTTGGAAGCTTCATCTATTTCGCGCATTTTTCCGGAGCGCCACCCGGATCGACTTATGTGCCGGCGCATATAGAAAATGGCAAGTTCGTGCCGGGGACCACGAAGTGATAAGCATAAAAAGCTGCGCAGCAAAGCACGCCGTCGCCCTGAGGCGCGAGGGGCGTAAGCCCCGAGCCTCGAAGGGCGCCGTCATCGTTCGAGGGCGGCCCTCGGCCGCCACGTCAGGATGACGGACGACGGCCGGACCGATCGCAACATCCGCGATGCCTGGCTAACCACGGGCGCGCTAAGGCGACTGCTTGGCGTGCTCGATCGGGACGGCGAGGAGGCGCGCGTCGTTGGCGGGGCAGTACGCAACGTGCTGCTTGGCATGCCGATTGCCGAGATCGACGTGGCTACCACCGCGGTCCCCGAAGAAGTTGTCAAGCGTGTCACCGCGGCCGGCTTCAAGCCGGTGCCGACCGGTACTGGGCACGGCACCGTCACCGTTGTCATCGACAAGCAACCGTTCGAAGTGACGACACTGCGCAGGGATATCGAAACCTACGGCCGCCACGCCAAGGTCGAGTTTGGCCGCGACTGGAGAGCGGACGCCCAGCGGCGGGATTTTACGATCAACGCGCTGTCGGTGACGCGCGACGGCACAGTTTACGATTACACCGGCGGTCTCAATGATCTGAACCATCGCCGCGTGCGCTTCATTGGCGATCCCGCCAAGCGCATCGCCGAAGACTACCTCCGCATCCTGCGCTTTTTTCGTTTCCACGCAGCCTATGGCACCGGCGATCACCCGGATGCGGCCGGGCTCGCTGCCTGTATCGCCGGACGTAACGGCCTCGACCAGCTTTCGCGCGAGCGCGTGCGCATGGAGATTTTGAAGCTGGTCGTCGCCCCGCATGCAGTGCCGATGCTTATCTCGATGACCGATGCCGGCTTGTTGCTTCGCGTACTCGGCGGGGTCAGCTACCTGGGCAGCTTCGAAAGCATGGCCAAGGTCGAAGCGGCAATCGGGTTAGAGCCGAACGCGGTCCGCAGGCTTGGCGCTCTTGCCGTTGCAGTTCCCGAAGATGCCGACCGGCTTTGGCAAAGGTTGCGGCTTGCAAACAGCGAGCACGAACGGCTTGCATCGATGGGAGAGGGATGGGGCCGCATTTCGCCGCTATACGGAGAAAAAGCGGCGAAGGCTTTGCTGTACCGACTGCGGCCGCAACAGTTCAGCGATCGCGTGTTGCTGGGTTGGGCACGTTCGCAGGCCACAGCGCACGATCCGGAATGGCACGCGCTTGCGACGTTGCCGCAGCGTTGGACCGCGCCGGTGTTTCTGCTCAAGGCGGCAGACTTTATGAAGCGCGGCGTTGCGCAAGGACCCGCGCTCGGCGCGGCAATTGCCGCGGCGGAGCAGGCGTGGGTCGCGGCGGGATTTCCGAGCGATCAAGCGAGCCTCGACGCGATTGCGGACGAGACGATTCGCGCATCAGCGCCAAGAAAATAAGGCCTTCATTTGTGAGCATGAATCTCTTCTCCGGCTTCGCGGATATTTCATTCTGGCAGCTGATCCCGGTCGCGGCGGTCGCGCTGTTCGCCTCAATCGTCGGCGGCGTCTCCGGTTATGGCACCGGTGCATTAATGCCGCTGGTGCTGGTGCCGCTGGTTGGTGCCGAACCCGTCGTGCCGATCATTGCCGTCTCGGCGATGTTCACCAATTCGAGCCGCGTCTTCGCGTTTTCCAAGTATGCCGATTGGCGGCGCACATTGATTGTGCTTGCTGCCGCGGTGCCGACCTGCGTTCTCGGTGCATGGGGCTATACGAAACTCAGCAGTGCCGGCGCAGCGCTGGTTATTGGCGGCATGTTGATCCTGAGCGTGCCATTGCGACGGCTTCTCCGATATCACGGCGTCAAGATCGGCGATGGCGGACTGGCGCTCGGTTCGTTTGGCTATGGCCTGGTGGTGGGCGCTACGGCGGGCTCGGGCGTGATCCTGCTCTCATTGCTAATGGCGGCCGGCGTTGAAGGCGCCGGCGTCATCGCCACAGACGCTGCGATCTCGATCATCATCGGCATCGTGAAAATTCTTGTATTCGGGGTCGCGGGCGTAATCACGGCGCAGGTGATCGCTTTTGCTTTGTTGATCGGGCTGATCGCACTTCCTGGCGCATTCCTGGCCAAGGCCTTTGTCGAGCGCATGCCGATACATGTCCACACCGCGATCCTCGACGCCGTGGTGCTGTTCGGAGGTGTGTTCCTGGTGTGGGGCGCGTTGAGCTGACTGGTCTACGGCCACTTCACGACAGGCGGCATGGAGGACAGAATCGATTCCACGTTGCCGCCGGTCTTCAGGCCAAAAATCGTTCCGCGATCGTAGAGTAGGTTGAATTCGACGTATCGGCCGCGACGGATCAATTGCTCCTCGCGGTCGGCTTCGGTCCAGGACGTCGTGAAGTTCCTCCGAACCAGACCGGGATAGACGCGCAAGAAAGCGCGACCGACATCCTGCGTGAAGGCAAAGGTCTCGTCCCAACCGGTCTCAAGATAGTCATAAAAAATGCCGCCGACGCCGCGCGATTCGTTGCGGTGCTTGAGGAAAAAATATTCGTCGCACCATTTCCGGTATTTGTCATAGGGCACGATCTCCGCGTGCAAGTCGCACGCGGTTTTCATTGCCGCATGAAAGGCGATGCTGTCGGGATCGGTTTGCGTTCGGCGTCTGTCGAGCATCGGCGTGAGATCGGCGCCGCCGCCAAACCATGCTTTGCTGGTAACGACGAAACGCGTGTTCATGTGCACGGCCGGCACATGCGGATTGTGGAGATGCGCGATCAATGAAATGCCGGATGCCCAGAAGCGCGGATCTTCTGCCGCGCCCGGGATCTCCTTGCGAAACTCCGGAGCAAATTCGCCGTATACCGTCGAACAATGCACGCCGACCTTTTCAAACACGCGCCCCTGCATCAGCGCCATCACGCCACCACCGCCCGGCGCGCCGCTGTGGTCGGTGCGTTGCCATGGCGTGCGCACGAAGCGGCCGGCATCCCGGTCCCCGAAAGGCGCATTCTCGGGCAGCGCATCTTCCAGCGTCTCGAAGGCCGTGCAAATTTCGTCGCGCAACGCCTCGAACCATGTTCGAGCGCGTGTCTTGCGTGCCTCCAGTTGTCCTGCGTCCATGATCAGCTCCGGACCGGAAGTATACCCTGCGTTGCTAGCACACCCACGCGTGCCTTGTTCGATCTCGATCAGTCAACTTTGAACCCGCCCGTCTGGCGCAGTGCCTCGCCGGCAACCATGGCGGCCGCCATTGCAACGTTGATCGACCGCATGCCGGGACGCATCGGTACTCGCAGACGCACGTCGGCAGCCTTGCGCACTGCCTCAGCAACGCCCGCGCTCTCGCGCCCGAACACCAGGACCTGGTCGTCGCTAAATGCGTGCTCGAGGTACGAGCGTTCGGCGGCCGTCGTCAGCAACACCAGCGCCAGGCGTTCGCGAAATCGCCACTCCTCGAAAGCGCCAAACGACGAGTGCCGGGTGAGGGAGACTCGCTCGAGGTAGTCCATGCCAGCCCGACGGAAGGCGCGGTCGGTGACCGGGAAGCCGGCGGGCTCGATGATGATATGCGCCTCAATGCCGAGACAGGCGCAAAGCCGGAGAATCGTCCCGGTATTCTGCGGGATGTCCGGCTCGTAAAGGGCGATCCGGATGGCGGTACGGGTTATCTCCATGCCTTGGACCGGGCCGGTCTATACAAACGATTTATGCGACCAATCTTCGCGGCCGCGCACGCAATCAAGCCCCATTGAGGCGCGCAGATTGCGTTCATATGTAACATTTAGAGCGCCGGCGGACGCAAAACCGGTGCCCAGCTTTGTTAGTCGCGCCTTTCCGGGCTTGCGCTATCACGGCAAGGGTGCCAATAGAACGCCACCGACGCGCTGTCCTGCCTTTTCGGGGCTGCCGCAACCGGGGCCGCCTCGCCGCCAAAGGACTTCGGTCCGGGCTCAAGCCGCGGGCGGAAGAATAAGCCAGCCGGAGGAGAGGACCTAAGACGTGACGACCGTGTCTTCGGCGGAGCACACGCGCCGCGACTTTCTTTATATCGCCACTGGCGCCGTCGGCGCGGTAGGTGCTGCTGCCACCCTGGTTCCGTTGATCGCGCAGATGAATCCGGACGCCTCGACCATCGCGGCGGGAGCGCCGATCGAGGTCGATCTTGCGCCGATCGCCGACGGGCAGATCATCAAGGTGTTCTGGCGATCGAAGCCGATCTTCATCTTCCATCGCACCAAGAAGGAAATCGAGGAAGCGCAAAAGGTCAATGTCGGGAGCCTGCCCGATCCGCAGCCGGACTCGGCGCGCGTCAAGGAGGGTCATGACCAGTGGCTCGTGGTCATCGGCATCTGCACGCATCTCGGTTGCATCCCGCTCGCCCATCAGGGCCAATATGGTGGCTGGTTCTGCCCATGCCATGGCTCCGTCTATGACACCGCGGGGCGAATCCGGCAGGGCCCGGCCCCGAGAAACCTCGAGCTGCCGCCTTACAAGTTCGTTTCCGACACCAAGATTCAGATCGGCTGAGCACGTCTATTCAAGGTTCAATCATGAGCGGACACTCGACCTACAAACCGCAGAGCAAATTTCTGCAATGGCTCGAGAGGCGGCTGCCGATCGGCGGCCTGATTCATTCTTCGTTCGTCGTCTATCCCGTCCCGCGCAATCTGAACTACTTGTGGACGTTTGGCGGCATCCTGGCATTCATGCTCGCCGTGCAGATCGTGACCGGCATCGTGCTGGCAATGCATTACACGCCGCATGTCGATTTCGCCTTCAAATCGGTCGAGATCATCATGCGCGACGTCAACTATGGTTGGCTGTTGCGCTATCTGCATGCCAACGGCGCATCGATGTTCTTCCTTGCCGTCTACATTCACATGTTCCGGGGCATCTATTACGGGTCGTACAAGGAGCCGCGCGAGGTACTCTGGATTCTCGGTGTCATCATCTACCTGCTGATGATGGCGACCGGATTCATGGGTTATGTGCTGGTCTGGGGGCAAATGAGCTTCTGGGCGGCGACCGTGATCACCAATCTGTTTTCCGCCATCCCCGGCGTTGGTGAAGCGATCGTAACCTGGCTGTGGGGCGGCTATGCGGTCGGAAATCCGACCCTCAATCGTTTCTATTCGCTGCACTATCTGCTGCCGTTTGTGATTGCAGGCGTCGTCGTGCTGCACATCTGGGCGCTTCATGTCGCTGGTCAGAACAATCCGACCGGCATCGAGCCGAAATCGGAGAAGGATACGGTGGCGTTCACGCCCTACGCCACGATCAAGGACGCGTTCTTCCTGGCGGCCTTTTTGATCGTCTACGCCTGGCTTGTCTTCTACATCCCGAACTTCCTTGGGCATGCCGATAACTATATTCCTGCCAATCCCGCGGTGACGCCGACCCACATCGTGCCTGAATGGTATTACCTGCCGTTCTACGCGATCCTGCGCGCGATCCCCGACAAGCTGATGGGCGTGATCGCGCTCGGCGCCTCGATCTTGATCCTGGCATTCCTGCCATGGCTCGACACGTCGCGGGTCCGCTCCGGGCGTTATCGGCCGCTATTCAAGCAGTTTTTCTGGCTATTCGTGATCGTGTGCATCGGGCTTGGCTGGCTCGGCTCCAAGCCGCCGGAAGGCATCTACGTCATCCTCGCGCGCGTCTTCACTGTTTACTATTTCGCGTTTTTCCTGGTCATCCTGCCGCTGCTCGGCATCGTCGAAAAGACCAAGCCCGAGCCGAATTCAATTTCGGATTCGGTACTTGGCGCGAAGGCGTGAGCGGGAGGATGCACATGCAGATGCAGCGGACCATCATTGCTCTCACGCTTGCGGGCTGCGTTGGCATGCTCACCCTGCCGGCCAAAGCGCAAGAGCATGACACGCCGATCCCGCCGAAGCTGAGATGGTCGTTCGCCGGTCCCTTCGGCAAATATGATCCGGCGCAGCTCCAGCGCGGATTCAAGATCTACAAGGAAGTGTGCGCATCCTGCCATTCGATCCAGATGCTCGCTTTCCGCAATCTGGCCGACCTGGGCGGACCGGGCTTTTCGGAAGCGCAGGCAGCCGCGGTTGCGTCGGAATACAAGATCAAGGGCCTCGACGAGAAGGGCGAACCGACCGAGCGTCCTGGCCGGCTGGCGGATAATTTCCCGCCACCGTTTCCAAACGAGCTAGCCGCAAAAGCGGCAAACGGCGGTGTCGCACCGCCCGATATGTCGACACTGGCCAAGGCGCGCACCTATGAGCGCGGCTTTCCCTGGTTCGTGTTCGATACGATTACGCAGTATCAGGAGCAGGGTCCCGATTACCTCGCCGCTCTTCTGAAGGGCTACGAGGAGCCGCCAAAGGGCTTCCAGTTGCCTGCCGGCGGCCGCTACAACAAATATTTTCCAGGTCACAACATCGCCATGCCGCCTCCACTGCAGGACGGTCAGGTGACCTTCGACGATGGTGCGCCGCAGACGCTCGATCAGTATTCCAAGGACATTGCGGCCTTCCTGATGTGGGCTGCCGAGCCCCACATGCTCGCGCGCAAGCGCATCGGTCTTCAGGTCATAATCTTCCTGGTCGTTTTCGCAGGCCTGATGTATTTGACCAAGAAGAAGGTCTGGCACGAGGTTGAAAAACCGACCGAGATCGCTCGCGGGTAAGACCCGAAAAAGACGACGGTCTGAATTTGTAATAATGGCTTTCGGAAAGCGTCATGCCCGGCCTTGTGCCGGGCATCCCGTTTAGGGAGGCGTTATGCCATTCTTGTCGAGGTGCCCGACACAAGGCCGGGCATGACGAGGGCATTAATGACCAAATCCATTCTCGGCGTTATCGGCGGGTCCGGTATCTACGAATTGCCGGGACTGACGAATGCACGCGAGCAGCGCAGTCTCAGCCCCTGGGGCGAGCCGTCCGGACCTTTGCGCATCGGCGAGATCGTGGGCCTGCCGGTCGTATTTCTCTCGCGCCATCACGAAGGCCACCGGCTCTCACCTTCCGACATCAACTATCGGGCCAACATCGACGTGCTCAAGCGAGCCGGTGTGACCGATCTTGTATCGTTGTCCGCCTGCGGCTCGTTCAAGGAAGAATTGCCTCCAGGCAGTTTTGTGTTGATCGATCAGTTCGTCGACCGCACCCACAAGCGGGAGAGCTCGTTCTTCGGCAAAGGACTGGTGGCGCACGTGTCGATGGCGCATCCGGTGTCGCCGCTGTTGCGCGCACATCTGCGTGCTGCTGCAATAGCCGAAGGCATCGTACCACGCTGGGGCGGCACTTATGTGTGCATCGAAGGCCCGCAATTTTCCACCTACGCGGAGAGCATGACCTACAAACAGCTCGGCTACTCTGTAATCGGAATGACCAATATGCCGGAAGCCAAACTCGCGCGCGAAGCCGAGATTTGTTATGCGACCGTTGCGATGGTGACGGATTTCGACTGCTGGCACCCCGACCACGACGCCGTCACGGTACAAGACATCATCAAGGTGCTGCTGGCCAATGCGGAAAAGGCCAAAAGGCTTGTTGCGAGACTGGCGCGTGATTTTCCACGCGAGCACGAGCCGTGCCCGATCGGGTCGGATCGCGCGCTCGACACCGCACTGATTACAGCACCCGAAGCTCGTGACCCCAATCTGATCAAAAAGCTCGATGCCGTTGCCGGCCGGGTGCTTGGCGGCTAGCCTCGCCGGTATGAATGTTCGCGCCGGCGTAGTTACCCGCGACAAACCACCCTTCCGCGCCGAGCACATCGGTAGCCTGCTGCGGCCAGGATCCCTGCTTGAGCAGCGAGCGTGCTTCGCGCGCGGGGAAATCTCGCAAGCCGATTTGACCGCGGCGGAAGACGCCGCAATTTCAGGCGCGGTGGGCCTGCAGGAAAGCCTCGGCCTGCGTTTTGCGACCGACGGCGAATTCCGCCGCCGGTCGTATCACAGTTTTTTCTATCAGCAGCTCGGGGATCTGAGCATCGATACCGTCGCAGGCGCTCATGCCAAAGGCGCGCCGGCTGGCGGTGGGCGTGGGGCCCAACCGGTTGCGCTCATCAAAAGCCGTGTGCGCTGGACCCATCCGGTCAATGTCGCCGATTTCAACTTTCTCAAAGGAAAAACGAAGCTGCTTCCCAAGATCACCATTCCGGGTCCGTGCGCGCTGCATTTCCGCGGCGGCGATGCTGCCGTGCTCGCCTCTGCCTATCGCGACATTGATGAGTTCTGGGATGACATCGTCGAAGCATTTACAAGGGAACTGGCGGCGCTGGCAGAGGCAGGCTGCCACTATGTTCAGATCGACGAAACAGCCTTCGCAAAATTCGGCGATCCGGATGTCCAGGTGGCGTTGGCAGCGCGTGGGGACGACTGGAGCAAATTAATCGACAAATACATTGGGATCACCAACCGCGTCCTGCGCGCGGCGCCGAAGACGCTCTACATTGGAATGCATTTGTGTCGGGGCAATCGCGGCGGTCATTGGCATGCCGAAGGTAGCTACGAGGATGTCGCCGACCGGCTGTTTAATGCGCTGGAAATTCCGTTCTATTTTCTCGAATTCGATAGTCCCCGCGCGGGCACTTTTACCCCTCTGCGCTTCGTTTCGAACCAAAAATCGGTTGTGCTTGGGTTGGTCTCATCGAAAACGCCCGTTCTCGAAGACAAGGATGCGTTGTGCGCGCGCGTCGAGCAGGCGAGCCGCCACGTATCGCTTGATCGCCTCGCGGTGAGCCCCCAATGCGGTTTCGCCAGTATCGACACCGGTAATCCGGTGACCCTTCAGGCTCAAGAAGCTAAGCTCCGTCTCGTTGTTGAACTGGCTCGCGACATCTGGGGCGAGGTCTAGACAAAGGAGGGGACTGCATGCTGCGCAGTATCGCGTACCCGATGATTGCGCTTGTTGTGGCCATGCTTGCGTCCGGGGCGCATGCGCAGCAGCAGAATTATCCGAACCGCCCGGTGCACATCCTCGCTGCTGCAGCCCCCGGGGGCAATCCTGACGTCCTGGCGCGCCTGCTGTCGCAGCGCTTGTCGGAAGTTCTTGGCCAGCCCTTCGTAGTCGAGAACGTGCCAGGTGCGGGCGGCATATTGGCGGCAAAGCGCATCGCCGATGCAGCGCCGGATGGCTACATGCTGATGTTGAACGATTCCGGAGCGCTCGCGATTAACATCAACATGAGCCCGGATGCGACCTACAAGCTGAAAGATTTCACGCCGATCACAGCGCTCGCGACGGTGCCGACCGCTCTCGTAGTCATCCCATCGTGCCGGCAAACAACGTGAATGAATTCATAGCGCTCGCGAAAGAAAAACCGGATATGAGCTACGGTTCGGCCGGTGCGGGATCGATTCATCACCTCACCATGGAAATTTTCGCCGAGCGCACCGGCATCAAGCTGCTGCACGTTCCATACCGCGGCGGCAGCGCGCTGGTGAACGGATTGCTAACCGGCGAAATTCAGGCCGGATGGTCAGGCTTGCCAAACGTGATTCCCCATATCAAGGCGGGCAAGCTGCGTGGCCTTTGCGTCAGCGTGCTTGCGCGCGCCGTTTCGTTGCCTGACGTTCCGACATGCGATGAGGCGGGGATCAAAGGCTTCGACATCGCCGATATGCTGGGCCTGAAAGGTCCTGCCGGGATATCGTCGAAATCGGTCGAGCGATTGCAGGCAGCGATTGCCAAAATCATGCGAGAGCCGGCCATGGTCGAGCGAATGGCAGTACTTGGCATGGATATGCAGGAAAACGGCACGGCCAATTACGTGCGGTTCATGCAGGACGACCTCGACAACTATGCCAAGGTGATCGATCGCCTCGGGCTCACGCAAGACAAACAAGTGATGCTGAACAAGTCTACCTCAACAAACACCCCGGGGAGCCGATGCATATCGTCGATGTGAATCAGCAGCCAAGCGAGCAATGGCGGGCGGGCGTTACGACGCGCATGAGAGCCTCCGCGGCAAATAATGCG
Organism: Pseudolabrys sp.; assembly: GCA_036505835.1. Taxonomy (GTDB): domain Bacteria; phylum Pseudomonadota; class Alphaproteobacteria; order Rhizobiales; family Xanthobacteraceae; genus Pseudolabrys. The sequence continues at coordinate 32,918 of DASXST010000037.1, read as the reverse complement.
ACGCAGCTTTGCCTGTTCGAGCAATGGTGCGATCCGGGACATGGCGCGCCGACGCACCTGCATGCGGTTGAGGAAATACTGTGCGTGCGCGAGGGACAGGCGGACGTCTGGATCGATGATCGGCACGTCACGTTGACCAGCGGACAACTCGTTATCGTGCCGGCCGGCCGCAAGCATGGTTTCTCAAACAGCGGCGAGACCGTTCTTCACATCGAGTCGACGCTTGCGGCGCCGGTGTTCGAGGCCGCCTATGACGACAAGCGAGAGACGTCGCGACGCTGGCTGCCGGGTGGCTGAGCGGCAAACCGCTGGCGGAGGTCATGCGCGCGCTTGTCGCGGGCATCCCGCTTAGGTAGGCATTGAGCTCCACTCATCGGGATGGTCGGGACAGGCCCGGCCATGACTGGCTCTCATGACTTCTCCCGAACTCGAAAAAGATCTGCGTGCAGCAATCCGCAATATCCCGGATTATCCCAAACCCGGCATCATCTTTCGCGACATAACGACACTGCTGGGTGACGCGCGTGCTTTCCGCCGTGCCGTGGACGAACTGGTGCAGCCTTGGGCCGGCATGAAGATCGACAAGGTCGCGGGCATAGAGGCGCGCGGCTTCATTCTCGGGGGTGCTGTCGCGCACCAGGTTTCAGCTGGGTTCATTCCAATCCGGAAGAAAGGCAAATTGCCATACAAGCGCGTCACCATCGGCTATTCACTCGAATACGGCATTGACGAAATGGAGATGCACGAAGACGCCGTGCAGAAGGGCGAGCGGGTTATTCTCGTTGACGATCTCATTGCAACAGGCGGAACGGCGGAGGCCGCGGTAAAGCTGCTGCGGAAGCTGGGCGCCAACGTGCTCGCCGCCTGCTTTGTTATCGATCTGCCGGAGCTCGGCGGCGCGGACAAGCTGCGCAAGCTGCAGGTGCCGGTGCGCACGCTGATTTCCTTCGAGGGGCATTAGCGGGCTTTGTAATCCGCCCGTCCCCGCGAAAGCGGGGACCCAGCACTTGCGTGTATTTCTAAGTCGCTGGATTCCTGCTTGCGCGGGAACGAACGGAGGTTGTGCCGTCATCCCGAACGACGCGGGCCCCAGGGCCCGCCGCCCTCGCCAGGGTCGACCGGCGGCTGCTCGGGCAAAAACGGCTTGCCCTGCGCCTCGTTCTTTTCGCCGCTACCCCATGGCCCCCCGGATGGTGGCGGCGGGAGCTGGCCCGGCTCTTGCGCTGGCGCCAGCACAAGCGGACCGGGATCATGACCGCCCGCGAATTTGACCAGGGCCTCGACGCGGGAGTCGACCGAAGGATGGGTTGCGAACAGATCCGCGAAACCCTCGCGCGGGTTGTCGACGCACATTTCCATCACCGCCGAGTTGGCGGCGGCAAGTTCGCCGCGGCCTTCGATCTTGCGCAATGCCGATATCATGGCGTCGGGATTTTTGGTGAGCTCGACGGAGCCCGCGTCGGCGAGATATTCACGTTTCCGAGACAACGCGAAGCGAATGACGATGGAGAGCGCCCAGGCAACAGCGACCAGTAAGAAGGCAATAATGATTGCAAGCCCGGCGCCGCCCCGACGATCGCCGTCGCCGCCACCGCGTCGGAATCCGCCATAATAGGCGTTCTGGAAAAAGAGCCTGAAAACCATCTCGCCGAAAAATGAAATCACGCCCGCGATCACAACTGCGATCACCAGCATGCGCACGTCGCCATTGCGGATGTGCGTCAGCTCGTGGCCCAGCACGGCTTCCAACTCGGCGTCATCGAGCGCGTTTATCAGCCCGCGCGTCACCGTGATCGAATATTGCTTTTCATTGAGGCCAGTGGCGAAAGCGTTAAGCGCTTCGTCGTCGGCGATCTTGAGCTTCGGCATCGTGATGCCGCGGGAAATGCAGAGATTTTCCAGCAGATTGTAGAGCCGAGGCTCCTCCGCGCGCGTCACCTCGTGGCCGCCGGTAACGGCATCGATCATGGACTGGTGGAATTTGTACGCGATCAGGATCCAGATGATGGTGCCGACGGTTGCAAAGGGAAACGCCTTGATCAGATCGTAAAGCGCGGCCTGCACCAGATAGTCGAGCGGCGCATTGACTGTCAGGGCCTCAGCGAGCAGCGCTCCGGCGAACACCAGGACATAGACCAGGAAGAACAGGCCGATCAGCAGCGCTACCGACCGGCGCTTGTTCGACTGGATGTGAGAGTAAAGCCCGTAAGCGGCCATTTATCCTGCTCGGTCGTTCGCTCGTCGTGCCCGGCCTTGTGCCGGGATCCACGTCTTCAGTTCGGCAAGGAGTGAGACGTGGATTGCCGGGACAAGCCCGGCTACGACAAATGTGAGTGAGCAGACCTAAAACTTCACGCTCGGAGCCTGCTCGAGCTGGGCGCGGCCCTCGCCGAGATCGAAGAAGGTGCGGGGCAAGAAGCCGAACATTGTGGCGAATAGCGACGCGGGGAATTGCTGGATGCCTGTGTTGTACTCCTGCACCGCGTTGTTGAAGAACCGCCGCGAGGCCGCAAGTTTGTTTTCGATGTCCGAAAGCTCGGCCTGCAGCTGCTGGAAGTTTTGATTGGCCTTGAGATCCGGATAGGCTTCCGAAAGCGCGAACAATTGCCGTAACGCGCCCGTGAGAGCATTTTCGGCCGCGACCTTCTGTTCGACGCCGGGTGCCGCAATCGCTGCGTTGCGCGCCTGCACCACCGCCTCCAGTGTGCCGCGCTCGTGCGCCGCGTAACCTTTAACAGTTTCGACCAGATTGGGGATGAGGTCGTGGCGCTGCTTGAGTTGGACGTCGATATCGGCAAACGCCTGATTGGTTCTCTGCCGCATTGCGACGAGGCTGTTGTAGATGCTGATCGCCCAAATCACGAGGACGACAATGATGCCGAGGACAACCCAGCCAGTGGTGGACATGAGACGGCTCCGGATTGAAAGCGCGAATGGAACCAAGTGTATCCTACGTGAGCCCGTGACCGCCAAGGCTGGGCAGTAATTTGTGAGTTCGGGGCAAAAAGGCCGTGCTGGCGGCATTCTTCACCAGCAGCAACTTGTCAACGCGAGGGCAAAAAAAGACCCCGAGTCTTAACCCGGGGTCTATTCGCTAGACGGCTATTCGGGGGGTAAGGGGGGAGCCGCCCAGCTAAGTACTAAACGCGAGCGGCAGGATTTCGTTCCGCGCGCAAACTTAAAGTTTTTCGTGGCATTCCCAAAAGTTCCGTCGGCAATGGAAAGTTGCCATTCCGGAAGTGTTGCCAATGGGTTCTGCGAGGTTGCTTCCACAGGGCTGTCCCGAGGCGTAATCAAAGACAAAGTCGGAGCGGGGCCCTACATCGAGGTCACATTCGAGCCAGTGCAATTCGGGGTTGAAAACGAATTAGCTGGCTTCGCGGAAGCGCACAGCAGCTTCCAGATCAACCGATACAAGTTGCGATATGCCGCGCTCGGCCATGGTCACGCCGTAGAGGCGATTCATGCGGGCCATGGTGATGGGATTATGCGTAATGATAACGAAGCGCGTGTCAGTCGATTTTATCATTTCGTCGAGCAGATCGCAGAAACGCTCGACGTTGTGATCATCGAGGGGGGCGTCCACTTCGTCCAGCACGCAGATGGGCGCCGGGTTGGTGAGAAACACCGCAAAAATCAGAGCAAGTGCCGTTAATGCCTGCTCTCCGCCTGAAAGCAGCGACAGGGTTGCGGGCTTTTTGCCGGGAGGCTTGGCCAGGATTTCCAATCCGGCTTCCAGTGGATCCTCGCTTTCGATCAGTTGCAGTTCGGCGGTGCCGCCGCTGAACAGTTGCGTGAAAAGATGCTGGAAGTGCTTGTTGACCTGTTCGAACGACGTCAGGAGCCGTTCACGCGCTTCTCGATTAAGGCTCTGAATTCCCAACCGCAACTTCTTGATTGCTTCGACGAGATCGTCGCGTTCGCCAGTGAGCGAAGAATGCTGGCTCTCCACCTCCCGCAGTTCCTCCTCCGCCCGGAGATTGACCGCGCCGAGCCGCTCCCGTTCGCGACGGAGACGTTCGAGCCGTTCTTCGATATCGGCCAGATCCGGCAAAGGATCGGTCGGCTCGATTTCGGCGAGTTCTGCGACCGCAGAGGGCTCGATCTCAAGCATGTCGCGAATCTCGCGGCCAATGTCGCCCAACCGACGCTTGGCGCCTTCGAAACGCTCTTCGGCGCGAGCCAGGTCTTCGCGCGCGGCGCTGGCAGCTTCGAGGGCCGCGCGTGCGTCGCGGTCGGCCTGGGCCAACGCGGTCTCTGCTTGCTGCAGGCGGTCCGCGCAGCCCCGGCGCGCAGCTTCAGCATTCTGGACTTCTGTGGTCAGCGCACTTCGCTTTTCGATGAACACCTTTGGCGCATTCTCCAATTCCGTTCGATCGCGCTTGGCTTCCACCGTGCGCTGCTCAAGCGTGGCAATCTGGTTGCGCGCGCCCTGCTGGCGTTCGACCCAGTCCTTCTTGTCGGTGGCTAGCGTTGCAAGGCGTCGATCAGCGAGCTCGGCTTCGCGCACGATCGCCTGCTGCTCGGCCTGAACTTCCGCAAGCCTGGAATGCTTGGCGGCAATATCGTCGCGCACCTGCGCGAGCTTTGCTTCGAGGTCGGCTGAAGGTGCCAGTGCGATGAGCGTCTTCTCCGCATCGGTTTTGGCCGTCGCTGCTTCATCGCGGCTCATATTGAGGCGAGTGCGCGCTTCCGCGAGCGCCGAAAGCCGCGCCGCCTGCCGATTGAGGTCCCGCTCGCGCGCGCGGGTTTCGGTTTCGGCGCTGCCGGCAGCATCGAAGGCCGATTGTGCCGCTTCGAGCGTCCGGCGAGCGGCGTCGACCTCGTTGCGCGCGCTGTCGAGTTCGCTGTCGATCTCCGCGAACCGGCTGCGCTGCGCGAGGCGCCGGGCGGCACCGGTCGGGGCGTGCGCCGCCGCGACAAACCCGTCCCAGCGCCACAGATCGCCTTCGCGCGAGACAAGCCTCTGGCCGGTCTTGAGCGCGCCGGCAAGGCGGATGCAGGCGCTGCGCTCGGCGACTCCGATCTGGGAAAGCCGTCGCTTCAGCTGCGCCGGCGCCTTGACGTGCTGCGCCAAGGCCTCGACTCCGTCCGGCAGGGCGGGATCGCTTCCCTCCGGCGTGACCTCGGTCCAGTGCATGGGCGACGACGGATCCACCGGAGCATCGAGATCGTCGCCAAGGGCCGCACCGAGCGCCTTTTCGTAGCCTTTTTCGACCGCGATGTGATCGATAACCGGCGGCCAGAGGCTGCGCGTTTCGAGCGACAGCATTTTGGAAAGAGTTTTTGCCTCGGTCTCGAGGCGCTGCATGCGCTTTTCAGATTCAGCCAATGACGTGCGCGCCGCCTCCATCTCGGAACGGGCGACGTTGTGCGCCGCTTCTGCGGCGACGGCCGCTGCTTCCGCCTCGGTCAGCGCCGCCTGCGCGCCCTCAAGGACAGCGTCGAGCGGACCGAGATCCGCGGTTTGCAGCGTTGCCAGCTCGCGCTCGATCGCTTCGATTTCGGTTGAAATCCTTGCGATGCGCTCCTTTTGCTCGCGCGCGGAATTCTCAAACCGACTGCGCTGGGCCGCAAGATCGGCGAGAGCTGTCGTCAGATCGGTGAAAATCTTTTCTGCAGAGCGGAGCGCAGCATCGGCTTCCACCACTTTGGCATCGGCGCCGCTGCGGCGGCCCGCGTTCTCTCGCGCTTCGTTGCGGATGGTTTCTTCTTCGGTCGCGAGACGTCCGATGGCATGCTCGGCATCTGCGGCAAGGCGCTGCTCCCGCTCGGCATCGGCCGCAAACTGAACGAGCCTCAGATCGAGTTCGACGATGCGGTCCTTGGCGCGGGCCTCTTCGCGATCAAGATCCTGCAGCGCAACGTTGAGACGATGCAGTGCCGCACCCGCACGCGCCTCGGCCCCGCGCAATTCGGGAAGCGACGAAGCAGCAAGGGCCTGACGCTTCGAGGCCTCCGCTTCAGCGGCCACGCGGTCGGCGACCGTGCGCACGGAGAGATCTTTCGCGCGCTCGGCTTCACTCACCTCTGCGTTCGCGGAACTCCAGCGCAAATGGTAGAGCGTCGCCTCGGCCTTGCGCACCTGCGACGATACGGTGCGGTAGCGGACCGCCTGACGCGCCTGCTTTTTCAAGCCATCGATCTGCGTCGACAACTGAGCGATCACATCTTCGACGCGCAGGAGATTGGTCTCAGCCGCCTTCAATCTGAGCTCCGCCTCATGCCTGCGGGCGTGCAGCCCGGCAACTCCGGCGGCTTCTTCCAGTACGCGGCGGCGCTGTTCCGGCTTGGCCTGGATGATCTCGCCAATGCGGCCCTGATGCACGAGCGCCGGTGACCGGGCGCCTGTCGAAGCGTCCGCAAAAAGAATCTGGACATCGCGCGCGCGCACCTCGCGCCCATTGATGCGATAGTTTGAGCCGGATTCCCGTTCGATCCGGCGCGCGATTTCGAGCGAGTCCTGATCGTTGAAAGCGGCCGGCGCCGAGCGCGTCGAATTGTCGATCGCGATGGCGACCTCGGCGTTGTTTCTTGCGGGCCGGGTGTTTGAGCCGGAGAAGATCACGTCATCCATGGATGCGGCACGCATGGACTTGTGCGAGGACTCGCCCATAACCCACCGCAAGGCTTCAACGAGGTTCGATTTTCCGCAGCCGTTTGGCCCGACCACACCGGTCAGGCCGGGTTCGATCAGGAAATCGGTCGGCTCGACAAAGGACTTGAAGCCGAGCAGTCGCAGTCGCGTGAGCTTCATGCGGCGGGCCTTACGGTTCTTTTCGTTGACGCATGATCGGTTACGACCTTTCTTTGCCTGCCGGCGGGGACTTCGCTAGGCAGGACCCGTTCCCGACGATTCGCTAGACCGTTCCGGGACTTGGCCGACCCGATTCGGTGTCGGGCCGGAGAATGAATCGACGCGCCTGCGAGGGCAACTGCCGTCCCAAAACCGGCGGCGGTTTTCCATACCTTTCGGGAACGACGGAAAAAATACCTACGCCCGCGTCGGCGGCGCCCGCTGGGAACCCAGGCCAAAAAACCCTTGTCAGCCCTTGAGATAGGGGTCGATCGCCTTGGCCATATCCTCGATCGACAAGGCTCCCGGATGCTGTGTTCCATTGATGAAAAAAGTGGGTGTCGACTGGACTTTGAACTTGTCGACGGCGCGTTGGCGGATGCTTTCGATGCCATCGAGCATCTGCTGATTCGCGAGACAGGCATTGAAACTCTGTTCCGTTAGGCCAGCCTGTTTGGCAATCGCGAGCAAAGGCGGGATCGGTTTTTCGATTGCCCATTGGCGCTGCTGGCGGAAAAGCGTGTCGATGAAGGCAAAATATTTTTCGCTGTCATCCTTGGCGGCGCATCGCGCCAGCATAAAAGCGGCCGCGGCGAGATTATCCAGCGGAAATTCGCGGAAGATGTACCGCACTTTGCCGGTGTCGATGTAACGCTTCCTGAGTTCAGGAAATGTGGTTTCCTGAAAATGCGCGCAATGCGGACACGTCATCGAGGCATATTCGATAACGGTCACCGGAGCCTTGTCGTTACCGATCGCCATTTCGGGCAGCGAGTCGGTTTTCATCAATTCCGCCGGAGGAATTGTCTGAGCCGAAGCCTCGACGATAAAAGGCGGGAGGGAAGAAACACCAGTCAGGGCGGCGGCAAACGCCACGACAGCCGTGCTCTGGCAAAATTGGCGGCGGGTGATCTGCAACTGAGGCTCCTGAGGCTGAAATGGCCTTATGGCGTCACTGAGACAGCATAATTGTGGCAATGCCGGGCCAGGCTGCCAAGGCGGTCTGGAGGCTCAATTTCGCTTGATCGCCGCAGCCAGCCTGGCGAGCGCCTGACGCAAGTTATCGTCCTTGACGTTCGGCAACGTCTCGGCGATTTGAGCCGCCACCACAGGATCGGGGGCAGGTGGCGGCTTCGGCTTGCGATGCTTGAGGGGACCCTGGCGCAAGGCAATTCGCCCGATTGCCTGCCAACCGAAGAAACGATTGACCCGCTCGAGGATCACGGCCGAGAGATGCTGTATTTCGAGCGCCGCCGGGCCCTCAACGCGAAGCACTAGGGTGGCGGGTTCCGGGGCCTGTTCGCCGAAAGGGCGAGGCCAGTTGATTTTGAGCGGCTCGCTATGAGCGGCGATCTCGGATCCGACGATATCCCGCCAACGCGAAATGATCTCGGTTGAGGCGAAGCCCTGAGCCTTGAGCGCGTCACCCAGGGTGGCACCAAGCAGCTCGGAAAGCGGCCGGGGAAAACTGCGCGAGAACTTGGTCATGCGAGTGCCCCATGTGCCATGGTCCGCGCTATGACCGTAGCAGTCCGCTTGCGACGGCGGAAGAAAATCGACAGGCCGGATCCGGCTGACCTGCTAGCCTGGTACGACCTGCATGCCCGCATATTGCCCTGGCGCGCGCGGCGCGACGAGCGGGCGAATCCCTACCATGTCTGGCTGTCGGAGATCATGCTGCAGCAGACCACGGTGAAGGCCGTCGGACCATATTACGCACGGTTTCTTTTGCGCTGGCCGACCGTGAATGCGCTTGCCAAAGCAAGTCTCGACGACGTGCTGCGGGCTTGGGCTGGGCTCGGCTATTACGCCCGCGCACGAAACCTGCACGCCTGCGCGAGAGCCGTTGTCGAGCGCCATGGCGGGCAGTTTCCCGACGATATCGGCGCTCTGCGCGCGCTGCCCGGCGTTGGCACCTATACGGCCTCGGCGGTGGCAGCGATTGCCTTCGATCTCCCGACGGTGCCGGTCGACGGCAATGTCGAGCGCGTGGTGTCGCGCGTGTTCCTGGTCGAGGCCGAATTGCCGGCAGCGAAGCCTGCGATCAGGGAGCTCGCTGCTTCGTTGCTGCCGCCGCAGCGGGCGGGTGATTTCGCGCAGGCCTTGATGGATCTTGGCGCCACCATCTGCTCGCCGAAGCGGCCGGCCTGCGCGCTGTGCCCGTGGAACCGCGCGTGCGCTGCGAATGCTCGCGGCGATCAGGAGACATTTCCGCGCAAGGAGCCCAAGCGCGCCGGCCGAATGCGCCGCGGCGCCGCATTTGTTGCGTTGCGCGCAGATGGGCGCGTGCTGCTGCGCCGGCGTCCCGCAAAGGGATTGCTGGCGTCAATGATGGAAGTTCCATGTACCGAATGGAAGCACGACTTCAAAGACAGCCTTGCCCAGGACTCGGCGCCGGTGCTTCGCGCCCATGTACGGTGGCGGCGCACTCAAGGCATTGTGCGTCACGTGTTCACTCATTTTCCGCTCGAGCTTGCAGTCTTCATCGGGGAGACGCCGAAAACAACGTCGGCGCCAAAAGGCGCGCGCTGGGTGAAGCTTGACGATCTCCGCAATGAAGCGCTGCCGAACCTCATGCGAAAGGTCCTGGCGCACGCCCTCGACCGACACTAGACCGCCGGAATTCCCGCCGCCGCCTCCATCAACGCATCTTGTGTCGTTCGAGCCTGCCGGGTCGCTTGCGCTGGCGCGCCGCCGCCTTGCGATTGATTTTGCGCTTGGCGATCCCATTGAGCTTCTTGTCGGTGGCTTTCTCTTCCTTCAGGTTCAGATTCAGGACCCTCGCGACGTCGCTATGGCCCAGAAGCCTGGCCCATGCCACCAGGGTGCCATAGCGCGTGATTTCGTAATGCTCGACGGCTTGAGCCGCCGCGATCAGCGCCGCATTGTCCGGCGATCTCGTTCGCTTCGTCGATAATGCCGTCGATCGCCGGGCATTTGGTCCCTTGCGGCCTGACCTTCAACTTCTTGAACGCCTGGTTAAGCCGTTTGATCTGCCCCTTCGTCTGCTTGAGATGGGTCTGGAACCCCTTTTTGAGTTCGGCATCGGTCGCCTTCGAGACCATATCGGGAAGGGCTTTTTCGATCTGATGCTCGGCGTAATAGATGTCCTGCATGCTGTGCGAGATCCCTCATCGTTTGCATGTCTGCGGAAAACCAACCCATGGCACGACCTCCGTGAGGACTGTTTCAAGCGTTAAGTCGCGCAGACCGTGCAGGTTCCCAAAGCGCTCAAAGACCGATAGAAGGCGCGGCACCTTTCAAAATTTTTTCAAGGGGAAGAGACATGGCCATAGAACGTCACGAGGTTGGACCGCGGATGAGCAAGGTGGTGGTAAACGGCAATACCGTCTACCTCGCCGGCATCGTGGCGGATAACCCGAAAGGCAAGAGCGTCACCGAGCAGACAAAGGACATCCTGAAGCAGATCGAAGGCTTTCTGGCAAAGGCTGGGCACCGATAAATCGAAACTGCTGTCGGCCAATATTTGGATCACCGACATGGCCAATTTCGCCGAAATGAACGCGGTATGGGATGCCTGGGTCGCGCCCGGCAACACTCCCGCGCGCGCGACCGTGGAGGCGAAGCTCGCCTCGCCCGACTACAAGGTCGAGATCATGATCGTGGCCGCAAAATAGCGATGGCTGAACGGCAACCGGGAGTTCTCGCGATCTGGAACGATTGCCGTGCCGGCCGTGAGGCCGAATTCGATGCGTGGTTTCAGGGCGAGCATCTGCTGGAGAGGCTTGCGGTTCCGGGCTTCCTGTTCGGTCGACGCCATCAGGCAATTTCGGGGAATTCCGGCTACTTCAATTTCTATCTGGTCGAGTCGCCGGACATTCTGACGTCAAAGCCCTATCTGGAACGGCTCGACAATCCGACCCCAATGACGCGCAAGATCATGTCGGAGGTGTTCCTCAACATGAACCGCACGGTGTGCCGTCGCGCGCTCCGACGCGGCGCCTTCCGTGGGGCCTTTGCGGTGACCGCCCGGTTCAATGAAGCGCCGGACGCATCCAGGCTCACGGGATTTCTCGAAACCATCATTCAAGATCCGGCTGTTGCCGGCGGCGAAATCTGGATTGCGCTGGACCCTGCCGGAATGCCCGTCTCGATGGAGGAAAAATTGCGCGGCGGGGACAAAAAGATCAGAGGCTGCCTGATGGTCGATACGCTGCGCCAGAGCGATGCTGAAGCAATGGGGGCGCGCCTGTCGGCACAATTTTCCCAGGCCGATGTCGGCGTATTTCGCGTCCTCTGCCAACTAGGGCGCGCCGACTTGTAGATTGGTGCACGGCCCTTGCCATTATCAATCGGGTGCCGAAGTTCGGAACCTTGCAGGTGGGCGCTCCAGGGGACGTCGCGATCACGGAACTGGTGGAAGGGCCGGTATCGTTCGTCGACACGCGGAACAACAGGCGCGAGGGCAAGGCCCATCTGAAGCCGGTGCAGACTGTGACCGCCGGCGTCGCGGTTGGCCGGCCGTACGGTTCGCCGTTCGCGGTGAGGTGAGCTAGGACATCTCCGCGCGCACCTTGGCGCGCAACTCGTCGATGACGGTAAGACCCTTGGGCGTTTCCAGATGCCAGAAGGTCCAGCCGTTGCAAGCTTCGAGTCCCTGCGCCAGCGCCCCTATGCGGTGAATGGAGCCGACAGTGCCGTCGAGTGATACCGCGCCGTCGGCGCGCACCAGCGCCTTATGGCGCTTCTTGACATCGACCAGCCGCGCTCCGGGCGAGACCAGCCCCCGCTCGATCAGCGCTGAGAAAGGCACGCGCGGGGCTTCGCGCGCGGTTGCGAAAGGCGCGAGCGTGGGCGCTTCCAGAGGCTTTGTCGCAGCGATGCGTCTGCTCGCGGCTTCCGCGTATTTCGCATCCTGCTCACAGCCGACAAAGCGACGGCCGAGTCTTTTGGCAACGGCGCCTGTCGTACCGGTGCCGCAGAATGGATCGAGCACCAGATCGTCCGGGCGCGAGCTCGACAGGATAACGCGCGCCAACAGCGCTTCCGGTTTTTGGGTCGGGTGTAGTTTTTTGCCGTTGCGGTTCTTCAGACGCTCCTCGCCGGTGCACAGTGGCAGAGTCCAGTCGGAGCGCGCCTGGATGTCCTCGTTGCCGGCTTTGAGCGCTTCGTAATTGAACGTGTATCCGCGCGCGTCGGCGTCACGCGACGCCCATATCAGCGTCTCATGCGCATTGGTGAAACGACGTCCACGGAAATTCGGCATCGGGTTCGATTTTCGCCAGATCACATCGTTCAGGATCCAGAACCCGAGATCCTGCATGATCGCGCCGACACGAAAAATATTGTGATAGGAACCGATGACCCAGAGGGTCGCTGCAGGCTTCATCACGCGGCGGCAGGTGGTCAGCCACAGCCGGGTGAACTCGTCATAGGCCGAGAAGCTCGCGAACTTGTCCCAATCATCGTCGACGGCATCGACGCGCGAGTCGTCCGGCCGCTTCAGATCGCTCGCGAGCTGCAGGTTGTAAGGCGGATCGGCGAACACTAGATCGACAGAAGCCGCCGGCAACTTCGCCATCCCGGCGATGCAGTCGCCTATAAGGACGCGATGCGGTTGCGGACTCTCTGAAACTTCACGGGGCGCCTTTGGGGGCGCCCCGCGACGCGACACAACCATGACTCAGGACTCTGACTCAGGCGACGCGGTCGGCGACGCGGGACCACAACCGACAGACTGGCATCTTGAGCGCGCAAAGTAAAAAAGCGGTTTATGACAGCCACTCGTGACTGGGCAAATTCTGCCTATTCAATATCGCTGTAGGCAGTATGATAAGAGCGAAATTTGAAGCCGTGTTGATCGCAACTATTTTTCGATGAGACGTGAAAAAATTTCGGGAGGATTCCGTAATGCGTTGGGATGATTTTCGCCGTAGCGACAATGTCGAAGACAGCCGGGGTGACGAGGGGGGCTTCGGCGGTGGCGGCGGTATGGGTATCCCGATCGGTGGCGGCGGAATCGGCATCGGAACTCTCATCATTCTCGGCCTGCTCGGGTGGGCGCTCGGAATTGATCCAAGCGTTCTGATCGGCGGCGCCGAAATCGTGAACAGCACCAGACACCACGAGGAGCCTTATCAGCCCCAGCCGGGGCGGACATCCGAGAAGCCGACGGATCAGATGGGCGATTTTGTCGCCGCCGTACTCGGGAACACGGAGGACACCTGGAAGGAAATTTTCGAGAAGAGCGGGCAGCGGTATAGCGTGCCGCGTCTTCGCCTTTACTCGGGTGTGATCCAGGGTGGTTGCGGCTTCGCGCAAGCGGCGATGGGACCGTTCTACTGTCCGAACGATCGACGCGTTTATCTCGATACCTCTTTCTTTCGTGACATCCAGCAGCGCTTCCGTGGCTGCAACGGCAAAGCTTGCGAATTCGCCGAAGCTTATGTGATCGCGCACGAGGTCGGTCATCACGTGCAGAATCTGCTCGGCATTTTGCCGCAGGCGCAGAACGCGCAGCGCGCGGCAGGCAGCAGGGCAGAGGCAAATCGTATTCAAGTGCGGGTCGAATTGCAGGCCGACTGTCTCGCCGGCGTCTGGGCAAACAATTCTAATCAGCGATGGAAATCCATTGAACCAGGCGACGTCGAAGCCGCGATGCAAACGGCGGCAGCCATCGGCGACGACCGCCTGCAGCAGCAATCACGCGGTTACGTCGTGCCCGACGCTTTCACCCATGGATCGTCGGCGCAACGGCAGCGCTGGTTCATGACTGGGCTGAGAGAGGGCAAGGTATCGGCCTGCAACACGTTCTCGAGCCAAGTCTAACTGGATGCCCGGCATCGACGAAAGCCGACCGTTTTTGCCGCTGAACATCGCGGTGTTGACGGTATCCGACACACGCGAGGAAACCGACGACAAATCCGGAGCGACCCTGATGGAGCGCATCCGCGTAGCAGGCCACGTTGTCGCCGAGCGCGCGATCGTCAGGGACGAAGTGACCGAAATCCGTCAGACGGTCAAAGCCTGGATCAGCGATAAATCGATCGACGTCGTTATCACCACTGGAGGTACCGGGTTCACGGGACGGGATGTGACCCCGGAAGCGGTCGAGCCTCTGTTTGAGAAGCGCATGGATGGTTTTGCCACCATGTTTCTCCTGGTGAGCGAGAAGAAAATCGGCGCCTCCGCAATACAGACGCGCGCCACCGCGGGCGTCGCCAACGCGACGTATGTTTTCTGCCTGCCGGGTTCGCCCGGGGCATGCAAGGATGCCTGGGACAAAATCCTCGTGCATCAGCTCAATTACCGCTACCGGCCCTGCAATTTCGTTGAGATACTGCCACGCCTTGACGAGCATTTGCGTCGATCGAAGGCAAAGGGCGCGACGGCTTAAACTTTATCCCGACGCAACAAATAAACGTGCAGGTTACAAATCGAGATCCCAAAACTCTGCGACCACGTCCTTGCCCCAGGTGCGGCGTGGTTCGCTCGAGGTGAGGGTGAAGCCCGCCTTCTCATAGACGTACCGGGCCGCCGACAGAACGCTGTGGGTCCAGAGAGTGATTTTTTTATATCCCGCATTGCGCGCAAAACGAACGCACTCGTCGACCAGTCTTGCCCCCAAGCCGAGGCCACGTGTCTTCTGATCGACCAGCAGCAGGCGCAGTCGAGCGACGCCCGGCTCATCGTCTTTCACCAGCATGACGCAGCCGACATTCTCGCCGTTCAACTCCGCGATCCAGCAGCGTTCGAGCTTCGGATCGAAATTGTTGACGAAATCGGCGACGATCTGCGCGCACAGGCCCTCGAACGGCTCGGCCCAACCGTACTCCTGCAAATAAAGCTCGGCGTGGCGTGAGATGATCCAGCCGAAGTCGCCCGCGCGCGGATCGCGCAGAATATAACGCGGCTTTTCGCCGGATTGCCGGCTCGATTCATCCGTGAGCAATGCCTCGATCGCCGTCATCGCCGCAACAATTCGCGCCTGCTGTGATGCATCGAGTTTGTCGAGCATGGCGCCTGCCTGCCGTTGCGAGCGCTCTTCCATCGGGGCAAACAATTTGCGCCCCCGCGCGGTCAGCGAGAGATGACTCTGGCGCGCATCTTTCGCCGACGTGTTGCGGCTGATCAGCCCGCGTTTCTGGAAATTCCGCAGCAAGCGGCTGAGATATCCAGCATCAAGGTCGAGCGCGCGGCCAATGTCGCTCGCTGTCAGCTCGTCGCGATGCGCCAACTCGTACAGAACGCGCATCTCCCCGAGCGAGTAGGGGCTGTCGAGGTATGTCTTGCGCAGCACGCCGATCTGCTTGGTGTAGAACCGATTGAATCGGCGTACCGCCGCAACTGTCTGCTGGCCTGCCATAAAGCAAGCGTCGCAAATTAGTTGATAAAGTCAAGTATCTTTGTCGGACCACGGTGACTGTCGTTGCGAGCACGGCCAACCTGCGGCGCCCCAAGCGCCTGAACAGCGCCCTTTCGGCATCGGCTCCGTCTGAATGGCCGCCGATGGCGTCGTAAAACCGCCGGGCGATCAGCAGGCCTTGTTCTGCTCCCGGGTATCCGCCCATCACAGCGCGCAGCAAACCGGCGATTTCGGCGAGGCTCGGCCGTATGTAATCGGAAGGGGCTAGGCGACCTGAATACCGCTGCGTATGCCGCGCCCTGGCGCATCTCGGTTTTTTAAATGAAATGCTCGGCTGCGTCGATCCAGCCGACCTGAGGGATCACGCCTGCGCGCAGGAACATAAGCCAGGGACTGCGCGTGCTCGCTGCCGCGCTTTTCAGCCGCGAGCCCAGGGGTTGCACAGAGGACATAAATCGGCATCCGGCGAGTTCCGCGATCTCTGCCGTCCCATCGTGAGAGGCCCCATCCGCAACGACCACCGAGGTTAGAAAGCCCGTCGCCGCCGCGGGAACGAGTGCCGCCAAAGTCGGGACCAACAAGCGTTCCGATTCGTGCGTGGCAATGATTGCAGTAAGCATGGAACCGCCGCCGCTCGAATACCGTTAGCACAATATCGTGTGGCTCCGGACTTTTCGGCCACGAGATCAAGCCGGTAAGGGCTGCACTGAAAACTGTTCTTGTTATGTTCACATTTCACAGCTACGGTCCTGATCATGGGTCGATCAAGCTCAGCCCAAAGACGCTTGCCGGCGAAGGAGCTGCCCTCCGCGCCGGCGGGCGCCTATGACGATGTCAGCGACCTTCTTGGCGTCGTCGTCGAACACGAGCGGCGAAAGGGTCGCGGAGCACATAGCAATGCCTCTGGTCGCTACGAGCCGTTTGCTCGCGTCGCTTTCGATGACGGCTGGCGAAGTCTCGATGAACTGCCTCCGTTCAAGACAACAGTCGCGATCGATTCCACCCGCAAGATAATTACCCGCAACGATTCCCCGGATATCGGCTTCGATCGCTCGATAAATCCCTATCGGGGGTGCGAGCATGGCTGCATCTACTGTTTCGCGCGGCCGACCCACGCATATCTTGGGCTGTCGCCTGGACTCGATTTTGAATCCAAGTTGCTGGTGAAGCCCGAGGCGGCCGCTCTGCTTGAGAAAGAGCTGTCGTCGCCGGGCTATGAGCCAAAAGTCATTGCAATCGGTACCAACACCGATCCGTATCAACCAATAGAGCGACGTTACAAGGTGATGCGCCGAATCCTGGAGGTGCTCGATCGCGCTGGTCACCCGGTCGGAATCGTAACTAAATCTGCGCTCGTGCTGCGCGATCTCGACATATTGGCCAGAATGGCTGAGCGGAATCTGGCAAAGGTTGCTCTATCAGTGACCACGCTTGACGCGACGCTCGCCCGTAAGATGGAGCCGCGCGCCGCAACGCCGATGCGCCGTCTGGAGACGTTGCGGCGCTTAAGCCAGGCCGGAGTGCCCACGACTGTCATGGTTGCACCAGTGATACCGGCGCTGAATGACATGGAGATCGAGCGTGTCCTTGAAGCCGCCCGTGCGGCCGGAGTGAAGGAAGCAGGCTACGTTCTTTTGCGACTGCCGCTCGAGGTGCGCGACTTGTTCCGCGAATGGCTGATGGCAAACTATCCCGATCGCTGTCGGCACGTGTTCAAGCTGATCCGCGAAATGCGCGGTGGCAAGGATTACGATTCGACATGGGGAACCCGAATGAAGGGGACAGGTCCTTATGCATGGATGGTCGGACGCCGCTTTGAGATGGCCTGCGAAAAATTGGGGCTAAATGCCGAGCGCTGTTCACTGACGACGGAGCATTTCCGACAGCCAAAACTCGGATCGGACCAACTCAACCTGTTTGCATGACAATCCCGCCCGCGAAACTGACAGCGGTGACGCTCGGCACGCGCGACTTGCAGGCCACTGCCCGCTTTTACGAGGCGATCGGCTTCCGTCGGAAGTTTCGCGCAACCGGCGCAGAAATCGTGTTTCTTGACGGCGGCGGTGTGGTTCTGGCGCTATGGGACTGGGACAAGCTGGCGCAGGATGCGGTGCTTTCCGCGAGGAGCCCACCGCAGTCCTTCCGCGGCGCCACCTTCGCCTGGAACTGCGCCACCCCGGCCGAAGTCGACGCAATCTTTGCCAAGGCAATCGAGGCCGGCGCAGGCCTCTTGCGCAAGCCGGAAAAGACCGATTACGGCGGCTATCGCGGATATTTTTCCGATCCGGACGGACATGCCTGGGAAGTCGTGCAGGCGCCCGGATTTGCCTTCACCGGAGACGGACGTTTGATACTGCCGGAATAGGGATCCGGCCTCGTCTTGTCCCCGTTATTTACTGGCAGGGGACACTGCCAATTGACTTGAGGCCAATCCCGCACGTTTGATCGCGGCCATGGCCGACAAGCCCAAACCGAAAAGCGCGCCTCGTCTGCCGCTCAACGAGCCGGTTTTGCGTCCCACATTCCGGCGCGAACGGCGGGCGCTCAGCAAAGGGATCTTTCCGGTTGCAGGGTGCGACGAAGCGGGTAGGGGCCCGCTCGCTGGTCCTGTGGTGGCGGCAGCGGTGGTTCTCGATCCCAAGCGCATTCCGCGCGGGCTGAACGATTCCAAAAAACTCGATCCCGAAGAGCGCGAGAAGCTGTACGAGAAAATCTGCGCGACGGCCCAGGTGGCGGTTGCATTCGGAGCTGTCGAGCGCATCGACCGCGACAACATCCTGCGCGCGTCACTCTGGGCGCTTGCCCGCGCCGTCAAGGCGCTGCCAGTGCGGCCGAAGCTGGTATTCGTCGACGGAAACCAAAAAATCGATTGCGGCTGCGACTGCGAAACGGTCGTGTCGGGCGACGCCTTGGTCGTTTCGGTGGCCGCAGCATCAATTGTTGCCAAAGTCACCAGGGATCGTTTCATGACCCGGCTTGGGCTTGCGCATCCCGGTTACGGCTTCGAACGACACATGGGCTACAGCGTGCCGGAGCATTTTGCCGCGCTGGCTCGCTTGGGACCAACGGTACACCATCGCAAATCGTTTGCGCCGGTTGCCGCCAAACTGGCCGTTTTGGGTGGCGCGTCTGATGAGGCGATCGCCGAGTTGTTGCCTCTTTAGAGATCTCTATTGCTGCGACGCTGAGCCCGAATGCTTCTCCTTGATCGGAGAACGGCATGGGTTTCTGATAGTATCCACAACGAATAAGCGCTTCCTGCCGTTTTTAACCCGTCTGGGCCAATGCATTACGTCTCCCTGCTCGTTGAATTCCTGCGTGGTCGCCCGGCGGTGGTGTTCTGGACCGTGGCTCTGACACAAGCCACGCTTTGGACGCTGATTCCGGCAATCTTCTATAGCGCCCCTCCAGCGGATGCTGCGATGCTGTTGGCGATCGGGCGCGAATTTGTGCTCGGCAGCTATCTCGGGCCGCCTCTGGCGTTTTGGCTGGGTGAGCTTGCTTTCGGGATTGCCGGCAGCTTCGGCCTGTACGCGCTGGCGCAGGCCTGCATCGTCGTGACCTATTGGGCCGTGTTTGCCCTTGGCCGGGGCATCGTTGGCACACGGCATGCAATTCTCGGCGTGCTGCTGATGGTAGGCATCGCCGCCTTTACTGTGCCGACTCCGAATTTTGGTCCTGCAATTCTTGCGGCAGCATTATGGGCGTTGGGGCTGCTGTACTACTGGCGGGCCGTCGGCGAACGCAGACGCGGCTACTGGTTCCTGCTCGGGGTCGACCTCGGCTTGCTTCTGCTGACAAGTTATACGGGACTGATCCTGCTGGCGCTCATCATCGCGTTCACGCTCTTGTCCAATCGCGCCCGACATGCTGCATTCCATCCTGAACCCGGATTTGCCGTGCTTCTTCTGTGCGTTGTCGTGTTTCCGCATGCCGTCTGGTTTAAAAACGGAGCTTCGCTCGTCGTCGAAGGCGTCAACGAGAGCATTGCGGCGACTGGCCGCCTGTCGCCAGTTATCTGGCTCATTTTTGCACTCGTGGCCTCGCACCTGGGTCTCGCCTTGCTCGTGGCCCTAACGAGCGGATGGCCTCGGCATCCGCGCGAACGTGCACCCGAAATCGTCCGCAACCCGGCCGATCCATTTGCGCGAAACTTCGTTTTCTTTTTCGCGCTGACGCCCGCGCTGTCGGCAATCGTCATCACATTTGCAAGCAGTCGACTTGGCCCGCTCGACCGCATCGCGCCCCTTGTGGTGCTCTCGGGGCTTGCCGTGATCGTTGCCGCCGGCGACAAGGTTCTACTCTATCGCGAGCGGCTGGTGTCGTCGGCCTGGCTTGGTCTGCTGGTGGGGCCGCCGGTGCTGGTCGGGCTATCGCTCGCGGTGTTCCCCTGGACGCTGGGCATCGATCTCGGAATTGCACAGCCTGCAAACAGCGAGGGACGATTTTATGCCGATATCTACCAACGGCGCACCGGCAAGCCTCTCTTTTATCTGACTGGAGATCCTCGCGTTGCTCCGCTTGTCGCGCTGGGCGCTCCAAGCCGCCCTCACGTGTATTTCGCCTGGGCGCCGCATCGTAGTCCCTGGGCGAGCGCGGCCGATATTCAGGCGAAAGGAGGCATTCTGGTGTGGCCCGCTGCCGACAATAGCGGCACGCCTCCGCAGACGCTAAAGGTACAATTCCCGGAAATGGTGCCAGAAGTGCCGCGCTCGTTTCCGCGCGCCGTACAGGGCATGTTGCCGCTGATCCGACTGGGATGGTCGGTGCAACGGCCGGCAACGCCTTAAAGGGCGGCGCGCGCGATCGGCCGCTTCAGTGATAGCTTTCGCCCTCGCGCACTTTGCCGCGAAATAGCCAGTACACGAAACCGATGTAGCCCAACACGATGGGCAAGAGCAGCAGGGTGCCGAGCAGCATGAAGATCTGGCTCGCCGGCGTCGCCGCAGTGTCCCACACGGTCAGCGAGGGCGGGACCAGATAGGGAAAATTGGAAATCACCAGCCCAAGGAAGCCAAGAAGGAAGAGGGCAATCGTTGCCAGAAATGGCGGCACCTCTCGCCCGGCCTCGATCCAGCGCCAGGCATAATAGGCAATGAGCGCCGTTACGAACGGTACCGGCCACAGGAAATAGAAATTTGGCAGGCTGAACCAGCGCTCTGCGATGCGCGGCTGCTTGAGCGGCGTCCATAAGCTCACCAGGGCCATGAAAACGAGGACCGCCACAAGCAGCATCTTTGCTTGCCCGCGGGCGCGCTCGGCGACAGGCCCTTCGGTTTTCATCGTGAGCCATGTTGCGCCAAGTAGGGCATAGCCGGCGACCAGGGACAGTCCGCAGGCGAACGCAAACGGCGTTGCCCAATCAAACGGGCCGCCGCTGAATGCGCCATCGCGCACCGAAATGCCCTGGATCAATCCACCGAGGACGACTCCTTGCGCCACTGTCGCGACCGTTGAGCTGACGAAAAAACCAATATTCCATCCCGTCTTGCTGTACGACACGTGACGAAATTCGAATGCAACGCCGCGGAAAACGAGGGCAATCAGCATCACGATCACCGGCAGGTACAGCGCCGGCATGATGACCGCATACGCTTTTGGAAAGGCCACGAACAGCCCGGCGCCGCCAAGCACTAGCCAGGTTTCGTTGCCATCCCAATACGGCGCGATGGACCGCGTCATCTGATCGCGCTCGCTTTCGTTACGCGCGGTCGGAAACAGGATCCCGATGCCGAGATCGAAACCGTCCATGATGACGTACATGACGACGGCGGTGCCGATGACGGCCGCCCAGATCAGGGGGAGATACCATTCCATGACGCCCTCCCTCTCAGCGCTGCAGTGCTTCGCGCCCGGTGTCCTGCGCGGCGGAGATCGGGCTGGGCGAGAAGCGCCCGGTCTCGGCGGCGACTTTCTGCGGGCCGTGGGCAATCAGCCGGTTGATGTAATAAATGCCAAACCAGAACACGATGCCGTATGCGATCACGAACAGCGCGAGTGTGCCGGCGATTGACGCGCCCGGAACCGGCGAGGTGGCATCGGCGGTGCGCAGGATGCCGTGCACGATCCATGGCTGGCGGCCGCTTTCGGTGACCACCCAGCCGGAAATGACCGCTACGAATCCAATCCACCAGCTTTGTGCCATCACGCGCAGATACCAACGCGTCTCGAACAAGGTGCCTCGCCACCACAAATACGCGCCATACATCGCGGCAGCGATCATGAAAGAGCCGATGGCCAGCATGATGCGAAAAGCGAAGAATACGACTTTAACCGGCGGCCGGTCGGATGCCGGCACGCTGCTCAAGCCGGGGAACAAGCCGTTCATGTGATGAGTGAGAACAAGAGACGATCCACGCGGAATCGAAATTGCGAAACGGTTCACGCCGGCCTCCTCATCCGGCCAGGCAAAGATATGGAAGTCGCCCGGCTTGCTGCCGTCCCAGTGTGCCTCCATCGCCGCGACCTTGATCGGCTGGTATTGCAGTGTGTTGAGGCCATGCTGATCACCGAGCAGCAGCTGCAGCGGCGCAAGGACGGCCGTGAGGCCGATCGCCATGCGCAGCATGGTGCGAGCTTCCTCGATGTGTCGGCCCGCAAGGAGATATCGCGCGCCAACAGCCAGCACCACAAAGCCGGTGGTCAGGTAGGCCGCATTCAGCATATGCGCAAAGCGATAGGGGAAGCTTGGATTGAAGATGATGGTCAGCCAATCCCTCGGATAGGCGATGCCGCCGCGCAGTTCGTGGCCTGCGGGAGTCTGCATCCAGCTGTTCGCTGACAGGATCCAGAAGGCGGAAATGGCAGTACCGACCGCAACTGCCGCTGCAGACAGGACGTAAAGCCAGGGCGGCACCCGGTTAAAGCCGAACAGGAGGATGCCAAGAAAGGTCGCCTCCAGGAAGAATGCTGCAAGCACCTCATAGCCGAGGAGAGGTCCGAGCACGTTGCCGGTCACGACCGAAAAGCGGCTCCAGTTCGTGCCGAGCTGATAAGAGAGCACAATTCCCGAAACCACCCCCATGGCAAAAGAAACCGCGAATATCTTGGTCCAGAACCGCATGAGATGCTGGAAGCGGTCGTTGCCACTGCGCAGCCAGAGACAGCCGAGCGTCGCAAGATAGGCGGAGAGCCCGATGGTGAAGCTCGGAAATATGATGTGAAAGATAATGGTGAAGGCGAACTGCAAACGGGCAAGGAGTACGGGATCAAAATCCATGGCGAGCTCCAAGCGAAGGCCCCCCGGACGACTATAGTCCGTGAGCTACAAAGCGTGGGGAGCGAATTGTGTTCCTCCGGCGCGCTAAAGCGAAGCGGCACATGCCACGGTATCCACAGCGTCTATATCGGATCTGACTTGCGGAACGGAGCCGCGTTAGGCTTGCGAGATCAAGGGGTCGAAATGGTCAAACAGCCAAAAAAAGCATCGTCAACGCGGAGAAGCGAGTTGCCGGTCGGTGCCGTGGTCGAGTGGTATTTCGGACTGTCGGAGCAGGGCACCGACGTCCGCACCGAATTCATCGCCGGCGTAACGACTTTTCTGACCATGGTCTACATCGTATTCGTCAATCCGATCATTCTGGGCAAGACGGGAATGGATCAGGGCGCGGTGTTCGTCGCAACCTGCGTCGCCGCCGTAGTCAGCACCCTGGTGATGGCGCTTTATGCGAATTATCCGATTGCGCTCGCGCCCGGCATGGGTATCAACGCATTCTTCGCCTTCAAGGTTGTATTGACTTACAAATATACCTGGCAACAGGCGCTCGCCGCCGTGTTCTGCTCCGGCGTGCTGTTCTTTTTGATTTCGGTGTTGCCAATACGGCAATACGTCATCGATTCAATTTCGCAGAATCTGAAGCTGGCCGTATCGGCAGGCGTCGGGCTTTTTCTGGGAATCATCGCGCTCGAGGAAGCCAAGGTCATCGTTGACCATCCGGCCACGCTGGTGACGCTGGGCGATCTGACGCAACCCACACCGGTTCTTATGCTGCTCGGATTCGTGCTGATAGCCGGGCTTAACTACAGGCGCATCCTTGGCGCCACCTTGATGGGCATCCTCGTCGTGACGGTCATCGGGCTGCCGTTTGGGCTCGCACAATTCAATGGCGTCGTTTCAATGCCGCCGTCGATTGCACCGACGCTGCTGCAGCTCGACTTTTCGCGCGTGACCGAACTCACATTTTTGATCGTCGTATTCTCGATCCTCTTTGTGGATGTGTTCGACAATGCCGGGACATTGATCGGCGTGACGCATCGCACCGGCTTGATGAAAAACGGCAAGCTCGCGCGAATGAAAGAAGCGCTGATTTCCGACAGCTTTGCCGCGATGTTCGGCGCGTTGATCGGCACATCGACGACCACGAGCTACATAGAAAGCGCGGCAGGTGTTTCGGCTGGTGGGCGCACCGGGCTCACCGCGGCGTTTGTCGGCATGTTCTTTCTGCTTGCGCTGTTTTTCGCCCCCTTGGCGGGCATGGTACCGGCGTATGCTTCGGCAGCAGCGCTGCTCTATGTCGCTTGCGTGATGGCTCGCGGTCTAGCCGAGATCGGCTGGGAGGACATCACCGAATATGCACCGGCCGTTGTATGCGCAATCTCAATGCCGCTGACCTATTCGATTGCGACCGGCATTGGCCTTGGCTTTATTACGTACGCGCTGGCCAAGCTTGTTTCTGGAAAGCCACGCGAGGCTTCGCCTGCGGTGATCGTGTTGGCGTTACTGTTTGCAATCAAGTTTGCCATCACCGGGTGACTTTTTGAGTTCAAAGCTCGGTGCGGCCCCGGATCGAGACCGGCGCAATTCTGACCGACTATCGCTGATCGAGCGCCTTTTTGATCGCCAGGAAATCGCGCCAGGCAAACCGCTTCTGGAGCGGACTGCGCAAGAGAAAAGCCGGGTGGAACGTTGGCATTGCGCGAATCTCACGCTTGCCCGTGTGAAAGCTGAACCACCTCCCGCGTGTCTTGGTGATGCCGTCTTTGATGCCGAGGAGTGCCTGCGCAGACGGACCGCCGAGACAGACCAGGATGTCGGGATCGGCGAGCTCGATCTGTCGCAGGATGAAAGGTAGACAGATTTGCGATTCCTGCGGCGTCGGCGTGCGATTGCCCGGCGGGCGCCACGGGACGATGTTGGCGATATAAACAGATGTACGGTCGAGGCCGATCGCGGCCAGCATGCGGTCAAGCAATTTGCCGGAGCGGCCGACGAAGGGCAGGCCCTCGATGTCTTCGTCGCGGCCCGGAGCTTCGCCGACAAACATCAGCCGCCCTTTCGGATTGCCATCGGCGAACACAAGCTGTGTCGCCGTGGGCTTCAGGCTGCAGCCTTCGAATTTCTCAAGAATGCCGCGCAGCTCGTCCAGCGTCGCCGCGCTTTTTGCAGCGGTGCGGGCGTCGCTGGTCGCTTCATCGGGAGAGGGAGGTGGTGGCGACGCTTGCATCGCGGGGCGCAGATCCGGCGCCGGGGGCTGCCGAGCAACGCGGCCAGCGGGCGCCTTGTCCCCAGCCGATGCAAAGCGGTCGACGGGTGCTTCGCCCAGAAGGGCATCGACGCCGGCCTCGGCATAGAAGATCAGAAGGTCACGCTCGGGAGTCATTGCGAACAAAATACAGTTTGCCGGGCTGCCGCGCACCCGGATAGAGCACCAAAGATGGCCGATGTGGGCATCCTCGCCATATTTTTGCACACTCCTCGAGCAAGCAAACGTACCAAACTCGCGCTAGACTTGCGAGATCGAGGAGACGCCCATGCCTGAGCTGCCGGCCCGGGAGGCAATGGAATTCGATGTGGTCGTTGTTGGCGCCGGGCCGTCAGGGCTCGCCGCGGCCATCCGCCTCAAGCAGATCAATCCGGACATTTCGGTGGTGATTGTGGAGAAGGGGTCGGAAGTGGGCGCCCACATTCTTTCCGGAGCCGTCATCGATCCGGTCGGGCTCGATCGTCTGTTGCCTGAATGGCGTTCGGAAGACACGCCGATCAAGACGCCTGTCACGGACGATCGCTTTTATTATCTCACGGTGGCCGGTGCCGTTCGGCTGCCCAATTTCATCATGCCGCCGTTGATGAGCAACCACGGCAACTTCATAGTCTCGCTCGGGAGTGTCTGTCGCTGGCTTGCGACGAAAGCGGAAGCGCTCGGTGTCGAGATCTACCCGGGTTTTGCCGCATCCGAAGTTCTTTTTGACGCGAACGGTTCGGTTGCGGGCATCGCGACAGGCGACATGGGTGTCGGGAAGAATGGCGAGCCCAAGGACAGCTTCACCCGCGGCATGGAATTGCGGGCCAAATACACGCTGTTGGCGGAAGGTGCGCGCGGCAATCTCGGCAAGCAGCTGATTGCAAAGTTTGATCTGGCGAACGCTCGTGAACCACAAAAATTCGGGCTAGGCCTCAAGGAGCTCTGGCAAGTCGCGCCGGAAAAGCATCGCAAAGGCCTGGTCCAGCACACATTCGGCTGGCCGCTCGATAATTCCACCGGTGGCGGCTCGTTTCTTTACCACCTTGACGACAATCTGGTGTCGGTCGGGTTTGTGCTGCACCTCAACTATGCCAATCCGCATCTGTCGCCGTTTGAGGAATTCCAGCGCTTAAAGACCCATCCCAAGATTCGAGACACTTTCGACGGCGGCAAGCGTGTCGCATATGGCGCGCGTGCCTTGACCGAGGGCGGTTACCAGTCGGTGCCGAAGCTTTCGTTTCCTGGGGGGGCGCTGACCGGCTGCGACGCCGGATTTATGAATGTGCCGCGCATCAAGGGCAGCCACAACGCGATGCTGTCAGGAATAATGGCTGCCGAAGCGGCCGCTGCCGCGCTCGCTTCCGGCCGCAGCCACGATGAGCTTGTGGATTACGATGCGGGCTGGCGTCAAACGGCCATCGGTCAGGATTTATGGAAGGTCCGTAACGCCAAGCCGTTGTGGTCGAAATTCGGCACTCTTGGGGGGATTATGCTTGGCGGGCTCGACATGTGGACAAACACCGTGGGCTTTTCGGTATTCGGTACGCTTGGCCACGACAAGCCGGATTATGCCTCCCTGAAGCCCGCCCCGGAATGCGCGCCAGTTTCGTATCCGAAGCCTGATGGTAAAATTACCTTCGACCGGCTTTCTTCCGTTTTTCTGTCAAATACAAATCATGAGGAAGATCAGCCGGTTCACCTCCACGTCGCCGACCTCGCGTTGCAGAAAAAATCTGAGCATGACGTCTTCGCAGGCCCCTCGGCGCGTTATTGTCCTGCTGACGTGTACGAATGGGTCAACGACGCCGGCGTCCCAAAATTCGTAATCAATGCGCAAAACTGCGTTCACTGCAAAACCTGCGATATCAAGGACCCAAACCAGAACATTACCTGGGTTCCCCCCGAAGGCGGCGGAGGGCCGAACTATCCAAATATGTGATCAGCCGGGGCGGACCTCGGTCACGGTCCCGCCACACCGGACGCGCCAAGCTCGTTCCGTTCGCACTGCGCGACGTTCTTGCGGTTGCGGCGCAAAAAGGCCATTCTCGGCGTCACATTCGGTGGTTCGCGCGCAGACGCGCGACCGCCACCTCATTGGAGCATCGCCAGTGACTGTTTTGAGCTTCGGGCGCTGCACTGCTGGCAGCGCAGTGGCAGCCTTTCTGGCGGCAGCCCCATTTCAAATTGGCGCGCAGCCGTCCAGCGCTCTGCAATCGACGAATACGAGCGCATCGGGCAGCTATCTTGCTGCGCGACATGCGGGTCAGCAGCGGGATGCTGCCGCCGCGGCCTCTTATTACCGGGCGGCGCTTAAGCGCGATCCTAACAACCCCGAATTGCTCGATCGCGCCTTCCTGTCGTTTCTGGTCGACGGAGACGTCGACGAAGCGGTGAAGTTTGCCGAGCGCGTCGCACAGGCCGACAAGAATGATCGGGTCGCCCGTCTGGTGCTCGGTGTGAACGCGCTCAAGCGCAAGCAATATGTCTCCGCAAAACGCGACCTGGCGCAATCCATCCGTGGTCCGATCACCGACCTTACCGCATCCCTGCTGTCCGCCTGGAGCACCTTCGCTGCCAACGACAGCAAGGGAGCGATCGCGGCAATTGATCACCTGGCCGGACCGGACTGGTACGCGATCTTCAAGGACCTGCATGCCGGTTTGATCTATGACCTCGCCGGAAACCAGAAGGAGGCGGGCAAGCGACTCGAACGTGCCCACAAGCTGGACTCCACGGCGCTACGAGTTGTGCAGGCTTACGGCAGCTGGCTTTCGCGCAATCGTTCGCCGAAGGAAGCGCTGGCCGTCTTCGAGGCTTTCGACAAGGCATTACCGCGCCACCCGCTGGTGATGGAATCGATGGAAAAGCTCAAGGCGGGTGAAAAACTGCCGGCGCTTGTCACGAATGCTCAGGCGGGCGCTGCTGAAGCGCTCTATGGCCTCGGTGCGTCGCTCGGCCGCCGCGGTGGCGAAGATCTGGGCCTCGTTTACCTGCAACTGTCCCTTTTCCTCAGCCCCAGCCATCCGCTTGCGCTGCTCTCGCTTGCTGATCTGTACGAGTCCCTCAAGAAGCCGGAGTTGGCTATCAAGATTTACGAGCGGGTACCGCAAGGCTCGCCGCTTCATCGCAACGCCGCCATTCAGATGGCAGCTAATCTCGATAGCCTCGAACGAGCGGACGACGCGCAGAAGCATCTCGAGGCCCTGATCAAGCAAAATCCGGATGATCTTGAAGCCATCATGGCCTTGGGAAACGTGCTGCGCGGCCACAAGAAGTTTGCGGAATGCGCCAACGTCTACGCTAAGGGCATTGCGACCATTTCGAAGCCTGAAAAAGCGAACTGGATCGTCTTTTATTTCCGCGGCATTTGTTATGAGCGTTCAAAGCAGTGGGCGAAGGCTGAAACAGACCTCAAGAAAGCGCTCGAGCTGTTCCCCGATCAGCCGCACGTGCTCAATTACCTCGGCTATTCCTGGATTGACCAAGGCGTCAAGCTGGACGAGGGCATGGAGATGATCAAGAAGGCCGTCCAGCAGCGGCCTGACGACGGCTATATCGTCGACTCTCTCGGATGGGCCTATTACCGCCTCGGCAATTACGAGGAAGCCACCAAGCAGCTCGAACGCGCGATCGAACTCAAGCCGGAGGATCCGACGATCAACGACCACCTGGGCGATGCTTACTGGAGGGTCGGTCGTGTGCTTGAGGCCAAATTCCAGTGGGCCCATGCGCGTGATCTCAAGCCTGATGCGGAGGAACTCCCCAACATCGAGGAAAAGCTCAAGTCAGGCCTGCCCGACGAGACTTCATCGCAGGCCAAGGCCGTGAGGAAAAGCGGCGACGGCGGCTGATAGCTGACGCGTGAGCGATAGGTCTTCGTGTGGGCGCGACGCTGCTCGAGAAGGCTCCTGCCAAAATCAACCTGACGTTGCGAGTGCGCGGCCGCCGAGCCGACGGCTATCACGAACTGGAAAGTCTCGTCGCGTTTGCGGACGTAGCCGATACACTGACACTCGAGCCTGACAACAAGGATGCGCTTGAGATCACCGGTCCTTTCGCGGCCGCTAGCGGGGCGGTTTTCGACAATCTGGTGCTGAAGGCGCTTGCCGCTGCGCGCATCTATATCGGGGCGGTCAAGGCTGGCCGTTTTTCTCTTAAAAAAAACATTCCAGTAGCAGCCGGTCTCGGCGGCGGCTCGGCCGACGCCGCGGCGGCGTTGCGGCTAATCGCCGGTGCCAACGAAATTGCTCTCGATGATGCACGAATCATGTCGGCGGCGCAGGCCGTGGGCGCCGATGTGCCGGTCTGTGTTGCATCGCGCCCACGCATCATGCGCGGCGTGGGCGAGTTGCTCTCTGATCCGGTAGACTTGCAGCCGCTGGCAGGAGTGCTGGTCAATCCGCGTGTCCCGTTGTCGACGCGTGATGTCTTCAGCAAATTTACCGGCGCGCAGAGCGGAAATGATCTTGGGGACGTGCCGCGCGGACTGGAGTCGCTTATCGACTTTCTGAAGCTGCACGGCAATGACCTCACGCCAGCGGCCCGCGCCTGTTTGCCGGTGGTGGGTGAGGTCCTCCAAGCGCTGGAAATTCTGCCGGGCGCCAGGCTTGTCCGCATGTCAGGATCAGGCCCTACGTGCTTTGCCCTGTTCTCCACGCAAAGCGAAGCCAAAACGGCCGCCCAAAGACTGGCCGGTGAGCGCAAGGATTGGTGGGTGCAGGCTGCGACGATTAGCTCTGGGGAGTTGTGATCGACTCCGTTCGTCTCCGCGAAAGCGGGGACCCAGGCTCCTTGCAAATTTGGCATCCAGCTTCTGGATTCCCGCTTACGCGGGACTGAACGGAGAAATTATAGCTCCGCTACATATCTGGGCAGCCTGCTCCGCGGGATTTGACCGCCTAGTGCGCGCGGCCGATGCAAAAGGCGACTGCCTCTTCCAACGCCGTCTTGATCTCTGATGACGGCACCAACGCCAGTGCATCGATGGCGATTGCGCCATAGTGGCGCGCCCGTCCGACCGTGTCTTCGATCGAGTGGTATTTCGCCATCAGGGCAATTGCCTGATCAAGATCGTAGTCGCGGATGTCGCCTTGCCCCAACGTTCGGTTCCAGAACGCGCGCTCGCTTTCATTGCCCCGACGGAAGGACAGGACAACCGGCAGAGTGATTTTTCCCTCACGGAAATCGTCGCCGACATTTTTGCCCAACTTTGCGGACTTGCCGCCATAATCGAGCGCATCGTCGATGAGTTGAAAAGCAATGCCGAGATTCATCCCGAAGGAGCGGCAGGCCGCCAGCTCGGCCTTTTTTCTCGCCGCCAGCGCCGGCCCAACTTCGCAAGCCGCTGCAAACAATTCGGCGGTCTTGGCGCGAATGACTGCCAGGTATTCGTCTTCGTTGGTCGCGGTGTTTTTTGCGGTGCCGAGTTGCATCACCTCGCCTTCCGCGATCACCGCAGCCGCCGAAGACAAAATCTCGAGTGCATGCAGGTTCCCGACCTCGACCATCATCTTGAAGGCCTGGCCAAGCAGAAAATCGCCGACAAGCACGCTCGCCTCGTTGCCCCAAAGCATGCGTGCCGCGATCTTGCCGCGACGCATATCGCTTTCATCGACCACGTCGTCGTGCAAAAGCGTGGCGGTATGCATGAATTCGACGGCGGCTGCGAGCTTGATGTGCCCGTCGCCGAGGTAGCCGCCGAGCTGGGCCATCGCCAAGGTGAGCATTGGACGGAGCCTTTTTCCGCCTGAGGAAATCAGGTGGTTGGCGACCTCGGGGATCATGGCGACCTCGGAGCCGGTGCGCGCCAGAATGGTCGAGTTGACCCGTTCCATGTCCGCTGCCACGAGATCGGACAAGCGGTTGATAGACGCGAGATTGGGACTTTCAAATGGTAGAACGACAGCCAACTTCAACTCCGGTATTGAGAAAAGGCGAGCATATGAACGCTGTGGCAACGCGGCAAGTGCGTTAGATTGCCGTCCTGCCGCAATTAGGCGGCAAGGTTGCCTCGAGGGATAGCTGGCGATGCGCGAACTCATTCGCACAAATGATGCGGTTCTGGTCTCCGCGGTGGTGGCCCTCCTCGAAAGTGCCGGCATTCGTTCGCTGGTGTTCGACCAGAACATGAGCGTGCTGGAAGGCTCGCTTGGTATCCTGCCCCGGAGGGTGCTGGTCCCGGAGGCTCAGGAGTTGCGGGCGCGCCAGCTTCTTGAAGACGCCGGGTATGGTCACGAACTGCGCCCAAATGGAAACTGAGATCGAAATCAGTGAGGACGCCGTTCTGGGCGGCAGGCTTCGTCTGCGCCAGCCATTGCGCGGCCACCGGTTCGGTCACGACGCGATTCTGCTGGCGGCCGCCACAGGAGCGCGCGGCGGCGAGCACGCCGTTGATCTCGGCGCCGGTGTAGGTGCCGCGGGCCTTGCGCTTGCCGCGCGCGTTCCGGACTTGCGAGTGTCGCTGCTCGAGATCGATCGAAGACTGTCGGAGCTCGCTGCGTCGAACGCACGCCTGAACCATCTTGATGGCCGCGTCAGGGCTTATGCCGTCGACGTGGAAATTGTCGCGTCATTGACTGCGGCCGGCTTTGCTGCCGGCACCATTGACCGCGTCCTGATGAATCCGCCGTTTCACGATGCGCGACGCCAGAATGTCTCGCCCGATCCCGGCCGCCGCCTGGCTCATGTGGGAGAGCCGGGATTGCTCCGGCGCTGGATCGCCACCGCCGCATGGCTGCTTAAATCAGAGGGAGTCCTTACGCTCATTTGGCCGGCGGACGGACTAGACAAAGTCACAGGCGAGCTACGGCCGGCGTTCGGCGCGCTCGGGGTCCAGTCTGTTCTGCCGAGGCCGACCGCGCCGGCGATCCGCGTGCTTGCGCGCGCGGTGAAATTCGGGCGTGGCACGCAAATGGACTACGCCCCCCTCAGCCTCAATGATGAGCACGGCGAGCCAACGGAAGCCGCAGAAGATGTTTTACGCGGGGGAAATACGCTAACAATCGCGCAGGTGTAGCCGATCCGCCAGCCTGCCTAAGCCCTGCGCCGTCCGAGCACAAAATTGCGCCAACGCGTGGAGTTCAGCTGACGCAGAAAGCGCCCCCGATTTTCGTCGCTGAGGTACGAAAGACCGATAACGCTGCCTATTAGTAGGAACAGGAGTGTGATCTTGGGATCCATCGACCCGCCTCTTTAAAAGCGCCGGCATCCACTGTGTTGCAAAAAGCATTCCAAAGTTAAAAATTAGGCAACACGAGACGCTTTTCTTGGAAACCGCCGCAATTTATTTCGCCGGAGAGCCGACCCGGGTTCCGTCGCCTTTGACTTGATCGGTCCAGGCTGGGTATCTGGACAGATGACCAGTTCCACGCCTCCTTTCCGGCCCACCTTTGGCGCACGCCTCGTCAATGCGGCAGCCCGACTCGTGCCGCGTCGGTTCCGCACCGACATACCCGTCGTACCGGTGGTGCGCCTTGCCGGCGTCATCGGGGTCGTGACACCGCTGCGCCCCGGGCTGCTGCTCTCGACAATCGCCAGGTCATTGGACCGCGCTTTCGCAATGCCTCATGCGCGCGCAGTAGCTTTGATCATCAACTCGCCCGGCGGCTCGCCGTCGCAATCGCATCTCATCTTCTGGCGGATCCGGCAGCTTGCCGACGAGAAAAAGATTCCCGTGCTGGCCTTCGTCGAGGATGTTGGTGCGTCGGGAGGCTATATGTTGGCCTGCGCGGCCGATGAGATCATCTGTAACGAATTCTCGATCGTCGGCTCGATTGGTGTGGTCGGCGCCTCGTTCGGCTTTAACGAGCTGATGCAGAAGGTCGGCATCGAGCGGCGGCTCTATACCGCCGGCGACCAGAAGGCGATGCTCGATCCTTTCCTTCCGGAGAAGCCCGAGGACGTAAAGAGGCTGAAGGCGATCCAGCAGGATATCCATGAAAATTTCATTGCGCTGGTAAAGGAGCGCCGCGGGTCGAAGCTGAACGCTTCCGACACCAACCTGTTTTCTGGCGAATTCTGGACGGCGCGGAAAGCGATCGAGCTGGGACTTGCGGATCGGATCGGGGACTTGCGGTCGACTTTGCGCGAGCGGTTTGGCGAGAAGGTGCATTCACCACTGATTTCTACCGAGCGTTCGCTGTTCGGCCGACGATTGCCGGGAGTCAATCTCGTCGATGCGCTTGGCCACCAGCCCGCTCTCGCGGACGATCTCATCTCCGCGTTAGAAGTGCGCGCGATCTGGGGGCGCTACGGCTTCTAGAATTTCGTTCATGGCATCCTCTGTTCATTCCCGCGCAAGCGGGAATCCCGGAGAACGCTTGCATGTTTGCGAGGT
>DASXST010000036.1:0-3723 GCA_036505835.1 Pseudolabrys sp. | reverse complement strand
CCTGATGACCTTGCCCGTCGTTGTCATCGGCATGGCATCGATGAACGCGACCTCGCGCGGATATTCGTGTGCGGACAGGCGCGTTTTCACGAAGGCCTGGATCTCGGATGCCAGAGCATCGGATGCAACGAAGCCTTTCTTGAGAACAATAAACGCTTTCACGATCTCGGTGCGCAGCGCGTCGGGCTTTCCAACCGCGGCGGCGAGCGCCACCGCCGGATGTCGGATCAGGCAATCCTCGATTTCGCCAGGCCCGATACGGAAGCCGGCCGACGTGATCACATCGTCGTTGCGGCCGACGAAACTGACGTAGCCGTCTTCGTCCATCACGCCCTGATCGCCTGTCGTCATCCAATCGCCGATGAATTTGTCGCGCGTGGCTTCCGGGTTGTCCCAGTATTCAAGGAACATCACCGGGTCCGGACGCCTGATTGCAATCTGCCCGGCTTCGCCGCTCTTCAGTGGATTGCCCGCGTTGTCCAGTATCGCCACAGAATGGCCGGCGACAGACTTGCCGATCGCACCGGGCTTCGACACGCCAATTGAGCCACAGGCCGAAAGCACAATGTTGCACTCGGTTTGCCCATAGAATTCGTTGATGGTTAGATCAAACGCCGATTTTCCCCATTCGTAAGTTTCCACACCGAGCGATTCGCCCCCCGACCCGATCGAGCGCATGTTGATTGCGTGACGGCCTTTTGGGTTGGGCGCGGCGCGCAGCATGCGCAGCGCAGTCGGCGGGATGAAAGCGTTGCGTACTTGCGCCCGCGCCATGAGCGCGAAGGCCTGTTCCGGATCGAATTTTTCGAAACGGCGCGCCACCACCGGCACGCCATAGTGCAGGCCTGGCAACAGCACATTGAGCAGACCGCCGGCCCAGGCCCAATCGGCCGGCGTCCACAGACGGTCGCCCGGCTGCGGCAGAAAATCGTGATGGGTTTCGACGCCGGGCAGATGTCCGATCAGCACGCGATGGCCATGCAGCGCGCCTTTGGGCTGACCTGTTGTGCCGGACGTATAGACCATCATCGCCGGATCGTCGGCGGATGTGTGGACCGGTACAAAATCGGACGACGCGC
This sequence comes from Pseudolabrys sp., assembly GCA_036505835.1. GTDB lineage: Bacteria > Pseudomonadota > Alphaproteobacteria > Rhizobiales > Xanthobacteraceae > Pseudolabrys. The sequence continues at coordinate 2,644 of DASXST010000036.1, read as the reverse complement.
GCGCGAGCTCAACGGGAAAATTCAGTGCACCACCGGCAGCGCTATCCAACGACAAAATCAATTTAAGCGCCGGCAATTCCTTCCTGACCTCGGCGATGCGCTCGACCCCGCGCGAATCGGTGATCAGGGCGACGGCACCCGAGTTCTGCAATCGGTAAGAAAGCGCATCGATACCGAATAAAACCGCCAGCGGCAGGGCTATGGCGCCAAGTTTGTAGATTGCCACGTGAATGGCGGCCACTTCAGGCGATTGCGGGAGCAGAATTGCCACGCGATCGCGGCGGGTAACGCCGTGCGCGCGTAGCACGTTGGCCAGCCGATTGGACGTTTCGCGCAGCCAGCCGTATGTGAGCTGGTCGTCATGACCGTCCGACCGCGCGTGGAGAATTGCCAGCCGATCCGGCTCCTTCTCCGCCCAGCGATCGCAGACGTCGACCCCTATGTTGTAACGGGCCGGCACCTGCCAGCGAAATTGGCGATAGAGGGAGTCGTAATCCTTGCCGCGAGGAAGAACCGGCATGGCGGAAGGCTAGTCAGCGGTCAGCATGTGGTCCAGCCCGACCTGTTGTTCATAGGGGTGCAGCTCAGATGATGCTTTGGCAAAACAGTGCGAAGATAAATGCCGAGCAGCGTCGCACCGAAAATGCACGCAAATGCAATCAACGAAAGGCTGATAGCGCTCATCGGCAATGTCAGTCCAATCTCACCCCCTGAAACGACAAAACTATCGTGACAGCAAGCACGCCGCCAAGTGGACCACTTGGAAGCCGGTAAGCTTTATTCTCTCTTTTCGTCGGGCTCAGCCAGAATGAGCGCCCAATAGACTTTGTATTTCGAGGCCGGCGTGTAAACCGCGGCAATGCCCATGCGTGTCGCGCCAGCCAGCAGCATGTTGGCCCGATGTGGGTTCGAGTCGCGCCATCCGGAAAATGCCTCGGCGAAGGTGTGATATCCGGCGCTGACGTTTTCGGCTGCTCGCTTGGCGTCGTAACCCGATGCTTTCAGTCTTTGCACGAATGGCCTGCCGGCCCCATGATCAAGGCGCTTGGCCATCATTTCCGCCTGTGTCTGCGCCAGCTGCATCAATTCAGGATCGAGCGCGACGGCGGGCAATCCATTGTTGGCGCGATAGCCGGAGATCATCGAAGCTGCACTCGCGGCGTCGAGTTCCGTGCCCGGCTGCGCCAGGTTGCGGTAGAAACTTGGCTCTCCCTTCGGCACCTGGGTGTCGGCACAAGCACCGGCCATGAGCAAGACCAGCAGTGTCGTGGCAATACGTGTCATCGGGGAGTTTTCTTCGAATCGTGGACCGGCAGGGCTTGCGCATGATCGCGGCAGAACCGTGATACTGCGCGCACGCATTGATGAGCCCCGGCTCTACTGGCGCGCCTGCGCGTCGTCAACTAACATCCTAAAGTCAGTAGCCGGGAGTAATGTCATGTCAAGTCAGCCGGTCGCACGTACGCCGGGCGCCAAGCGCGCCGCACCAGGAGAATATGTTTTCGATCTAGGAACGATGCACAAGATCATGGGTGGGCCTGCCTATTCGACCGCCCATGGCCCCTGCGTTGAAGGAGACCGAATGATTGTCGGCCTCATGCGCATGAAGGCCGGCACCGGCGCCGAGCCTCACTCGCACCCGAATGAGCAATGGATCTATGTGCTTGAGGGAACCTTCCGCGCCAATATCGATGGCAAGGAAATCGACGTGAAGCCAGGCTCGGTCGTCTACATTCCGGCCAACACGGTGCATGCCGGCAAGGCGACCGCAGACGGCGACGTCGTATTTTTCACGGTTAAAGACGCTTCGCACAGTTTGCACGGCATCAAAGCCACCTGAACCAGCGCGCAACGAAAGCAAAGAATTTTCGCCGCTCGATCAATCTGGGAGGAACGCATGAAAGTCTTGACGGCAATGCTCGCCGCCGCGCTCGCCCTTGGCCTTGGCGCCGTGATCGCGCAGGAGAAATATCCAAACCGGCCGGTCAAGGTGATCGTGCCTTATGCTCCCGGCGGCGCCACCGACATCACTGCCCGCGTCCTCGGTGACGAATTTCAGAAGGTTACCGGTCAAGGCTTCGTCGTGATCAACAAGCCTGGCGCGTTCGGCATGCTGGCAATTGACGAAATGGCCAAGTCGGCGCCCGATGGCTACACCCTGATGCTGGGCAATGTATCGACGAATACAATCACGCCGATCATCTACGCCAGCAAGATGAGTGTAGATTACGGCAAGAGCGTTGTGGCCGTGACCAATCTGGTCGACGTGCCGGCTTTCCTGCTCGTCAGCACGGTAAATGATTTTCCGGTGAAGTCCGTTCCCGAGCTCATTGCGTATGCAAAGCAAAATCCGGGCAAGGTCCGTTATGGCACCGTCGGAATCGGGTCTTACCCGCACTATGACATGGCCTATTTCGCGAAGCGTGCCGGTGATCTCGATCTGGTGGGGTTGCCAAACAAGAACGGTGCGGCAGGCGTGATCCAGGATATGCTGCGCGGTGATGTGCATGCCGCTTTCCTGAATGTGGCTTCCAGCGCGCCGCACGTGCAGTCAGGAAAATTCCGCCCGTTGGCTGTGGTCAATCACACCCGCCTGAAGGAATATCCCGACATTCCGACCATGCAGGAGGTTGGTTATGGCGAC
>DASXST010000035.1:0-37715 GCA_036505835.1 Pseudolabrys sp. | reverse complement strand
ACTGGACGGTCAAGTCGGCCAGCGCGTAGGTCGGATAGCGCAGATCGATCAGCTCCCGCAACTTAGCCTCCGGATCGTCGATCTTGAGCAGCGGGCGATCGTTGCGGCGCTTGATGCGCCGCATCAGCACGTCGAAATCGGCCCTCAGCCAGACCGAGACGCCCTTGGCCTTGATGGCAGCGCGGGTGTCGGCGTTCATGAACGCGCCACCGCCGGCCGCCACCACCTGCGTGCCGCTCTCGAGCAGGCGGGCGATCACCCGCGCCTCGCCGGAGCGGAATTCGGGCTCGCCGCGCGTCGCAAAGATGTCCTCGATCGACATGCCGGCCGCGACCTCGATCTCGGCGTCGGCATCGACGAACGGGATATCGAGGCGCTGAGCGAGGCGGCGCCCGATCGAGGACTTGCCGGCGCCCATCATGCCGACGAGCACGATCGAGCGGCTGCCAAGCGCGCGAACCACCGCCGATTCGGGGGCATTTTCTGCCGGCTTTTGAATGGTGCCGTTAACCATGCTATGGTTTTCCAAGCGAATCCACGGGTTCCATATACCAGTTATCGCGCCGATCGCGAGACCGGTCTTGCCGGTGCTTGCGGAACTCGAGCGTAACTTGCCTAAAATCGCCAGGCGCTGACCTGACGGACGCTTGCCGGGTTTGACGATGCCGAGCTTGTTCAGATTTCTGATCTTCCTTGGATTGCTCGTCGGGCTCGGATACGGCGCGGTGTTCTCGCTCGCCACCTTCGTGACCTACAAGCCGCGCGAGATCATCGTGACCATTCCGCCCGACAAGTTCATTAAAAATCACTGATGCCGCGGACAAGCCGACGCGATGACCCGCCGGCAAAAAGCATCCGACAAAACAGTGGTCGAATTGTTTCTCGACATGCTCGCAGCCGAGCGCGGCGCGGGCGCAAATACGATTTCCGCCTATCGCAACGACCTCGACGATCTATCCGCGCATTTGCGCGCGGCAAGTCGCACAATTGCCAATGCTACCACCGACGACCTGCGCGGATTCCTCGTGAGCCTTTCCGAGCGCGGCTTCAAGGCGTCATCGCTGGCGCGACGTCTCTCCGCGGTGCGGCAACTTTACCGGTTTCTCTTCGCAGAGGGACGACGCAGCGACGATCCCGCTGCTGTTCTCGAGGGCCCGAAGCGCGAGCGCGCGTTGCCCAAAGTGCTTTCAATAAAGGATGTCGACACCTTGCTGAAGCAGGCGCGGGCGCACAGTGAAAAAAAGAACCAGCCGCTTGCTCAGCGGCTGCGCGCCGCGCGTCTGCTATGTCTGCTGGAAGTGGTCTACGCAACGGGAATGCGCGTGTCCGAGCTTATGGCTTTGCCGGCGTCGGCGGCCAGACGAGATCAGCGCATGCTGGTTGTGCGCGGCAAAGGTGGCAAGGAGCGCCTCGTACCGCTCAACACGCAGGCCAAGCGCGCGATGTCCGAGTACCTCGAATTGCGCGCAGCAAACGAACGCGACTCGCTATCGAAATGGCTGTTCCCTTCTTTTGGCGCGCAAGGCCACCTCACCCGTCAGCATTTCGCGCGCGAGCTCAAATCGCTCGGTCAGGCCTGCGGGATTCAGCCCGGACGTCTGAGCCCGCACGTGCTGCGCCATGCCTTCGCCAGTCACCTGCTGCATAATGGCGCCGACCTGCGCGTGGTGCAGACCCTGCTCGGACACGCGGATATTTCGACCACGCAAATCTATACCCATGTGCTGGAAGAGCGGCTGAAAGCGCTGGTGCGCGATTTGCATCCGCTGTCGGGAAACTAGCCAAGAACATTCACAAGAGCCAAATTTGCCCGTTTGCTTGACTTAAGCCCTTCGCCCACGTCACTACGCTCCGAAAAGCACCTCGCACGGTCCCCAATGCGCAGCTATCTCGACTTCGAAAAACCGGTGGCCGAACTCGAGGCTAAGGTCGAAGAATTGCGCGCGATGGGCGAGACAGGCAACGCGGTCGCGATCGGCGAAGAAATAAACCGGCTTGAGTCAAAAGCCGCCTTGGCATTGAAGGGTCTTTATGCCGATCTCACGCCCTGGCAGAAGACTCAGGTCGCACGACATCCGCAGCGGCCGCACTGCCTCGACTACATCTCCGGGTTGATCAGCAGCTTTATTCCCCTCGCTGGCGATCGCAAATTCGGCGACGATGCTGCGATCGTCGGGGGCTTTGGCCGGTTTCGCGGCGAAAGCGTCTGCGTCATCGGGCATGAAAAGGGCTCAGACACGGAAAGCCGGCTCAAGCACAACTTTGGAATGGCGCGTCCGGAAGGTTACCGAAAGGCTGTTCGGCTGATGGAAATGGCCGACCGCTTCGACATTCCGGTGATATCGCTGGTGGACACCGCCGGAGCCTATCCCGGCATTGGCGCGGAAGAGCGGGGTCAGGCGGAAGCCATCGCACGTTCGACTGACACGTGCCTGGCGCTGGGGGTTCCCAACATCGCCGTAATATTAGGCGAAGGCGGCTCGGGCGGCGCGATTGCGATTGCAACAGCTAATCGGGTCCTGATGCTGGAGCACGCGATCTACAGCGCCATTTCGCCTGAAGGCGCCGCCTCGATCCTCTGGCGCGACACCGCGAAGGCGCAAGAGGCGGCCACCAGCATGAAAATCACCGCTCAGGACATGGTGCGATTCGGCGTGATCGATACCGTGGTGCTGGAGCCGACCGGGGGGGCCCACCGCGACCCTCAGGCGGCCATCGCCCTGACCGGAGAAGCCATCGCCAAGGCCCTTGCTGACCTTCAGGGGCTCGACCGCGAAGCGATCCGCAAACAGCGGCGCGAGAAGTTTTTGGCGATGGGCCGCAATAGCGGTTAACGGGTTGGCAATTTACTTTGGTCTACCATGGGTTAGCGGTAAGCAGGGATAGGGGGGACCGCCTTGCGGATGCCACATCTTCTGGGTAACCATTGGGGACTACGGGACCGCCGCTTCGGGGAGTATCAGGTTTTGCATCGACCTTTCGCTCGCGCGCTGCTGGCGTCGGCGGCCGTTGCCGCTACCATTGTCTTAGCCGGGTGTGACGGCGAGAGCATTTCTCCCACAGGCCGCGCCAAGGCTCCTCTTTCCGAAAAGATGCTCGCCGAGATTTCGGCGAAGAATATGGAGAAGGACTCTCCGATTCTCGCCCGCATCTTCAAGGAAGAATCGGAGATGGAGATCTGGAAGCAGAATCGGGACGGCCAATTCGCGCTGTTAAAAACGTATCCGATCTGCCGCTGGTCCGGGGATCTTGGGCCGAAGAAAAAGCAAGGCGACCGACAGGCGCCCGAAGGCTTCTACACCATCACGCCCGGGCACATGAATCCCAACTCCAGTTACTATCTCGCTTTCAACACCGGCTTTCCAAACGCGTACGACCGCGCCATGGGCTACACCGGATCCGACCTGATGGTGCATGGCGATTGCTCGTCGCGCGGCTGCTACGCCATGACCGACGAACAGATCCAGGAAATCTACGCACTGGCGCGTGAGTCGTTCTTCGGCGGGCAGAAATCGCTCCAGTTGCAGGCTTTTCCGTTCCGCATGACCGCGTTGAACATGGCGAAGCACCGGAACAATCCGAACTTCGCGTTCTGGAAAATGTTGAAAGAGGGATACGACCATTTCAATGCCACCCATCAGGAGCCGAATGTCGCGATTTGCGACAGGCGTTATGTCTTCGATGCGGTAGCAGCGAACGATTCCGGCAAGGCGCTTTCATTCAACCCGACGGCTGCCTGTCCCGCTTATCAGCTCGACAAGAACGTCGCTGATGCGGTGCTCGACGTGCGGCGGCAAGAGCAATACAAGATGGCGGAATACGTCGCGAATAATGTTTCGACCGTTCCATCCCGTGCGGGTATCGATGGCGGCATGAATCCGGTATTCGCTGCCAAGCTGACGCCGCAGGCGGGTTTCGACAACAACGGCCGCACGTATCAAGTGGCGAGTATGCCGGGCACGCTGCCGCGCGTGACCGAAGCGCCCGATGCGCTGCCGCGTGACACCACGCCGCCGGCCGCAGCTGCGGAAGCGCCGGCCAAGCGGGAGCCCGCGACAACGGCCAGTAAGCCAGTGGCAGTCGCGAACGTGCCGGTGCCGCGGTCCGCGCCGCAGACCAAGCAGGGCGAAGCTCCCGACGTGGAACAGAAGCCAACCACGATTGCGGGATTGATTGGCAGCTGGTTTGGCGGCTCAAAGGAAACCTCGGCCGCGCCTGAGAAAGAGCAAGCGGCGATGCGAGGCGCCAATACCGATCTGGCGGCAAAACCCAAGCAGGCCGCCCCGGTCCGCCCGGCCGCTCCCGCAACAACTGTCGGCACCGCCTCAACGGCGCCGGCATCGAAGCCGCGAGAGGCTGCACCAAAACCGGCCGAAGCTACTGTTCGCGCTCCCGCGCCAACCGCACCGGTGCAGACCGCGAAAGCAGAACCGCCGCAACAGCCGGAATTGCGTACGGCCTATTCCACCCCGCCAGCGAGCAATAATGGCTTGCTCGCAGGGGCTCAGCCGGTCGTCCCGGTCGGTTCCTTCGGCAGCTCCCGGTAGTCGATTTCGACGAACCATGGCGGACGAAACATGGATTGCTACGTCTATGTTATCGGTACCCACGCGGGCACCCGCCGCCTGACCTATGTCGGCTGGACCGACAACGTGACCCGTCGACTGGCAGCGCATAATGCCGGCAAAGGCGCGCGCTCGACGCGCGGCCATGCATGGGTGCTGCTTTATTCGGAACGCTGCGCAAGCAAGCGCCACGCGATGAGTCGCGAATGGCACCTCAAGAGTAATCGTACCTTTCGGAAGAAATTGGCTCTCGGCCAGTTCGGCCACTGATCAATCGCCGATCGGCGGCTTCCAACTGGCACTTATTTTTCCGATCACTCTCACCTTGAATGCAATCGGGACTATCCGTAGTTTGGTTGCGTGGCCGCTCAGTCGATCTCGGTCAAACTCGAGCTATCTTTCGCTCGGTGGAATCAGCCAAATCTGCCGTGGCAGTGCTTATATTTCTTGCCCGAGCCGCACGGGCAGGGTTCGTTGCGACCGACCTTGCCCCAACTCGACGGGTCATTCGCCTTGCGTTCGGCTTGCATGCCATTGCCGTTCCCCGCGAGCGCCGGTGCCAGAGCCGGCGCCATCTCATCTTCGCCCGTGAGAGGATCGACCTTGTGCGCCTCCATATAGGGAAGCATTGCGGCCTCCTCGGCCGGCGGAGCTTGCACGACCTCGACACGCATGAGCTGTGCGGTGACGGCTTCGCGCAGGCGCGCCGTCATGGCTTCGAACAGCGCAAAGGCCTCTGCTTTGTATTCATTTAGCGGGTCGCGTTGACCATAACCGCGCAAGCCGATCACCTGACGCAGATGCTCAAGCATCACGAGGTGTTCGCGCCAAAGATGATCGAGTGTCTGGAGCAAGATTGATTTCTCGACGTAGCGCATGACATCGGGGCCCCATTTGGCAACCTTTGACGCCATCCATTCGTCGGCGCGTCGCTCGATGCGCTCCCGCACCTCCTCGTCGGTAATGCCTTCTTCCTTAGCCCAGTCCTTGACCGGCAAATCGAGGGTCAGCACGCCCTTGAGCGCTTCGTCGAGTCCCGCGACATCCCATTGCTCGGCATAGGCATTGGCCGGGAGATGTTTGGCGACCAAGTCCTCGATCACCGAGTGGCGCATGCCGTTGACGGTTTCGTCCACCGCCTCGTCGCGCATCAGCTCGAGCCGCTCCTCGAAGATCGCCTTGCGCTGATCGTTCATCACGTTGTCGAATTTTAGCAGGTTCTTGCGGATATCGAAATTGCGCGCCTCGACCTTCTGCTGCGCCTTCTCGAGCGCCTTGTTGATCCAGGGATGAACGATCGCCTCGTTCTCCTTCAGTCCGAGCTTCTGCAACATTCCATCGAGCTTGTCGGATCCGAAGATGCGCATCAGGTCGTCTTCCAGGGAGAGGAAGAACTTGGAATGACCTGGATCGCCCTGGCGACCCGAGCGGCCGCGCAGCTGATTGTCAATGCGACGGCTCTCGTGGCGCTCGGTGCCAAGAACATAGAGACCACCGGCAGCAAGTGCTTTTTCCTTCAGTCGCGCAACCTGCTTACGGATTTCATCGGCGTGGGGGCTCTTCTCGCGTTCCCGCTGATCGGCAATGTCACTGATTTCCTGGCGAATGCGCATATCGGGATTGCCGCCGAGCTGAATGTCGGTGCCCCGGCCCGCCATATTGGTGGCGATCGTGATTGCGCCAGGCACGCCGGCTTGTGCGACGATGTAGGCCTCCTGCTCGTGATAACGCGCATTGAGGATGGCGAATACTTTTTTCTTCGACGCGCCTTCGTCTCCTGAATACAGCGCCGCGAAGGCATTGGGATCGGAAAAGTCGTGCTGCTCCCAGCCCTTTTGGCGGAGCATCTCGGCAAGTTGTTCTGATTTCTCAATCGAGGTGGTGCCAACAAGAACCGGCTGGCCGCGGGTTTTGCATTCCTCGATGAGACTCAGGATCGCCCGATATTTCTCCGCAGCCGTGCGATAGACCTCGTCGTCGTCGTCAAGACGAACGAGCGGCATATTGGTCGGCACCTCGAGAACTTCGAGCCCATAGATATCCATGAACTCTTCGGCTTCCGTCATGGCGGTACCTGTCATGCCGGCAAGCTTCTCGTACATGCGGAAATAATTCTGGAACGTAATCGAGGCGAGCGTCTGGTTCTCGGGCTGGATGGGCTGATGCTCTTTCGCTTCCAGCGCCTGGTGCAAGCCTTCCGAATATCTTCGGCCGGGCATCATACGCCCGGTGAATTCATCGATGATCACCACTTCGCCGTTGCGCACGATATAGTCTTTGTCGCGCTGGAATAGCTTGTGCGCGCGAAGTGCCTGGTTGACGTGGTGAACGACGGAAACATTTTCGATGTCGTATAGCGAATCTCCCTTGAGCTGGCCGGCGTCGCGCAGGCGCTGCTCGAGCTTCTCCATGCCCGCTTCTGTCAGGGTGACGGTTCTCTGTTTTTCGTCGACTTCATAGTCCGCCTTGTCGAGCTGCGGAATGTAGCTGTCAATCGTATTGTAGAATTCGGAGCGGTCGTCGAGCGGACCCGAAATGATCAGCGGCGTCCGTGCTTCGTCGATGAGAATTGAGTCGACTTCGTCGACGATTGCGTAAATGTGCCCGCGCTGGACCATATCCTCCAGCCGGTACTTCATGTTGTCGCGCAGATAATCGAAGCCGAGTTCGTTGTTCGTGCCGTAGGTGATGTCGCAATCGTAAGCTTTCTTGCGCTGCTCATCATCCAGGCCATGGACGATGACCCCGACCGAAAATCCGAGGAAATTGTAAATCTGCCCCATCCATTCGGCGTCGCGCTTGGCCAGATAATCATTGACCGTGACCACATGAACGCCACGGCCGGCGATCGCATTGAGATAGACCGGAAGAGTTGCGACCAGCGTTTTGCCTTCGCCGGTCTTCATTTCCGATATTTTGCCTTCGTGCAGGATCATGCCGCCGATCAGCTGAACGTCGAAATGACGTTGACCCAGGGTGCGCTTCGACGCTTCCCGAACGGTTGCAAAGGCAGGAACCAGAATGTCATCGAGCGAGACGCCTTCCGCGACCTTCTTCTTGAATTCGTCGGTTCGTGCTTTCAGCGCATCGTCAGAAAGATTTTCCAGTTCCTTTTCGAGCGCGTTGATGTCGCGAACCCGGGGCAGATAGCTGCGGATGCGTCGCTCGTTGGCGGATCCAAACAGCTTGCGGGCAACGGCGCCGATCATACGGGGGAGCTCCTAATTGGTCGGACGCTTATATCATGACGCCACGGCCAGATTTGCCTCCGGCGTTCCGGAATGCAGCACATTTCGGGCAAATTCGACGCGAAACGCGACAGCAAATAGCGAATAGCCAACGCCGAGCGAGAGATATGAGGGGGTCGGATTGTTGTCAATTGCTGCCTTGTCGGCCGGTTTTCGGTCACGGGGACGTTAGCCCTTCCTTGCTGGTCCGCCATTGCAAAGCCATGGTTGTTGGGCGAATAGTCGCGCGCGCCGCCTGCCCGACCGGGTGGTATCCTTTATCCAAGGACAATGTCATGACGATTTCCTTTCCTGCCGGCTTTCCGGTCCGACTGCGCCCGGCCGCTTTCATTGGCGCCGCGCTGCTTCTCATTTCGGGCGCCTGGGTCTACGCGCAAGACAAAGATCCCGTTGTCGCCAAAGTTAACGGCGTCGAGATTCACCAGAGCGATCTGGCGGTCGCGGAGGATGAGGCAGGCCAGATTCCCCCGATGTCCCCGGAGGCCAAGCAGGACTATCTGATTCAGTTTGTGGCCGACATGATTCTTGTCTCGAAGGCCGCGCAGGACAAGAAGTTCGGTGATACGGCCGACTTCAAGCGCAAGCTTGAGTTCGCCCGCAAGAAGCTCCTCATGGAAGGATTGCTCCAATCAGTCGGCAAGGAAGCGCTCACCGACGATGCGATGCACAAGGTCTACGATGAGGCCGTCAAGCAGATCGGCGAAGAGAAAGAAGTGCATGCCCGGCACATTCTCTTCCGGACACCTGCCGGCGACGAAAAAGCCAGCAAAGAGGCGGAGGATAAAGTCAAGGCAGTCATCGCCCGCCTGAAGAAGGGCGAAGACTTTGCCAAGGTGGCGGGCGAGGTTACCGAAGATCCCTCCGGCAAAGCCAATGGCGGCGACCTCGGATATTTCACCAAGGATCAAATGGTTCCGGAATTCGCCGAAACCGCATTCAAATTGGAATCCGGCCAGATTTCGGACGCCGTCAAAACCCAGTTCGGTTGGCATGTCATCAAGATTGAGGACAAGCGGACAAAACAGGCCCCGAAATTCGAGGATGTGAAGCCGCAGATTGAAAATTTCGTGGTGCGCAAGGCGCAGGCAGATCTGGTCACCAAGCTGCGCGCAGACGCAAAAATCGAGCGCATGGACAAGCCGGCAAAGGCCGAAGAAAAGCCCGCCGCGGCTCCGCCAGCGAAGAAATAAGCCGCATCATATCCATCAAATCATTTCGTGATGCCCGCGCTTGTCGTGGGCATCCGCGTCTTTTAAGTATCGCAACTCATTTAGACGTGGATGGCGGGGACAAGCCCGGCCATGACAATATGTCCATTGCAGTCTCCCCTCTCGCGCCTGCCGACGTCCCCGACATGCCGCCAATTGCAGGCGTACGGCTTGCAACCGCCGCCGCCGGAATCCGCTACGCGGACCGCACGGACGTCCTGCTTGCCCTGTTCGAGCCTGGCACGACCACGGCTGGCGTGTTCACCCGCTCAAAATGCCCCTCTGCGCCGGTCGAGTGGTGCAGGGCTCACCTGAAAGGGGGAAAAGCGCGGGCGCTGGTCGTAAATTCCGGCAACGCCAACGCTTTCACGGGAAAGAATGGACGCGACGCGTGCCGGTTCACCGCGCAACTGGCCGCGCGCGCGATCGGCTGCAAGCCTGCCGATGTGCTTTTGGCTTCGACGGGCGTAATCGGCGAGTCGCTCAACGCGCAAGCCTTTGACGGCGTGATGGAAGGAATGGTTGCGAAGGCGCAGGCGGACGAGTTCCTGCCGGCCGCGCGCGCGATCATGACGACCGACACCTTCCCGAAAGTGGCAACCGCGGAAGCCAAAATCGGCAGAGCAAAAGTGACTATCAACGGCATTGCGAAAGGCGCCGGCATGATTGCGCCCGATATGGCAACAATGCTTTCGTTTATTTTCACCGATGCGCCCCTCCCCGCAGCCGCCCTGCAATCTCTGCTGAAGGATAGCGTCACAGATACATTCAATGCCGTCACCATCGATGGCGACACCTCGACGTCCGACACCCTCATGATCTTCGCCACGGGCAAGGCGGGGGATGCGCCACGCATCGCGCGCGCTGCCGATCCACGGTTGAAGGATTTCAGGAGAGCGTTGCACGGCGTGATGGCCAATCTTTCAGAACAGATCGCGCGCGACGGCGAAGGCGCGCGCAAGCTGGTCGAAATTATCGTAGAAGGCGCCGTATCGAAGGTCTCCGCACGTCGGATCGCTATGTCGATCGCCAATTCACCGCTCGTGAAGACCGCGATCGCGGGCGAGGACGCCAATTGGGGGCGTGTCGTCATGGCCGTGGGAAAAGCGGGCGAACCGGCAAATCGCGACAAACTCTCGATTTGGTTCGGAGGCATTCGTGTCGCACATAAAGGCGCCCGCGATCCTGGCTATGACGAAGCGAGCGTAAGCGCGGTGATGAAAAAGCCGGAGATCAGCCTGAAAGTAGCGCTAGGTCTCGGTAAGGGTCGTGACCGCGTACTGACTTGCGATCTGACGAAGGAATACGTTGCCATCAATGGCGGCTATCGGTCGTAACGATTGTGTCCAGCCATATCGTCCTCGTTGCCGCCTGCGCTCTGGTCGACGCGGACGGCCGCGTGTTGATCGCCCAGCGGCCCAAAGGCAAGCCCATGTCGGGGCTGTGGGAATTTCCGGGCGGCAAAGTTGAGAATGGCGAGCGGCCGGAGGACACGCTGATACGCGAGCTGAAAGAGGAGCTGGCAATAACCGTCAGCGATGTCTGTCTCGCTCCGCTTGCCTTCGCCAGCCACAGTTATCCTGATTTCCATCTCCTGATGCCGCTGTATGTGTGCCGTCGTTGGGAGGGAACGGTCGTTGCGACGGAAGGCCAGCAACTCGCCTGGGTAAAGCCGAACCGCCTGCGCGACTACGAAATGCCGCCGGCGGATATTCCACTCATTTCTCACCTGATGACGCTGCTCTAGCCCGAGCGTCCCGTTTTTTCTCCGGCCGATATTTCCTTGGTGTTAAGGGCATCGGAAAGCCGCCGCGCGGCCGTGCCGGGCATGAGCGGCTTCTGCTGACTTTCATGCGGGACCCAACCCGACAGCCAGATAATCTCGAAGCTCGCCCGTATGCGACCGTCGGGGTCGGCAAAACGCTCGGCATAGAGCTGTGCCATGCGTTGGACCGTCGCCCGTTTGAGCGGTTTGCGCCGGCGCTCGATCAATACATTGGTCGCGCCCATATGGCGCAGATCGCGCACCAGCCCGAAAACCGAATCGTACCGCACAATCAATCGCTCACTGTCGATCACGGGCAGCGCGAACCCTGCACGCTGCAACAATTCGCCAAGTTGGCGCAGATCCGCGAACGGGGCAACGCGCGGCGACACTCCCCCTTCGATCTCGGTCTCGGCGGCAGCAAACACTTCGCGCAACTCGGTCAGGCTATCGCCTCCAATCAGCGCCGCAAGCATCAGACCATCCGGTTTCAATGCGCGACGAATCTGTATCAGCGTCCCGGGCAAGTCGTTGACAAATTGCAGGGACAGCGCCGACACCACCAGATCAAGCGATTGATCGGCGAACGGCAGCGCTTCCTCATCAGCGGCCACGCGCAGGTATGAGCTGTCGCGATCAAGAGCATCGGCTGCGGCGACAATCGCCCCAATCTTTCCGCTCGCAGCGAGCGCGCGGCGCACTGCGTCCGTCGGCGTGCCAAGATCCACTGCAAGTTCAAATCGGCGCATGACCGCGGAAAGTCGTTCAGCCAGCTCGGCGGCGGCATGGTCCAGCAAAAATACCGCCGGCCCGAGCGCCCGCGCGCGCGACTGACGCACGTGCAGCAATCGCCGGTCAAAGATCATGGGGCCTGGCGACATCGCTTTGTCCACTTGCGCGAGTCCTGCTCCTGTCACTGCCGAGCGCTCATGGTACGGTTGCAGCATGAACGAGCTCGTTTCGGCAAGGCCAGAGCAACCGCCATCGTCCGCAGTCCGCTTTCGGGAGAACATGCGGGCGGTGTTGCGGCTTATTTTGGACTTCGCTTTGCCGCCGCTTTGTCCGTCCTGCCGTGAGCCGCCACAGCAGGTCGGGCGGTCGAAGACGGAGCGCGCTGAAAATGTCCAGGGCGCTTTCGTCGTGCCCGGCGAACAGAGGGCCGAGATAGCTGGCTGGCGTCTAATATTGGTCGATGACGTACTTACGTCGGGCGCCACCGTTGATGCGTGCACCCGCGCCCTGTTGCGGGCGGGGGCTTCTCACGTCGACGTGTTGGTCTTTGCGCGGGTTGTGGCGCGCGCGCACACTCCCATATAAAAGACGCTTACAAGGCCCGGAAAGGTCATGCCGCAAGTTGAGATCTATACCACCCGCTATTGTCCCTTTTGCAACGCCGCCAAGGCTTGCTTACGTGCAAGGGCGTGACTTACAGCGAAATCGACATCGGACGCGATTGGGAGCACCGTGACGAAATGATCCAGCGGGTGAATGGGCGAATGACGGTGCCGCAGATTTTTATCGGAGCGGTGCATGTCGTGGGCAGTGAAGAGCTGTACGCGCTGGAACGTGCCGGCAAGCTTGACCCCATGCTGACAGGTGGCGAGACGTCGCCATGAGCGCTGGCACCTTCAATGCCGCAATGATTCAGATGCGCTCTGGCCTCAGGCCCGCCGCCAACATCGACCACGCCGTGCGTCTCATCAGCCAGGCAAAGTCGGCCGGCGCCCAGTACGTGCTCACTCCGGAAATGACGAACATCCTGGCGGCCAAACGCGAACAACTTTTCGGCGCGATCGTCGCCGAAGAGGTGGATCCCTCACTCGCAACATTGCGCGAACTGGCGCGTCAGCTTGGCATCTACATTCATATAGGCTCGCTGGCGGTCAGTCTTTCGCCCGAGCGCGCGGCCAATCGCTCTTTCCTTGTCGATCCGAAGGGCAATATTGCGGCGCGTTATGACAAGATTCACATGTTCGACGTCGATCTTGCGAACGGCGAAAGCTATCGCGAGTCGCGCAACTACCGCCCTGGCGAACAGGCTGTGCTCGCGGACCTGCCGTGGGGCGGACTTGGCCTTACAATATGTTACGATCTGCGGTTTCCCGCGCTCTATCGTGCTTTGGCCGAAGCAGGCGCTACGATGCTGGCGATTCCCTCGGCATTCACCAAGCAGACTGGTGAAGCGCATTGGCACGTCCTTGTCCGTGGCCGCGCCATTGAAAATGGCTGCTTCGTCTTTGCTGCGGCGCAGGCCGGCAAGCATGAGAACGACCGGCACACTTATGGCCATTCACTGATCGTTGACCCTTGGGGGCGCATCATTGCGGAAGGCGGCACCGATCCGGGGGTAGTCATGGCCGAAATCGATCCCGCGGAAATAGCCAATGCGCGCGCACGCATTCCATCATTGCAGCATGGCCGTCGCTTTGAAATTGTCGAGCCGATGGCCGAACCGGCCCACCTGCATGTCGTACGAGGGGCAGAATGATTCGTTACGCACTCATTTGCGAGCGGGGCCATCAGTTTGAAAGCTGGTTCCAGGATTCCTCCGCGTTTGACAAGCAAGTCAGGCGTGGACTGGTATCGTGTCCGCAATGCAGCTCCGCAAAGGTGCAAAAGGCGATCATGGCGCCACGCCTGTCCGCGACTGCGAAGAAACAGGCCGCGCCGATTCAGCCGGTGCCTTCAACCACAGAAGGGCCTGCGAAAGTAGCGGAAGCGCCCGCAAACCCGGCGCCTGCGCCGGTAGCCATGATGTCACCGCAGGAACGGGAATTTCGCGCGAAGCTCAAGGAATTGCGCGATCATCTCACAAAAAACGCCGACAATGTCGGCGCAAAATTCCCCGAAGAGGCTCGCAAGATGCACTATGGCGAAATCGAACATCGCTCGATTTATGGGGTAGCCACGCCCGACGAAGCCAAAGAGCTGTCCGACGAGGGAGTTGAATTCCACCCGTTGCCGGTGTTGCCCGACGAGCGGAATTAACTCGTCAATCGTGAGCTAGTGCGCCCAAATCAGCAACCCAACTCCGATCACGACGAGGCCAATGCCGACAAGTTCACGCTGCGTGGTCGGCTGCTTGAATACGAAACGCGTCACTCCTTGCGCGAACAACACCTCGACAAGGGCCAGTGTGCGCACATTGGCCGCAGTCGTGATCGCAAAGGCGAGAAACCAGAATTCGGAAGCGAAAGCACCCATGAACCCTGCAAACAGAGAGGGTCGCCACGCGCGTGCGATCGCGCGAAGAACCTTCGGGTCGCGCAAGGCCAGATAAAGCGACAAAACCGCCGCCTGGATTATCAACCCGACCGTAACAGTGAAGGTTGCCGCGACAACGAAGTTGGGCAGCTGTAGCGACAGGATCGCGCCTCGATACCCGATCGCGGAAAGCCCGAATAATGCCCCGGATACCAGTCCGACAACGGTTGATCGCACGGCTCCCCCTTCGCCGGGTTTTGCCCTGGGCGAGATCACAATGACGCCGGCCGTGGCGATGAGGATCGCCAAAGCGGAGAACGCAGATATTTTGTCACCAAGAAAGACGAGGCCGAACAGCGCCACGTGCACCGGTTCTGTCTTGATATAGGCATATGCCACGACGAACGAGCGCTGGCCCATCACGGAGAGCATGGTTGCCGTGGCGGCGATCTGGCTGAATGCACCGGCAAGAACCCACGGCCAGAATACCAGCGGTGGCGACGGCAATGCTGTGCCCGTAACGGTCAAAACACAGGCCAGAAAAACCAGCGCAAAGGGAAATCCGAAAAGAAAACGCACATGCGTGGCGCCGACCGTTCCAAGGGCCGCGGTCAGCTCTCGCTGCATCGCGTTGCGCGCAGTTTGCGCGGCCGCGGCGATCAGCGTGAAAACGGCCCAAAGCATTCTTTCTCCGTAGTGATGCGCGGACTTGACCCGGGCAGGGTACGGCTTTGTGTTGTGGACTAGCCTTATGGATTGCCGGGTCAAGCGCGACAATCAGCTGGGTTTACGCTACGCGTCGTGTGACTCAGGGTGTAGAGATTACGCCGCCGCGGAACGGATTTCGGCCGCTTCAGGAAATTCGGTGACCGCACCTTTCTCATTATCGATGAGCAGGAACAAATCGAAATATCGGATGGTTGGCGCCCCGCCGGTACGCTTGATCACAGACTGGCGCCATTCTTCGTCATGAGCCTTTTGCGCAGCCTCGACCGAAGGCCAGATATAGACGCCGCTACCCGTCTTCCCGTTGAGTTCGAGCAGGAAGTGCTTGCGCAAGAGTTGTTTATTGGCGCGCCATTTCGGAATCGTATTGCGCGCCTCATCGGCAACCTGCGCGCGGCTCCACCCCTTCGGAGAATTGAACTCAACCAGTTCGAGGATCATCCAGCTTCTCCTTTTTTTCGAGGACGTTGTGCGACCAGCATGTAGTTGACGTCCATGTCCGATGACAATTGCCATCTGTCCGCGAATGGATTGTAGACGACTCCTCGTTCGCCGATCACTTGCAGCCCGCCATTCTCTATCGCGGTCTCCAGTTCCTGCGGCGTGACGAACTTGTCCCACTTGTGAGTGCCGCGTGGCAGCCAGCGCAATACATACTCAGCGCCGACAATAGCGAACGCAAAACTCTTGAGTGTGCGATTCAAAGTGGCGGCGATCATCAGTCCGCCGGGCCTGACCATTGTTGCACAAGTGTCGACGAACGTCCCAACGTCGGTGACGTGCTCAACGACTTCCATGGCCAACACAACATCGAATCGTTCTTTGGCGTCGGCAAGTTCCTCGGCAGTGGTGGCGCGGTAGTCGACATCGACGCCCGACTCTCCGGCATGCGCGCGCGCCGCAGCGATGTTCTCCTCCGATGGATCTGCCCCGAGGATTTTTGCTCCCAGACGCGCCAGGGGTTCCGACAGAACGCCGCCCCCGCAGCCGATATCCAGGATGCGCAGCCCTTTCAGGCAGTCGAGCTTTTTGGGATCGCGATCGAAGCGCGCGGCGACCTGATCACGGATATAGCCCAGCCGTACCGGATTGAATTTGTGAAGTGGCGCCATCGAGCCGCGCGGATTCCACCACTCGGCCGCATGGCGAGAGAAGCGTTCAAGCTCGGCAGAGTCGACTGACGATGTGTGACGGCTGCCTGACATGTTCGCCTCGAGCGATCCTCTCAGCGGGCCGTTACCTGATTGCGGAATTCGAGGGGTGCATCGATATTGCGCAGCGGCTCGATCCCGACACCGGTTCCGCGAATGGTGATGTCACCATAGTTGAGCATCCTACCGAGAATCGATTGGTCCACGTCGACGCTCTCAACCTTGTCCATGTTCATCTCGACCGTATGGCGTCGGATGAAACCACGTTTGAACACAATGCGGCGGTCGGTTACGTCTATCTCCGTCGTCCACCGTCTGAACCAGGCCCTGAACGCTAGCCCCGAGCCCGCCAGCGCGCAAACAATTGCTGCCAATATGGCGACCGGACCCATTGCGCCGCCGACGGTGAGCGCGATGATGGCCAAGAGCCACAGCCCGATTGCGGGCAGATAGACGATCCAGTGCAGGGTGGTCGTAAAAGCAACGGTCTCGCCGGGCTGCAGAATGTTATCGATGTATCGCATGGTCAGGCCCCGGTTCTTCTGCATTTATGACGGCGTCATGGCGCCGATGTTGCGGTTGCCGCACCCCGCCGGTATGTATACGCGCCTTTTCAGGCCGGCGCTCGAGCGTTTGATGTCTTGCGCCGGCCATTTCTCGGCGCCGTTCGCGCATTCGGGAAAGTCATGGCTCGACTGGTGATGAAATTCGGCGGAACATCCGTCGCTGATCTCGATCGCATCCGCAACGTGGCGCGCCACGTCATGCGGGAAGTCGATGCGGGTTACAACGTCGCCGTCGTGGTATCTGCCATGGCCGGTGTCACCAACCAGCTGGTCGACTGGTGCAGGGAGGCGGCCATGCTGCACGATGCCCGCGAGTATGACGCGGTCGTAGCGACCGGCGAGGAAGTAACGGCGGGGCTGCTCGCGATTGTGCTCGAAGGCATGGGCGTGAACGCGCGGTCATGGCAAGGCTGGCAGCTGCCGGTACTCACCGATAATGCGCACGGGTCGGCCCGCATCCTGGATGTGAACGGCGCCGAACTGATCAATCGGTTCAAGGAACATGCGCAGGTCGCGGTCATCGCCGGATTCCAGGGACTGCATAAGGAAACGGGCCGGCTCACCACGCTCGGACGGGGTGGCTCTGATACATCGGCGGTCGCGATCGCGGCGGCAATCGGTGCCGAACGCTGCGACATCTACACCGACGTGGACGGGGTCTATACGACCGATCCTCGAGTCGCGCCGAAGGCTCACCGCATGGACAAGATCGCTTACGAGGAAATGCTGGAGTTTGCCTCGCTTGGCGCCAAGGTCATGCAGGTACGTTCAGTCGAGCTTGGAATGGTGCACAATGTTCGAATATTCGTGCGCTCAAGCTTCGAGAAGCCGGAGGATATCGACTCATCGAGGCCGCTGCGCGGAACACTCATTTGCGACGAAGGAGACATCGTGGAACAGCAGGTCGTCACCGGGATAGCATTTTCAAAGGACGAGGCGCAGATCTCAATCCGTCGCGTGCAGGACAAGCCAGGCGTCGCCGCCGCAATCTTTGGCCCGCTCGCCGACAGCAATATCAACGTCGACATGATCGTGCAAAACGTGTCCGCCGACGGCGCCACAACCGATCTCACGTTCACGGTCCCCTCAGCCGACTATGAACGCGCTCGCGTCACGCTCGAAAAGGCAAAAGGATCGATCGGCTACGAGCGGCTCGATGGAGCGACCGACATTGCCAAGGTCTCTGTCATCGGGATCGGCATGCGCAGCCACGCCGGCGTCGCCGCACAGGCTTTCAAGGCATTGTCGCAGCAGAAGATCAATATTCTCGCGATTACGACGTCCGAGATCAAATTCTCGGTGCTGATCAAGGCCAGTCAGACCGACTTGGCGGTTCGCACCCTGCACACGCTGTACGGGTTGGACAAAATCTGAGCGATGGCTGACGCTTTTTTAGCTCGCCACCGGGCGCACGGCATTCGTCGCGCGGAATAGAAATCCCTGGCCGGCGTTTGAACCCCTGAGCGATGACGGTTGTCATTGACAAACGCTATGGATGCCTGATGTGACCACCGCAGGCGACGCGTCTTCGGACACTCAAGCCTACGTTCGCTTCACTAGGCGCGTGAAGGCCGTGCTCGTCGACACCATCATTTTCATGATCATTCTGGCCGCTGCGCTTGCCGTGGCGGTCTCTTTCGCATCGGACAACATCGCCCGCATTGTGGGATTTACCGTCGCCGCCACCTGGCTGTTTTATGAGCCACTGTTGGTGTCTTTGACCGGCGGAACCATTGGCCACTACCTTTATAACATGCGCGTGGTCGATGATCGCGGCGGCAATGTGAACTTTCTGAAGGCTGTAGCGCGCGTCCTCATCAATCGCTGCTCGGCTGGTACTCCTTCGTTACCGGCCTACGATCTTCTGACAAGTTCGACGGTAGAGATCAGGGATCTCGCCAAGGCCCAACCCCATCATTTCAGGGGCAGGCGCGAAACGATATCGCCACCGGGCATGCCCTCGCTTGTGCGGCGCAGTGCAATTATCGCCGCGTATCTGTTGTCCTGTTTCGTGCTGTTCTCCCTCGCGATGGCGTCCCTTGCTCCCGTCGGCCTGGTTTCCAGGCAGTGCATCGACGGCGAGCCCTGTTCCACGGCGGAGTTCATTGTGCTGACGCTGCTTTGGGTAGCCTGGGCGGGCACCAGCATCTGGATGGGGGTTGCGGGATGGCAAAGTCGGCTTCTGGGGGCGCGCGCCGAACAATAGCAGTTTCGCGGCAACCCGGTGTCGCTTTGGCTTGCCCCTTGCATGTGCCTTTGGCTATAGCCTGACGCGTAAGCGACCGCGGATACCGGATCCGAGTCGCTATTCGTACGCGATTTGGCCCGTAATGAGGCTGCGGCCGAAGCCGTGGCTAAGGGATCTCACTCATGCGTGGCGCGCTCGGCGGTCCGCGCGTGCTGTTGCGCCGGCTCCGCGAAGTCATGGCGGAGCCGGTCAGCGCACAGGATCGCCTCGACAAGGTGGTGGTGCTGATCGCCGCCAACATGGTTGCCGAGGTGTGCTCCGTCTACGTGTTGCGCGTAGACGGAACGCTGGAGCTTTACGCCACGGAAGGCCTCAAACGCGAAGCCGTCCACCAGACCGTCCTGAGAGCCGAAGAGGGTCTCGTCGGCCTGGTCGCGAGCGAAGCAACCCCGATGAATCTGTCGGACGCGCAGGCGCATCCCGCCTTCTCTTACCGGCCGGAAACCGGCGAAGAGATCTATCACTCATTCCTTGGCGTTCCGATCTTGCGCGCCGGCAACACGCTGGGCGTGCTCGTGGTGCAAAATCGCGCGCGCCGCACCTATACCGAGGAAGAAGAAGAGGCACTGCAAACGACGGCGATGGTTCTCGCCGAGATGATTGCATCAGGCGAGCTGTCATCCCTCGCGCGGCCCGGTGCCGAGCCGGTCGCGCGGCACGCGATGCATCTCGTCGGCACTTCCCTTTCAGACGGCATCGCGCTTGGCCATGTGGTCCTGCACGAGCCGCGCGTCGTCATCACCAATGTGATCGCTGACGACGTGCAGAATGAACTCATGCGCCTTGACACGGCGATTGCCGCGCTGCGCGAAGATCTGGATCGGCTGGTCGAGCACCGCGATGTCGCCGACGGCGGCGAGCATCGTGACGTGCTCGAAGCCTATCGCATGTTCTCCTACGACCAGGGTTGGCTGCACAGGATTCGCGAAGCCGTGATGACCGGCCTTACAGCCGAGGCCAGCGTCGAGCGGGTGCAGTCCGACACGCGCGCCCGCATGCTGCGTGCTTCCGACCATTATTTGCGTGATCGCCTGCATGATCTCGACGATCTTGCAAACCGGCTGATGCGCGTGCTGATGGGCCAGGATCATGCGCCGGCAAAAGAACAGCTGCCGGAAAATGCGATTATCGTCGCGCGCTCCATGGGTCCAGCGGCTTTGCTCGACTATGACCGCAAGAGACTGCGTGGGCTGGTTCTCGAGGAAGGCGGGCCGACATCGCACGTTTCGATTGTCGCGCGGGCGCTAGGAATTCCAACCGTCGGCGAAATCGAAAATGCAACCGGCCTGGTCGAGCCTGGAGACGCAATAATTGTCGACGGCTCGACAGGCCACATTCACATGCGGCCACCACAGGACATCCAGGCGTCTTATGGCGAGCGTGTGAAGCTTCGCGCGCGTCGCCAGGCGCAATATCGCGCACTTCGTGAGCGGCCTTGTGTCACCAGGGACGGCCAAAAGATGTCGCTGATGATAAATGCCGGACTCGCGATTGATCTGCCGCACATTGAGGATACCGGGGCAGCTGGCATCGGCCTGTTTCGCACCGAATTGCAGTTCATGGTCGCGACCACGCTGCCGCGCACCGGTGAGCAGCTTGCTCTTTATCGCGCGGTCCTCGATGCGGCCGGGAAAAAGCCGGTGACTTTCCGCACCCTCGACATCGGCGGCGACAAGGTACTGCCGTATATGCGCAACATCGACGAAGAAAACCCCGCGCTGGGATGGCGGGCGATCCGGCTCGGCCTGGACAGGCCCGGCTTGCTTCGAAGTCAGGTACGCGCGTTGTTACGCGCTGCAAGCGGGCGTGGTCTCAAGCTGATGTTTCCGATGATCGCCGTTGTCGAGGAATTCGATAAGGCAAAGTCACTCGTCGAAGTCGAACTGACTCACTTGCGCCGACACGGGCACGAACTTCCCGAGCGGGTTGAAATCGGCACCATGCTGGAAGTGCCGTCCCTCCTGTTCCAGCTCGACGAGCTGCTGGAACGTGTCGATTTTCTGTCGGTTGGTTCCAATGATCTGATGCAATTTCTTTACGCTGCCGATCGGGGCAATCCCCGCGTGTCCGAGCGATTCGATCCGCTTTCGGCGCCGGTCCTCCGCGCCCTGAAGGACATTGCAGATAAGGCAAAAAAGCACGGAAAGCCGGTCACATTGTGCGGCGAGCTTGCGTCGCAGCCGCTTGGCGCACTGGCGCTCGCGATACTCGGTTATCGAACGCTTTCGCTGACGCCTTCCGCGGTGGGTCCGGTGAAGGCATTGCTTCTCGATCTTGATTGTCGCAAGGGCGAAGCCGCGCTGTTGCCTTGCCTTGAAAAGCCGGTCGGAAGCGTATCAATCCGCCAGAAGCTTGAAGGCTTCGCCGCGGCCGAGGGATTGCAGCTTTGATAGTCCTTCCGCAACAAAAAATGGATGCCTTGCTCGCCCGCCATGCGATGGTGGAAAGCGAGCTTGCTACAGGACTGGCTCCCGATGCCTACGTGAGGTTGTCGCGAGAATTCGCCGAACTCAGCCCGGTTGTCGAGGCTATAAAGGCATATCGCAGCACCGCCAAGGAGATCGCCGACCTTGCAGC
The DNA here is from genome assembly GCA_036505835.1 of Pseudolabrys sp. Lineage (GTDB taxonomy): Bacteria > Pseudomonadota > Alphaproteobacteria > Rhizobiales > Xanthobacteraceae > Pseudolabrys. The sequence goes on along the minus strand of DASXST010000035.1, from coordinate 16,457 downwards.
AATGATCGATGACTCGGGGACCGATTCCGAAGTCCGCAAGCTCGCCGACGTGGAGCGGCACGAACTTCTGCAACGCAAGGAAACGCTCGCACAGCAAATCCGCCTGGCTCTCCTGCCGAAGGACGCGATGGATGACCATAATGCCATCCTCGAAATTCGTGCCGGAACAGGCGGCGACGAAGCCGCTTTGTTTGCCGGCGATCTTTTTCGCATGTACGAGCGCTATGCGGCCAAGCAAGGCTGGAAGACAGAGATTCTTTCAATCAGCGAAGGCACCAAGGGCGGCTTCAAGGAAATCGTCGCGGAGGTCCGCGGACGCGGCGTATTTGCGAAGCTCAAATTCGAATCCGGCGTGCACCGCGTGCAACGGGTACCGGACACCGAAGCGTCGGGACGCATCCACACCTCGGCCGCGACTGTTGCGGTTTTGCCCGAGGTCGAGGACGTCGACATCCACATCAATGAAGCCGATCTCAAAATCGATACGATGCGGGCCGGCGGAGCCGGCGGCCAACACGTCAACAAGACCGAATCCGCCATCCGCATCACTCACATTCCAAGCGGCATCGTCGTAGCCGTACAGGAAGAACGATCGCAACACAAGAACCGCGCCAAGGCGATGACAATGCTGCGCGCCAAGCTCTATGACCAGGAGCGCAGCAAGCGCGACGCCGAGCGGGCCGCGGAACGGCGCGGCCAGGTTGGATCGGGCGATCGCTCGGAACGGATTCGAACCTATAATTTTCCTCAGGGCCGCGTCACCGATCATCGCATCAATCTCACGATCTACAAATTGCCGCAGGTGATGGAAGGCGAGGCACTTGACGAGATCGTTGACGCGATGGTGACCGAGCATCAGGCCGAATTACTGGCTGCGGAAAGCACAGAGTGAGAGTCATTCCCGGACTCAAGGCGGGTGCCTCGGTCTCCGAGACGCTTCACGTCATGGCACAGGCATTTCGTCCCGCGGGGATCGAAGAGGCCGAAACGGATGCTCGCGTTCTGATCGGCCATGCGCTGCGCCTCGACCGCGGCAAACTGATTGCGCAATCGGATCGCCTTTTGGAAGCGCGCGAGATCGACGCGATATCGACGCTTGCCGCGCGTCGGCTAAAGCACGAGCCGGTATCGCGCATTCTTGGAAAAAAGGAATTCTGGAGTCTCGCCCTTACCGTTACTCCCGACGTCTTGGTGCCGCGGCCGGAGACGGAAACCGTCGTCGAAGTCGCGCTTGACTTCGTCGTGCGCGGTGGGCTGCGCATGGAAAAATTGCGCATCCTCGACATCGGCACCGGCTCAGGTGCGCTGTTGCTGGCACTGTTGCACGAATTGCCAAATGCAACCGGGACAGGAACCGACACCAGCAAGGCGGCCGTGCAGGTTGCCCACGACAATGCGGCGTCGTTGGGTTTCGGACCGCGCTGCAGTTTCATCGTCTGCGATATCGCTTCTGACGTTCAAGGTTCCTTCGACCTGATTGTCTCAAATCCCCCCTATATCGCGCGTGCTGACATCGCCACCCTTCCGCCGGAGGTGCGTGATTACGACCCAATGGTCGCACTTGATGGCGGCAATGACGGGTTGGCCGCACATCGTGCCATTGCCGCGAACGCAAAGCGCCTGCTGGCGCCGGGCGGACGGCTGTTCGTGGAGCTGGGCAAAGGCCAGGAAGCGGCCGTTTGTGGATTGTTTGCCCAGGCAGGGCTAACGGTCGGCCCCGCGCGCAAAGATCTGGCCGGGATTCCCCGCGTGCTTGGCGCAAGTTAGGCCAGTAGGTCAAGTCATGAGCATGTCGCATTCCCGCCCGATGAAAACTGCAGAGCTGATTTGTTCGAAAAAAAATCGCTTGGATTATGCTCCGGAAACGACTAGCTTCTGATCACGGAATCGACCCGTGACGGTTGCATCGCCATGACCCCGGAGCGGCTGCTCTGTGAGGTGCGACGCAAGGCGGATGACGCAGAGCCGGCTTCGGATAGACGGCAAACGAAATCGCCAGATACGGGTCTGGATGCTTCACCGGTTGGGCGCATCATATTTCGAAACCTGGCACGATGCGCGTAACGAGAGGTTGGCAACGCTGCGGCAGGGCCGCGGCTGAGGGGTTGTTGCGACTATCGCGATAAAGAGCACAACGGTTCGGTCATTGGCGCGGATATCGAATGCGGGTCCGGCCACGCAATGAAAGTTGCATGGGCTTGCATTTTGGTTAGGCGTTCGGCGGCAAATGCCGCAACAGGCGAAAGGCAATAACAGGGACACCATGAGAAACGGTCAGAAGCGCATGCGGGGACGCGGCAACCACCGCAAAAGCCAAAATCCGTTGACGCGCGTTTACGAATCAAACGGGCCGGACGTCAAAATTCGCGGAACAGCTTCGCATATCGCGGAAAAATACATCCAGCTTGCGCGCGACGCGCAGGGATCCGGCGACCCGGTGGCCGCGGAAAATTACTACCAGCATGCCGAACATTATTTCCGTCTTATCGCCGCGGCGCAGGAGCAGTTCCGTCAGCAGAATCCTTACTACAACCAGCAGCCGCAGCAGGGAGCGCCCGGCGGACAACAGCAGGGCAACGAGGAGAGTTTCGACGACGGCGACGACGATGCGCAGCCGTTCATGGGCCAGAATGAACCCAGCTACGCGCCGCGCGAACCTCAACAGCAGCCCTATCTGCCTCGCGACGCACAGCCATTTCCGCCGCGTGACCAGCAGGTGCACAACCGTCCTCCGCAGCATCAGGCGCAGCCATACCAGCAGTCGGGCCACGGCGGACAGGAAGGCGGGAAAGACGTCGGCGGCCTTCCCGCATTTATTACCGGCGGCGGACAGCCGCAGCAAAATTCGGGTAACGGCTACGATCAGGGCGATCGCGGTCAGGATCGCTTCGGACATCGGCGACGCCGACGGCATCGCGGCGGGTACCGTCACGATCGTCCCGATTTCGGTGGCGGACATCAACAACAGCAGGGCTCCGCCCCGCAGCCGTCGCAAGATGATGGCGGCGACGAACCTCGGCAGCCCGACTGATCGGCCAACCGAATTAATTGCGTCCCCGCGAATGCAGTTGCGCATTCGCAAGACTGAGTGCGCAAATCGCTTTCGAAAAAGATAACTTGCTCAGCCGCCCGGTGATGGTGCGAGCGCGGGCTCCAGCGCGGGCACCAGGCGCCGTCTCACGCGGCGTGCCGGGATTGCGCGATAGACCTGCTTGGTTGCTTCAACCAGATGTACTCCAGCGAATGGCGCCGACAGCGTCGCTCCGGTGCGCTCCCACGCCACTGCAGAGCGCAGAAACAAGCCGCGCGCGATCGGCGGCACGTACAGGGCCTCGCTCCAGCCGGTTGGCGTGAACCACGTTTCGCGCAACAGTTGGTTGATCTGGCTGCGCGAGTAAGGGCGACCGTGTCCGAATGGCGTGGTGTCCATGCGCGCCCACAGGCCCCGCCGATTCGGGACAACTGCCAGCAACCGGCCACCAGACGCAAGCACGCGCCAGACCTCCCGCAGGAGCGCACCCGGATCGTTTGTCATCTCCAACGCGTGCACCAGCATGACCCGGTCGGCTGCGGAATCAGGGAGCGGCAATTCGTTTTCGTCCACCAGTGCAGACAACGCCGGACGCATGGTTGGCCATTTCACAACCCCCTGCCCTGCCGGCATGAATGCCAAGCACCGCTCCGCTTCCTCGCGAAACAAGCCAAGGTAGGGCGTGGCATAACCGATGCCGAGGACGCGCTGACCGGTGGTATCTCCCCACAGCGAGCGAATGCCACGGGCAATGAAACGGCGGGCCACGACGCCAAGCCGCTGGCCGTAAAAATTGCGCAGGTCGACGACATCAATCGACATGGCGCCGAAGCTATCATGAAACGCTGCAGCAAATGCTAACGGGCGTGCACGGTCGATCCCCGCCGTGATACGGTTAATTGTTTGCAGAACACTGACAGGGATAGTGCCAATGCCCGCAGAAACCCGTCTTTTTCTCTGCCGATCGGACAACTATGGAGTGCTGGTGCATGACACCGGCAGCGGGGCAACCGCTGCGATTGACGCGCCGGAGACAGGGCCCATTGAAAAGGCACTCAATGAAACGGGGTGGAAATTGACCGACATTCTGGTGACCCATCACCATGCCGACCATACGGACGGGATCATAGCTCTGAAGGAAAAATACAGATGCCGCGTGGTGGCGCCGGCTGCCGAGGCGAAGAAAATTCCGGCCGTGGACGAAACAGTGCGCGAAGGCGACAAGGCTAAAGTTGGCTCACTTGCGGCCGACGTGATCGAAACGCCGGGTCACACGCTTGGCCATATTGCTTACTGGTTTCACGCCGACAAGCTCGCGTTCGTCGGCGACACTCTGTTTTCGATTGGTTGCGGGCGCGTGATCGAGGGCACGCCTGAACAAATGTGGCGCTCACTCGTGAAACTGCGCGACTTGCCTGAAGACACTAAGATCTTTTGCGGACATGAATACACCCTTGCAAACATCACGTTTGCGCGCACCGTAGAGCCTGGCAACAAAGCGCTGGCCGCGCGCGAGGCTCAGGCAAGGCAGCAGGTTGCGCAAGGCGAGCCGACAATCCCGGTCACGATCGGCGCGGAGAAGCTGGCCAACCCGTTCCTGCGTGCCGATCGTGCGGAGGTCGCCGGCGGCATAGGCATGGCAGGGAAGCCAGCCGCCGACGTGTTTGCCGAGATTCGGGCACGCAAGAACAGATTCTGACAGCGCATGCGAATGCTGACCGCCGCCGAGATGATCCAGTCCTTGAACTCAGGCCACACCCCGAAGGCGGTCATTACCGGAAAACTTTTCGCGATTCGCGGCTGGTGGAAGGCCGGCCCGCTTCCACCGCAACCCTGGCACTATTACGCCGGCGCCGCGCTCAGGCTGTCCTTAGTCGACGGCTCCAAGGAAGAGATTTTCCGTCTGGGCGGCGATGTCCGCGCAGGTGAAGTGCCGCAGGTCACTGTCCCCGCGCGTGCCTGGCAGGCAGCGGAGACCCTGTGCGAATGGACGCTCGTCGGCTGCACGGTCGCGCCCAGTTTCTCTTTCGGTGGTTTTGAGCTGGCGCCCGCCGGTTGGTCGCCGCAGCGCAAATAGCGCTTCGACTTGTTGCGGCCCGGGTTATCCAAGCCATCTCGCTTGCACTACTTGCGGCCATTGGCGCGCATGCATGCCAGGTAGCCCTCAAGCGCGCGGCTTTTGTGCACCTTGAAGCCGTCTCTCCTGAAATATTTCGGAAATGCGACCTGGCCCCCATCGAGCGTCTGAGTCGATCCTTCACGCGGGCGCAGCTTCAGACCTTCGCGCTTCACGCCGACCGACGGAGGAATGACGCGTCCGCCATTCTGCACCGCGCATCCGCACGCGACCTTGTCGTAAACATCTTTGCACCGCGGGTCGATATCCTGCGCGGACAACGGTTGGATGAGCGACACAACCAAAAGACCGGCGACTGCCAGTCCGAATAGAATCGCCTTCATGAGACTTGTTGGCACCTAGATGAAATGCTGGCCGCCGTTCGCGGACAGTGTCGCGCCGGTGATCAACCCCGCCCCATCTGAGGCAAGGAACACGACGCAACGAGCGATCTCCTCCGGCTCGCCCAGGCGACCTATTGGAATCTGCGGCAGTATGGATTTCTCCAGCACGTCTTTCGGCACAGCCTGCACCATTTCCGTGTTGATGTATCCAGGGCAAATTGCATTCACCGTAATGCCGGAGCGAGCCCCTTCCTGCGCAAGCGCTTTGGTGAAGCCAAGCTCGCCTGCCTTGGCGGCAGAGTAATTGGTCTGGCCCGCCTGGCCCTTCTGGCCATTGATCGAGGAAATATTGACAATGCGGCCAAACTTGCGCTCCCGCATGCCCTCGATGAGCGGGCGGCACATGTTGAACAGCGAACCGAGATTTGTGTTTATCACCGCCGTCCACTGTTCGGGCTTCATTCGGTGGAACATGGTGTCGCGCGTGATGCCGGCATTGTTGACCAGCACCTCGATCGGGCCAAGCTCAGCTTCCACTTTCTTGATGCCCTCGGCGCAAGACTCGTAGGAAGACACATCCCACTTGAACACCGGAATTCCTGTTTCGCTCTTGAATTTCTGCGCCGCTTCGTCGTTGCCGCCGTAATTGGCCGCAACGTTGTAGCCGGCTGCTTTCAGGGCTTTCGAGATTGCCGCCCCTATTCCGCGGGTTCCACCCGTTACCAATGCAATGCGCGCCATGGTCGTATCCTCTCTTGGCTATCTTCTTAAAACATCATGGCCGGGACAAGCCGGCCATGATTCTAAATCAACGACTGCAAGATGGAAGGGACTACCGCTCGACGCACATTGCGATGCCCATCCCGCCGCCGATGCAGAGCGTTGCAAGGCCTTTCTTCGCATTCCGTTTCTGCATCTCGTAAAGCAGCGTTACCAGCACGCGCGCTCCAGAAGCGCCGATCGGGTGGCCGATGGCGATGGCGCCGCCATTGACGTTGACCTTCGCGGTATCCCAACCAAGATCCTTGTTCACCGCGCAAGCTTGCGCGGCGAAAGCCTCGTTGGCTTCCACCAGGTCGAGGTCCTCTTTCTTCCAGCCGGCTTTCTTGAGCGCGGCGCGAGATGCCGGAATAGGTCCTGTTCCCATGATGGCGGGGTCGACGCCGGCCTGCGCCCACGACACGATGCGAGCAAGCGGAGTCTTGCCCAGCTTGGCGGCCTCGCTCGCTTTCATCAGCACCAATGCGGCGGCGCCGTCGTTGATCCCGGATGCGTTGGCGGCCGTCACGGTTCCTTCCTTGTCGAAGGCGGGGCGCAGTTTCGCGATCGAGTCCATCGTTACGCCCGGTTTCGGATATTCGTCGGTGTCCACCACCACATCGCCTTTGCGCGATTTTACGGTAACCGGCGCAATCTCATCCTTGAACCTGCCGGCTTTCTGAGCCGCTTCCGCCTTGTTCTGCGAGGCGACGGCAAATTCATCCTGTTGCTGCCGTGTGATCTGCCATTGTTTTGCAACATTTTCGGCCGTGGTTCCCATGTGATAGCCGTTGAAAGCGTCCCACAAACCGTCCTTGATCATGGTGTCGATCATTTCGAACGCACCCATCTTCACGCCCGCGCGCAGATGCTGACAGTGCGGCGCCATGCTCATCGACTCCTGGCCGCCGGCAACGACAATCTCGCTATCGCCGTTCAGGATCGCCTGGTAGCCAAGCGCGACCGCCCGCAGGCCGGAACCGCATAGCTGGTTTACGCCCCACCCGGGCGTTTCGACCGGAATCGCGGCTGCAATCGATGCTTGTCGAGCCGGATTCTGGCCCTGACCGGCGGTCAGGATCTGTCCAAGGATCACTTCGCTGACGCGCTCCCCTTCAACGCCTGCGCGTGCCATAGCAGCCTTGATCGCGACCTTTCCGAGGTCGTGAGCCGGCACGTTCGCGAATGCCCCGTTGAAAGCGCCGACTGGGGTACGGGCGGCACTCACGATGACGATGTCGTCTTTCATCTGAAACTCCTGTTACGTCGAGTTCTGGGGCAAGGAGCGGTTTTTTGGCACTGCCGCATCCTCGGCAGGGCCTGTCGGTCTGTCAACCCAACCTGCCATTCGAATATTCGCGACAATTGGCGCTTTTCAGGCGTTTCCGCAAGGGACGCCATCCCTTCGGCGCCGCGTTGCCACAAAACGGTGGCCCACGGAAGCGGAAATTGGCTATGCTCAAACCCCGGGCAGGGGAAACGTGTGGTCCACATGGCAGAGGAAAAAAAAGAGCCGATTACAATCAAAAAGTACGCAAACCGGCGGCTCTACAATACGGGCACCAGCACCTACGTGACGCTTGAGGACCTCGCCACGATGGTCAAGAACGGCGAGGATTTCATCGTCTATGATGCGAAAACGGGCGAGGACATCACGCGCTCGGTGCTGGCGCAGATAATTTTCGAACAGGAGAACAAGGAAGGGCAGAGCCTCCTGCCAATTACCTTTCTGCGGCAGTTGATCCGCTTCTACGGCGACAGCATGCAGATGCTGGTCCCTCGCTTTCTGGAAGCCTCCATTGAATCCCTGTCAAGAGAACAGGGCAAATTCCGCGAGCAGATGGCGCAAGCCTTCGGCGTCGGCGCTTTTGGGCCGCTCGAGGACCAAGTGCGCCGAAACATGGAAATGTTCGAGAAAACCTTCGCCATGTTCGCGCCGTTCGCGCGCGGCCAGGCGAAGCCGTCAGAAAAGCCGCAAAGCTCCAACAGCGAAATGGAGGACCTCAAGCGGCAGCTCGACGAAATGCAAAAACGTTTGGATAAGCTCGGCGAAAAGGAATAGCGGCCTCCAGACTTGCTGCTGCGCTGTGGTTGGGTAGAGGTCGGCCCTAATCCGCCACAATCCCCTTGAAAGACAAGGCAGCCCGCGTCGTCTTAACCACGCGTCGCAAATGTCGCGCTCAGCTATTTTGAAGCGTGTACTTTTCAACTTTCAAGGCGATGAGGCATTTGGCGCAACACTTTCCAGTTAGTTGCGAGCGAAGTCGACATATGTTGAACGTGAAACGGTACTGCGATGCGTCCTGAGACAATCGACAGGGTCGCCGATATTGCGTCCGGCGCGAGCAGGCGATCGGAGTCGGATTTCGAAAGTCGCGCGCTGGTTGCGCTCGCGCGCTCGAAACAACGCTCGGAACGCGCCGCGGGCCGTCAGCACGCCGCCTTCATTGCTCAGTTGGCTGCAGCAAAAGACCACCATCCGCAGACGCGCCACCTCCGTCGCGCCGACCCGGGCACGGCGTCAGCCGCCTATCGAGCTACCGCCGCGTTCAAACGCGTTCAGTAACCCAGCGCGCAGCCATCTTTGCGCGGCTCCGAGCCCCCGATCAGCACGCCGCGATCCCAGTCGATTTTTATGGTTTGCGCCCCTCCCCACGGCGTGCTCGCAGTCACTACATCGTGTCCGCGAGCTCTAAGTCCGTCGATCGTCGACGCCGGCGTGCCGCGCTCGACGTCGGCCTTCTCGCCCTCAAAGAAAAAGCGCGGGGCGTCGATTGCCTGCTGCACGTCCATGCCGTAGTCGAGCATGTTGAGGATAATCTGCACGTGACCCATGGGCTGATAGTGCGCGCCCATCACGCCAAAGCTCATGTCGCAGCGACCATCTCGCATTGCGAGCGCGGGGATGATGGTGTGCATGGGCCGCTTGTTCGGACCAAACACGTTGGGATGTCCGGGCTCAAGCGTGAAGCAGGCGCCGCGGTTGGTCAGCATGATGCCCGTCTTCTCGGTGCAAATCCCGACTCCGAAGCTCGAATAGAGCGAGTTGATGAACGATACGGCCATCCGGTCGCGGTCGACGACGGTCAAATAGACCGTATCGTTGCCGGGCGTCGGCACGCCGGGCAATTTCACGCCCTTCTTCATGTCAATGAGCGATGCAAGTTTTTTGGCGAACCGCTTGTCAAGCAAGTCTGACACCGGCATTCGCATGTGCTTTTCGTCAGCGATGTGAGCGTCGCGCACGGCATAGCCCAGGCGAGCAGCTTCGAGCACAAGATGGAAACGATCGGCGCCAAGCGGATCAAGAGAAGCGACATCGAAGTTCTCAAGGATGTTCAGCATCACCAGCGCGGTGAGCCCTTGCGCATTTGGCGGGATCTCGACGAGCTCCAATCCGCGGTAACTGGTCGAGATAGGAGTCACCACATCGCCGCGGTGGCGCGCGAAATCTTGCAGCGTGAGGAACGACCCGCGCGCACCGAGTGTCTTCGCCATGTCCTCGGCGATCTCGCCTTCATAGAAGGCCCGCGCCCCATGCGCCGCTATTCGCTTCAGCGTGTCTGCGAGCGCAGGCAAGCGGATCACATCACCTTCACGAGGCGCGCTGCCACCGAACAGATAATGTCTGGCGGCCCCGGGATCCGCCTTGAGCTTGCTGACGTGCCTCTGCCAATCCCAGGCGACACGGGCGGACACGGGAAATCCGTCCTGGGCATATCTGATCGCGGGCGCAAGCGCGCGGCCGAGGCCGAAACGCCCGTGTGCGTTCAGGATCGCCTCCCAGGCGTCGATCGCCCCCGGCACGGTGACCGCGTGGATAGAGTTGCCGATCTCGAACAGTCCCTTGGCCCGCAGCGGCTCATCGGACGCGCTTGCTCCAGCCCGACCGGAGCCGTTGTAGCCCCAGACCGGCTTGTCCGGCCGCGAGACCAGGCAGAAGCAATCGCCGCCGATGCCGGTCATATGCGGCTCTACCACGCACAGGGTCGCGACGGCCGCCACAGCCGCGTCGACCGCGCTGCCGCCCGCACGCAGCGCATCGACCGCAGCAAGCGTGCCAAGCGGATGCGACGTTGCCGCCATGCCTTCGCAGCCAATCACAGGCGAGCGGCCGGGGAGTTGGAAATCGCGGCTCATAACGAAACAGGACTTGGACGGATCAGGACGATACGCGCTCGACGCCTTCGACCGTAAGGTCTCGTTGGGCCGAGCGTAAGGTCACCGCGAACCCGCCGAGCACATCGACGAAGCTTACCACCAGCAGCAGGAAGAACGTCGCGGTGGCGGCCTGCTTGACCAGTATGAATTCGATCAGCATGACGAGAAACAGGATCAGCGAAAGGGCATGATCGACCACCGTGCGGAGACCGATGCGCGTCGACTTGATCACCTCGCCGCACAACAGCATGACAGCCAACGTTACGAGCATCTCGCCCGCCGACATGGTCCAATCGGCGCCCGAGACCATGTGGACGGTAGAAACGACGCCGGCCCACGTCACGCCAGGCATCAAGAAGGCAATGATGTTGTAGATCGCGAAAGGAATCAGCAGAAGCGGAAAGCCGAGCATGAACATGGCGCAGCTTACCCTTCTGTCGCTCGATCAGGCTTCGGACTTCGGCTTCAAGACCTGCCGGCCTTTGTACATTCCGGTCTTCAGGTCGATATGGTGCGGACGCCGCAATTCACCTGAATCCTTGTCCTCGATATAGGCCGGCCGTTTGAGCGCGTCGGCGGAACGGCGCATCCCGCGGCGCGACGGTGAGGTTTTTCTTTTTGGCACAGCCATGGAACTAAACTCCTGAAAAAGCGCGATATGTCGATTTGAAACCGGGCTTATAAATGAAGGCTCGCGGCAAGGCTAGTGGCTTCGCCGCAGGCATGCAGCGGCTGCCGGCGCGCGCGCCGCGCGGGCTACGTAAAGCCCTGCAAGGCGGCGCAGGCCCGGCCCGGGCTGCCGCGCATTGCGGTTGGTCGGATTGGGCAAGATGGCAGCCAGCAACGCCGCCTCATAGGGGGAAAGGCTTTGGGCCGGTTTGCCGAACGCGCGCCTGGCGCCGGCCTCGGCGCCAAACTCGCCGTTGGGACCCCATTCGGCGATATTGAGATAGATTTCCATTATTCGCCGCTTTGACAAAACCAGGTCGATCCACAGCGCCAGCGGGAACTCCAGCGCCTTGCGCACGTAGCTACGGCCCTGCCAAAGGAACAGGTTTTTTGCGACTTGCTGCATAATGGTCGACCCGCCGCGCATCTCGTCGATGTCGTCGGCCTCGGCTATGGCTTCGCGGATTTCCGTGAGGTCGATTCCGTGATGGGTGCAGAAGCGTCCATCTTCGGCGACGATGACGACAAGAGGCAGCGCCGGCGACATGCGTGTGATCGGCACGAACTGACGCTCTACCCTCAAGCCGCTCAACCGGCGTGACAGCATGGTTGTCGAGACCGGATCGACGACCGAATAAAGCGGTGTGATGAGATAGGGCAGCAAAATCAGTCCCACGATCGCGAGCACGCTAAACCGCAGTGCCCTCCTCAGGACCCGACTGAACCCTTTCTTTTTGCCTGATTGATCCACGGGTGAACATTAACCTATTCGGTCCGCTCATCGACGGCCCACTTTGCGAGATCGTGCGCAACCGCTAAACAATGCTGATGAACAAGGATATCGCCGAATTTCCCAACCAACTTGCTTCGGTCGCTGCCGAGATCGAGGCGCTCCTCAAGCAGCTTCTCGACGACCGGCCGCTCGAACGGGAAATTTCCCGGCCGGGGCGGCTTACGGCGGCTATACGCCATGCGGCGCTCGACGGCGGCAAGCGCTTGCGGCCGTTCCTGCTCGTTGAGACGGCGTCGATATTCGATGCTCCCCGTGCCGGCGCGCTGATGGCCGGAGCGGCGCTTGAACTCGTGCATTGCTATTCGCTCGTCCACGATGATCTTCCGGCGATGGATGATGATGATCTGCGCCGCGGGCGTCCGACCGTTCACAAGGCATTTGACGAGGCAACGGCAATTCTCGTCGGCGATGCGCTTCTGACACTCGCTTTCGATGTCATGGCACGGTCTCAAGTGCATGACGATCCGGCGGTGCGCATTGCGCTCGTTTTCGAACTGGCACGCGCTTCCGGCCTGGGCGGCATGGTCGGGGGACAAATGCTCGATCTCGCAGCGGAAGGTCGCTTCGAGCCGAAGCGCAAGCTTGCTGAAAGCGAAATCGCCACCCTGCAAGCGATGAAAACGGGCGCATTGATCCGCTTCGCCTGCCGGGCCGGCGCAATTCTCGGGCAATCTGACGCTTCGGCGCTGGCCGGCATCGATCGCTATGGCAATGCCATCGGGCAGGCCTTTCAGATTGCGGACGACCTGCTCGATGTTGAAGGTGACGCGAAGATGCTGGGAAAAGCTGCCGGCAAGGATGCCGCCTCCGGCAAGGCAACACTTGTGGCAGCCCTTGGAGTTGACGGCGCGCGGGCTCGCCTCAGAGAGTTGGTGGCAGCGGCCGATGAGGCGGTGGCACCATTTGGTGCAAAGGCCGATACTTTGCGCGCTGCCGCACGCTTCGTTGCCGAGCGGAGAACTTGAGCGCGCGCAAGGATCGCGAATGGCCAAGGTCAAACGCCCGCCGTTGTCCCCACTGTCGCTTCCAGTGCGAATTGTCAAACTGCACGCCAAGCTGGCAGTCGCGATCCTCGTCGGCGTCGCTGTGGTCTTTGCTGTGGCACCGCTCACGCTGCAGGAAGGAACGCGCGTACTGGCGGGGTGGGACACAGGCGTCGTTGTCTATCTGGTCCTGACGCTTTGCATGATGTGGCGCGCCGATGTCGAGCGCATCCGGCGCCGCGCCTCGGAGCAGGATGAGGGCGCTTTCTTTATCCTCCTGCTGTCGATCGTTGCCACATTCGCCAGCCTTGCTGCCGTCGTAGTGTCCCTTGGCAGCGCCAAACAAGGAGGCCAGGGCAATGCAGCACTGCATGTCGCACTGGCATTCACCACGATCCTGCTGTCCTGGGCTTTCGTGCATACGATATTTTCATTCCACTATGCGCACGAATACTACGGCGAACGCGGCGACGGTAAGATCGGCGGGTTGCATTTTCCCGGCGACCACGCACCTGACTATCGGGATTTTCTCTACTTTTCCCTGGTTATCGGCATGACCTCCCAGGTGTCCGACGTCGCGATCACGAGCAAGGTCATTCGCCGTGTCGCCTCGGCGCATGGCGTCTTGTCATTCTTCTTCAATCTCGTGGTTCTGGCTCTCACCGTGAACATGGTGGCCAACCTCATATGACGGAGACCATCCAGACGCTGCTGTTGATGCTGGGGCTGCTGGCAGCGGTCGCGGTCGCCGCAAAGAGACTGAACGTCGCCCCCTCGATCCTGCTGGTGATTGCCGGAATTGGTATTGCCTTCGTTCCAGGTTTGCCAAGAATCGAACTGGCGCCTGAAGTCGTGTTGCTGGTGATATTGCCGCCGCTGATCTATTCCGCCGGCGTCGCCATGAGCTGGCGGGACTTCTGCTTCAATCTGCGCCCGATCACGCTGCTTGCCTTCGGCTGCGTGGTGTTCACGACTTGCGCGATCGCGGTGGCTGCGCATTACGTGCTCAAATTCGATTGGGCGATCGCTTTCCTGCTCGGCGCCATCATTGCGCCTCCTGACGTGGTCGCACCGCTGGCGGTCGCGAGGAGGCTCGGGCTGCCGCGGCGGTTACTCGTGGTCCTGGAAGGAGAAGGGCTCGCCAACGACGCGACTGCCTTGATCCTGTACCGTTTTGCGGTGGCCGCGGCGGTGACCGGCACGTTCTCGCTTCAGCAAGCCGCCGGCACGTTCGCGCTCATCGTCGGCGGCGAAATTCTGTATGGCATCGCGATCGGCTGGCTGAGCTTGCGCTTGCGGCAATGGGCGCGCGACCCGCGCGTTGAGATAACCCTGTCGCTGATGACACCGTACGTTGCCTTCTGGGTGCCCCAGCATCTCGGCGGGTCGGGCGTGCTGGCGACAGTCGCGTGCGGCCTTTACGTCAGCTGGATCGGACCGCGACTGATTTCTTCCGCGACGCGACTGCAGGGCATCTTCTTCTGGGATTTGCTGGTCTACCTCATCGAGGGTTTCGTATTTCTTGTCACCGGCTTGCAGGTTCGCGAGCTGTTGGAAGAGGCGCAATTCGTGCCGATCCGTGAACTGGTGATGGCCACGGTGTTGACGACGCTGATCGCGATCGTGGCACGTTTCATCTGGGTCTTCCCGGCGACTTATATTCCACGCTGGGTGAGTCCCTCACTAGCCAGGCGCGATCCATCGCCGCCATGGCAGCAGCCGTTCGTAATCGCTTTCACTGGCGTGCGCGGCGTCGTTTCGCTGGCCGCCGCGCTCGCCATCCCTTACACGCTCAACAACGGCCAACCCTTTCCTCATCGTGGACTCATCCTTTTCGTAACGTTCGGCGTGATCGTCATCACCCTTGTTGGTCTCGGTTCGATGTTGCCGTTCGTAGTGCGTTGGCTCGGAGTGACCCACATCGGCCAGCGAGAGCGCGCGGATGAAGTTCAGGCCGAACTGAACGCTCGCGTTTCCGCTCTGGATGAGATCGAAAAGCGTTTGGAGACGTTTATTGCAGAACGCGAATTGCCAGACGAAGTCATCAAGCTCCTGCGCACGCGCAATCAGAGCCGAAGGCAGATCCTGCCGAGCGACCTGGAAGATGGACTCGACTACACGCGCCAGAGCGCCTCGCTGAAAAAAGAGCTGATCGACGCCGAGCGCGACTTTATTTTTCAGCTGCTGCGCGACGGCAAGATCACCGACGAAGCCCGCCGCCGCATCGAATACGAACTGGATCTGGAAGAAGCGAGCGTCGCCAACCGCGGCAAGGATAGTGGCGGCTGGATCTAGCTGTCATCCAGCGGCTGGATCCCCGCTTCCGCGGGGACGAACGGTTGTTTGCCGGTTTTCGTGTATCCAGCGCGCATAGATTTTCGGAGTCAGAACGGACGCTCGCCTTTCACCGTCACGCGAGTGCCCGAGCGGGTGTGCGGCCAGTAATCCCACATCGCGCGATGCTGCGAACAACGATTGTCCCAGAACGCAATCGCATTTTCGGTCCAGCGGAAACGGCACTGGAATAGCGGATTTTCCGCATGTTGGTAGAGGTAGGAGAGAACGGCATCGCTTTCGTCACGCGGAATGCCAACGATATGGTGCGTGAAACCGCGATTCACGTAGAGCGCCTTTTTCCCGGTTACCGGGTGCGTCCTGATCACCGGATGTTCGGCGCGCGGATAAGTTGGCTTGTCGGCAACACCGGCATTCGCATAGAGACCGCGATACACGAGTTCACCGTCGTGGACGGCGGTCAGGCCATGGAGATAGGTTTTCATCCGATCAGACAAGGCGTCATAGGCCGCATACATGCTGGCGAATAATGTATCGCCGCCGTGCGGGGGACATTGCTTGATGTAGAGAATGCTGCCCATCGGTGGTTCGAGGTCGCATGAGACATCGCTATGCCAGCCTTCACCATTCGCTCTCGGGCTGTCTTTGTCGGCATAGATTTTCATCAGCGCCGGTTCGCCCGGCTCGTGCGGCGCGGCGGGATGAACGTGCAGCTCGCCGAACAGCCGTCCGAAGGCAAGATGCTGCTGTGGCGTGATGCGCTGCTCGCGGAAAAAGATGACGATATTCTCGGCCAGGGCACGATGGATTTCATCCACCATCCGGTTCGACAATGGCTTTGCCAGGTCGACGCCTTCGATCTCCGCCCCGATGATCGGCGTGAGCGTGTCGACGCGGATCGTCTCGTAAGGCCTGGATTCGTCCGTCACATGCCGATAGCGCGGGCCGTCCTTGCCGCTTAGCGAGCTCATGGGGCACCTTCGGATCTGTCAGGGATGGTAGCGCGGATGACGCCGCGCGCAACCCGCCCTACTCCGCCGCGGCGCGCCCCGCCTGGCCGAATCGCCGCTCGATATAGTCGATCACCATCTGCTTGAAGTCGTCGGCGAGGGTGGGCCCGCGCAGGGTGGCGGCCTTTTTGCCGTCGATGAACACGGGGGCGGTCGGCTGCTCGCCGGTGCCGGGCAGCGAGATGCCGATGTCGGCATGCTTGGATTCGCCGGGCCCGTTGACGATGCAGCCCATCACCGCCACGTTGAGCGTCTCCACCCCCGGATAGCGCGTCTTCCATTCCGGCATCGATGAG
>DASXST010000034.1:0-3453 GCA_036505835.1 Pseudolabrys sp. | reverse complement strand
GGTTTGGGCAAATTTTGCGTGCGTGGCTGCTCGTGCAGCGCATGACTGATGGACCATCAGAGCAACACCGCGGCAACGTCTAGCGTAAAACCGACATCAATCCGCTGGGTCGGATGATCCCATGTAAGCTAGTTGCCATCGGGATCGATGACATCAAAGTCGCGCACGCCATAGTCGTAGTTCTTTGGTGGCTTGACTACCTAGTCGGACATCGCTGAGATACTGAGGAACGTCCGCTTCCCAAAGCGGACATTGCATTGCTAGCCCGGTCTTTACAACGATGCTAGCTTAACAGCAGGATGCCCTAGCCCGGGGGGTAATTGCGAAAACCGGGAGCCATCTTATGGACGAGCCTTCCCCGCGGTCTCGCTTTCGACGGGAAACAATTTCAAAGCCACGCGAAATATCCGTAACGATGAAAATCAATGGCAAGCAGCACACGTTAGCTGTCGCGCCATGGACAACGCTATTAGATGCGCTCCGCGATCGTCTTAATCTCACCGGGACAAAGAAAGGCTGCGACCACGGGCAGTGCGGCGCATGCACGGTCTTGATCGAGGGTCGGCGGGTCAACTCCTGTCTTACTCTGGCGATCATGAAGGACGGCGCTCACATTACAACTATCGAGGGGCTCGCCGCCGACGAAACACTGCATCCGCTGCAGCAGGCCTTTATCGACCACGACGCTTTTCAATGTGGCTACTGTACCCCGGGTCAGATTTGCTCCGCGGCGGGCCTCATCGCGGAGGGAAAGGCAAAGACGGCCGATGAGATCCGCGAGCTGATGAGCGGTAACATCTGTCGTTGCGGCGCCTATCCCAACATCATCGCCGCCATTGAGCAAGCGATGGGCGCGATGGGGAGTAAACCATGATCAACTTCGAGTACGCGCGGGCGAGCGACGTCGTCGATGCCGTTCGGAAAATCACCGCCGAACCTGCAGCCAAGTTCATCGCCGGCGGCACCAATCTCATCGATTTGATGAAATACGATGTCGAACGTCCGGTGCGTCTGATCGACATCACGCATCTGCCGCTCAACAATGTGAAAGAAACAGCAAACGGAGGTCTGCGCATAGGCGCGCTCGTGCCGAACAGCGATCTCGCTTACCACCCTTTGGTCGAGAAACGCTATCCGTTGTTGTCGAGTGCGATCCTAGCCGGGGCCTCGCAACAACTACGCAACATGGCGTCGACCGGTGGTAACTTGATGCAACGGACGCGCTGTTTCTATTTTTATGACGTCGCGACTCCCTGTAACAAACGGGAGCCCGGCAGCGGCTGCTCGGCCATCAACGGCGTCAACCGGATCAACGCGATCCTGGGCACGAGCGAAGCCTGCATCGCAACGCACCCATCCGACATGTGCGTCGCGCTCGCGGCGCTTGAAGCAAAGGTACATGTGGCGGGTCCCGAAGGCGAGCGAGCACTCGCGTTTTCTGATTTCCACCGGCTGCCCGGCGATACACCGGAGGTCGACACTAATCTCGAGGCAAACGAGATCATCACGGAGATCGAGCTTCCAGCGCAGGGCTTCGCGGCCAATTACAGTTATCTGAAGATACGCGACCGGCTATCGTATGCATTCGCGCTGGTGTCAGTCGCAGCCGCTTTGGAACTTGAGGGCGGCTCTATCAAGGACGCGCGCCTCGCGCTCGGTGGCGTGGCGCACAAGCCCTGGCGTAACCCAGAGGCGGAAGCAGCATTACGCAGTCAGCCCGCCGATTCAAATGCCTTTGCGAAAGCAGCCGAAATATTGCTGCGCGGCGCCAAGGGCTTCGCGCACAATGCCTTCAAAATTGATCTCGCACGCCGGGCCATTTTTCGCGCGTTGGCGCAGGCCGCGGCCGGAACGCCGCAAATCCAATCCAGCAAGAAAGTCCGGTGAGGTGTCATGACATCATATATCGGCACCTCCACGTCCCGCGTCGACGGACGCGCGAAGGTCACTGGCAAAGCGCAATACGCCGGCGAATTCAAAGCTCCCAATCTCGTCTATGCCAGCGTTGTGACCTCGACTATTGCAAGAGGCCGCATTGCGCGAATAGACCTGAGCCGGGCGCTTGCCGTCGAGGGTGTGCTCGACGTGCTGACCCATGAGAACCGGCCGAAGATGGCGAGTACGGACGAAGCCTACTTTGACGAGTGTCTCCCCGGCGGGTCTCCCTTTCGCCCGCTTTACGACGACAAGATCAAGTTCAACAACCAGCCGATCGCGCTGGTGCTCGCCGAGGAATCGGAGATCGCTCGGTTTGCGGCCACCCTGGTGCACATTGACTACGAGGCGGAGAAACACGCCACCGATCTGCACACGCAGATTGATAGGGCTTACGTGGTCGACAAGCCCGATAAGCCGCGCGGCAATGCCGCGAACTCCTACGCTGCCGCGGCCGTTCGGCACGAAGGCGAGTACTTCATCCCGATCGAACATCACAACCCGATGGAATTGTTCGCGGCGACGGTGGTCTGGAACGGTGACGGAAAGCTCACGGTGTTCGACAAGACGCAGGGCGTGCAGAACGTGCAGCGCTATGTCTGCAACGTCTTCGGCCTCCACCCGGACAACGTGCGAGTCTTATCGCCTTTTGTCGGCGGCGCATTCGGCTCAGGTCTGCGCCCACAATATGAGGTGGTGCTGGCCGTGCAGGGCGCGCTTCAGCTGAAGCGCTCAATACGGCTCGTGTTGACCCGGGAGCAGATCTACGGCCTCGGCTATCGGCCGGCCACTATCGAGCGCGTGACGCTCGGCGCTAAAACTGATGGAACGCTGGACGCGATCACCCACGAAGCCATCGCCATGACTTCACAATACGAGGACTACTCCCGCAACGACACCTCGTGGTCGGCGCTACTCTACAAGAGTGCCAACGCGAAGTATGAGCACAAGCTCGCGCGGCTCGACGTTCCGACACCCTCCGACATGCGTGCGCCCGGCGCGGCCACAGGCCTCTACGCGCTGGAATGCGCAATGGACGAGCTGGCCGTCGCGCTCAAGTTCGATCCTGTCGAACTACGCCTGCGCTGCTATTCGGACCGCGACCAGAACAACAACATTCCCTTCACCAGCAAGCAATTAAAGGCGTGCTATCGAAAGGGTGGCGAGGCGTTCGGCTGGGCTAGACGGATTCCCGAGCCCCGGTCGATGCGCGAGGGCACCGATCTGGTTGGATGGGGTATGGCGACTGGTATCTGGGAAGCGCTGCAGATGCCAACCGCCGCTCGCATCGTCCTGACCGGCAATGGCCACGCAGAGGTGTCGTGCGCCACGTCTGACATCGGCACTGGCACCTACACAATTATGGCTCAGGTCGCTGCTGACATGCTCGGCGTGCCGATCGATTACGTCACAGTGAAACTCGGCGACTCGTCGTTGCCGCATTCTCAGGTCGAGGGCGGGTCGTGGACGGCAGCCTCGGTGGCGCACGCCATTGCAGCTGCGGCCGATGAGGTTCGT
>DASXST010000033.1:0-7260 GCA_036505835.1 Pseudolabrys sp. | reverse complement strand
CGCCTCCATCAGGATGCCCGGTTCGTCCTTGGGCGAAATGGTGATGCCGTGCGCGGCTTCGGCAAAGGCCTTGCTGTCGAATTTGCCGATCTTTTCGGTTACGTGCTTGATGAAGTAGACGCCTGTATAGCCTTTGATGCCGTTGTGATCGCAAGCGTAATTGAATCGCTTCTTGAAGCGCTCGGCGAACTCTTGCACGGCCGGGATCGGCGCATCGATGGTGAGCCCCACGTGGCCGCGCACGCCATTGGCCGCTCCGCCGGCAAGATCGATGACCTTCTGGCCAAGCAAAGTGGTCTCGCCGATCAGAGGCTTGTTGAGACCCTGCTTCCTCGCTTCGCGCAGGAAGCGCGCGCTCTCTTCTTCGTTGAGGTAGACGAAGATCGCATCGGCATTGGCGCTCTTGAGCTTGACGACGTCGGCCGAGAAGTCCGCCTGGCCCGACTCGGTGGAAATGTCGGCGACAACCTTGATGTCGCGGGCATTCATCTCCTTGTTGAAGTTGTCGCGACCACCCTTGCCGAAGTCGTTGTTCACCCACAGCACCCCGACGGTCCTAGCCTTGATGCCATCGCGCATGTAATTGGCGATCTTCGGCATACTGAATTGCTGCCCGAATGAGGTGCGGAAAACGTAAGGATTGCCCTTCTGCGTGATCGCCGCAGCCTCACCGCCGACAATTTCCGGAATTTCCGCCTGCTGGGTCAGCAACATGTCGACGAGGACCGACCCAGAGAAGACAGGACCGATAATGACGTAGGGCTTGTTGTCGAGCACCTTCTGCACTTGCGCGCGCGAGATGCCGGCATCGCTTTGCGTGTCGAGCAAGGGCGTGTCCATCTTTTTCCCCAGGATGCCGCCCTTTGCATTGATCTCGTCGATGGCCATCAGCATGCCATCGCGGAAATTGGTCCCTGATACCGCTCCGGCGCCGGACAGTTCGAGGATGGCGGGAATGTAGATCGTCGATTGCGCGAGAACGGGGCTGATCAAACCAAGACTGGCAAGAATGCAAGATGCAATTAGCCCAGAACGAAACATTGGAAGCTCCCTCCTTTGCCAAATCGGCCCGTTATTCGGGCTTCTGTACGCAGCGGCCCCACAGAGCCCATTTTTGCCGAACCCGACCTTGCTGTTCATACGGCGCAAGGTCAATAACCAAGACGTGCACCAAACTTAACATGTTGTTATTTCTTGCGCGGGCTGCGCTGCCGCGTCACCGCTTCCATTTCGCCGCGCAAGGCCGCGACAAAACGCGCAGCATGGCTCGACAGCGAGACATCCTTGCGGTGCGCGATATAAGTCTGGAACACGGTCGGTTCGGTAATATCGACTGCTCGCAGTCGCGGCCACTGGTCGGCAGCCAGGGTGAACTCGTCAACAATGGCAATGCCGAGACCGTGCGAGACCAGGGCACAAACTGTCGATCCAAAACGGGCGCGGATCGTCACTTCGTAATGCAGGTCGTGACTGGCGAACAGCCCGGCCATGATCCGCCCATAGGGGTCGTTCGGATCTACGCCAATCAATGGATATTTCACGATCTCATCCGCTGTTACACGCGCGCGGCGGGCCAGCGGATGGCCATCCGGCACGATGCATTTGAGTCGCCCCCGCGCCAGCGGCTCGATCGCGAGCAATGAGTGATCGAGCTTGCAGCTCAACGCTACCAGTTCGCCTTTGCCGAGCAAAAGGTAGTCGATGGCGTCCTCGATCTTCAGAATATCGACCTCGATCAGCAGATTCGGCAATGCCTTGCGCAGGTCGGCAATGGCGCGGGGCACCATGACGTTCGCAATGCTTGGCACGGAGCCGATCTTGAGCTCGGTGTTGGCACCGCGCTTGATCCGCGAGATTACGAATTGCAGGTCCTCGACCTTATCATAAACTCCATTGATTTGATTGAAGATGGCATTGGCCTGAGGGGTCGGGCTGTAACGGCCGCCTCTGCGGCTGAATAGCTTGACGCCGACGGACGTCTCCGCGTGTTTCATCACGCGACTGACGCCGGGCGACGAAACATTCAGGAGCCTTGCGGCACCGCCAACGGTGCCGGTCACCATGATCGCGCGAATCACTTCGATTTGGCGCAGCGTGAGCATGAGCGCCCGGCCTTATTTGCGCCGAGCCGGCGGATCGCGGGTCAGATTTTTAGCCGCGAGCTCGTCGAGATAATCCTGCCAATAGGCGGTGTGATTGCGCCCGAGATCAAGCAGATAATTCCAATCGAAGATCCCGGTCGAATGAAGATCGTCGAACACGAGCCTGACCGCGTAATTGCCGACCGGCAACACCTCGATAATCTCGACATCACGCTTTCCGGGCACCGTCTTCCGTTCCTCAGCCGAATGCCCTTGCACTTCCGCGCTTGGGCTTTTCACGCGCAGATATTCGGAAGGCAGATCGAACTTCTCACCTCCGTCGAATGTAACCGTCAAAGTTTTGCGATCCTTGTGCAGGCGCAATTCCGTCGGCCAAACCTGCGCGTCGGTCATCAATTTACAAACCGTACCGTACTGGTAACACTGAGGTCGTAGCCCCCTAACTCGCGGGCGCGCGCTTTGAATGCTTCCGAATGCATGAAGTTGACAAGGGATTGCATCGGCGGCTGGAAATAATCGCGCTGGCGCATCACCAGGTCGAACGGCTCCCAAACGATGGGCACGAAATCGAGGCCCGCGGCGTTGGCAACACCGCGCGTCGCGATTCCCGTATCGGCATGTCCGGCGCGAATTGCCTGCGCGATATCAGGGCCCGTTGGGCAGGCAGGGGTGACCGCGACAAGTTGATCAAGCGAGATCTTGGCCCGATGCATCAAGGCCAACAGCAGCAATTGTGCGCCGGCACCCTTCGGCCGCATAGCCAGGCGCGCGTGTGTCCTGCTTACGTCTTTGATGGAAGCAAGATTCAATGGATTCCCTGGCGCAACGAGCAGGCCTTGTTCGCGCCGACAAAAGGCGATCACCACCGCATCCTGCATTCCGCCGCGACTTTTCACGGCATCGATGTTTGCGTCGGTCTTTGCATCTTCGAGGGCGTGGAGGTGGATTGCCGCAGCAAGCGTCTCACCGGCGGCGAAACGAGAAAATCCTGCGTCGCTGCCAACCGCCAACGTCGCCAGGCCTGAGCCGCTCTCGCGCAGGGACCATTCGAGCAGCGGATCATGACTTCCACTGACGATCGGCGCCGGCTCGGGACGCGCTGTTCCCGCCGGTCGCGAAATACTGGCAGCAAGCCAGTGGTCGAGTTCGGCTTTTGGAAATAGCCAGCGCCCGGTGATCTTCGTGCACGGGACTGTTCCCTCGGCCACCATTTCATAGATCTTCCGCTCCTTAAGGCGCAGATAGGCGGCTGCTTCGGCGGTGGTGAACAACTGCACGATGTTGACCTGCACTCACATGCACCCTTTTTGAGGATGCCTAAAACGGCAAAAATAACAAGGGAGTGTCGCTGGGAGGCCGCCTGCGGCGCATCATTTTTAAGGCACGCCGTCAGTGACGGGAAACAAAGGCCGTCCGATCGAGCTGCTTCAGCAACGCCTAGCTGTCGCAATCACCGGTTTGGCGGCGGCGCATTCAAATCGGGATCCGCGCCGACCGGCGCAGTCTCCGACGAAAATACAGGTAGACGGCGAGCGGCACGCCAACCAACATGAACAACAGAAACCCGTACGGCAGTTGCAATGGGTGGGTGGCCCTGGAAAATCGTTCGATA
The DNA here is from genome assembly GCA_036505835.1 of Pseudolabrys sp. GTDB lineage: Bacteria > Pseudomonadota > Alphaproteobacteria > Rhizobiales > Xanthobacteraceae > Pseudolabrys. The sequence continues at coordinate 3,546 of DASXST010000033.1, read as the reverse complement.
ATCTCCGAAATCCAATAGCCCTCCCAGACGATAAGCAGCAAGCATCCAACCAGGATAAGAACCAGCCGTCGGTCGTCAGCGGTTTCATCGACCACAACGGACCCGTCGTCGTTTCGAACCCAACGGCCGCGTTTGGGATCAAAGTGATGGTGCCTTTTGAATTTCAATTGTCTGCGAAGTGCCCGCTTTCTCCTTTGCCGGCCCCATCGTCGATGCCTGAGCGACTCGGTGGCGAGAAAGGCCACCAAGACCAAAGCGAGCACCCAGCCAAGCAAAATTACGATCTGCAGCATCGCGGTATCAGCGAGATTAACGCTTCGTTTCTATCTTTGCGCCGAAACGTGGCGCCCGTCTACAGCCGAGTTCCAGCGTACCCGTTATCGACCCGATACGGATCCGCAGCAGCGACCTACTGCGCCAAATCCGGCCCACCCAGGCCCGCAATGACGAAGTCGATCATCTGATCGAGGGTCGGACCCGGCTTGTTAGCCGATTCGGCAATCAATTGTGGATGGAAAAACCGAATCATCGCCGTGCATGTGCACAGGGCTGCCGTGGCGGCGTCACGCACATGGAATTCGCCGCTGGCAACGCCGGACGCGATTACATTCGCCATCTGGCCTGTGATAAATTCCATATGCGCCCGGCAAACATCCCAATTCTCTTCCATCGCGCAGGCGACCATTTCGTGCATTTTGGAGTCGCCTACATAGCGGTCTGAATTCATTTGATGCACTGTTGTCAGCAGCTTGCGCAGCCGGCCCGCGGCACTTCCCCGGCTTGTGGCAATAGCCTGTGACGCTTGCTCGACCTGCCCCATCAGCTTCCGCGCGACGCCGGCGTTAATCGACTTCTTGGAATCGAAAAAACGATAGACGTTGGCCGGGCTCATCTGAAGACCCTTGGCGATGTCCGCTACGGTCGTCTTCTGGTAGCCGATTTCGCGAAATAGGCGTTCGGCAACGATGAGAATCCTCTCTCGAACGTCTGTTTCGACATGTTCAGTTATGTAGCTCATTCAAAGTCCCAGCCTTTCCTTCTCATTCGGCGGCAACCGCAACTGGAATCCCGCCGGATCGTTGCATGCCTTGCAAGGCGGATGACAGCTCGCCCGCCTCGTCGCCGCGCTCGTCAAGCCGCTTACGATACCACAACGCATACAGACTGGGCAGGAACAGCAACGTCAAAAACGTTGCAACGAACAGGCCGCCCATAATCGTGATCGCCATCGGTCCCCAAAAAGCCGAGCGCGACAAGGGAATCATGGCGAGAATGGCGGCCAACGCCGTGAGGACAACGGGACGCGCCCGCCTGACGGTTGCTTCGACAATCGCCTCGCCACGCGTCAATCCCTGCTTCACGTCCGATTCGATCTGATCGACCAGAATTACCGCATTGCGCATGATCATGCCGGCAAGCGCGATCAGACCGAGCAATGCGACAAAGCCGAACGGCTTGGCTGCAAGATTCAGGCCCAAGGATGCTCCGATAATTCCAAGCGGCGCGGTGAGGAATACGAGCATGAGCCGGGACATGCTTTGCAGCTGAATCATGAGTAGCGTGAGCATGACGCCGATCATTACGGGGAACAACACGTAGATGGACGCATTGCCCTTCTCCGACTCCTCAATAGCGCCGCCGATTTCGATTCGATAGCCGGGATCGAGGCGGTCGCGGATCGATTGCAGCTTCGGCCAGATGGCATTGGTGACGTCGGGCGGCTGGACCCCGTCGACAACGTCGGCACGCACCGTGATCGCCATGTCACGGTTAATTCGCCAGAGGATCGGTTCCTCATGCGCGTATTCGACTTTCGCAATCTGCGAGAGCGGAACCGCGATTCCGTTGCGCGAATAAATCGACAGGTCGCCGATATGGGCAAGATCGAGCCGCTCCGCGGGAACTGCCCGGCCCACCACTTCGACTTTCTCGATGCCGTCGCGGACCGTGGTGATTTTCACGCCCGAAAGCAGCATGCCCAGCGACTTCGAAATGTCCTGGGGCGTCATTCCCAGGGCGCGGACGCGGTCCTGGTCGACAACAAGTTTCAGATACGGGGCTTGCTCGTTCCAGTCGAGATGCGGGTCGATTACCTCGTTGTTGGCGCGCATGACCTCCCGGACCTGGTAGGCGATGTCGCGGACTTTCTTCGCATCTGGACCAATAACGCGGAACTGGACCGGAAAACCAACCGGCGGCCCGAAATTGAACCGGTCAACGCGCACGCGTGCTTCCGACAACGCCCCGTCGGCAACGGCTTTCTCGATCCGCTCCTTGATCCGTTCACGCGCCTCGACGTCCTTCGAGACAATAACGATCTCGGCAAAGGATTCGTTTGGCAGCTGGGGATTAAGTCCGAGCCAGAACCGCGGCGACCCCTGCCCGATGTAGGCGGTATATGTCGTGATATCCTTGTCGCCTTTGAGCAGCCATTCGGCCCGCTTTACCGAGTCGAGCGTCGTACCGATCGACGTTCCCGCAGGAAGCCTCAGCTGGAAGAACAGCTCGGGCCGTTCGGACAACGGAAAGAATTGCTGCTGGACATGGCCGAAGCCAACGATCGACAACACAAAGACGCCGACCGTTGCGAGCATCACGGTCACGCGTCGCTTGACGCACCACTCGATGACCCGGCGTAGCGCGCGATAAAAGCGGGTCTCGTAAATCGCATGGGGATCGTGCCGGTGGCCGAGCTTCTTGAGAGCTGGCAGCAGCTTGACGCCGAGATACGGGGTGAACACGACCGCGACCAGCCACGATGCGACGAGGGCGATCGCGACCACCCAGAAGATGCCGCCGGCATATTCGCCGACCGATGAATTGGCAAAGCCGATGGGGAGGAAGCCCGCCGCGGTCACCAGCGTCCCCGTCAACATGGGAAATGCGGTGGATTCCCAGGCAAACGAGGCCGCGCGCACGCGGTCCCACCCCTGCTCGATTTTCACCACCATCATCTCAACGGCGATGATCGCGTCATCGACCAGCAAACCGAGGGCGATAATCAATGCACCGAGCGTAATCCGGTGGAGATCGAGTCCCATGGCGTTCATGACGATGAACACGATCGCCAGCACCAGCGGGACCGACAAGGCTACGACAATGCCGGTGCGCCATCCCAGCGCAACGAAGCTGACGAATAGCACGATTGCCAGTGCCTCTATGAAGGAATGCACGAATTCTCCGACCGCGTGCTCCACCACGGCCGGCTGATCGGCGATCTGCTCAAGATTGAATCCGTGCGGGACCGCAGCCATAAATTCGGCTGTGGCGCTGTTAACAGCCGGGCCAAGGTCAAGAATATTGGCGCCTTTCGCCATCACGACCCCGATGCCGATGGCCGGCTTGTCTTTCTGACGAACCAAGAACTCCGGAGGGTCCGCAAAACCGTGCGTGACCGTCGCAATATCGCCGAGCCGAAACACGCGCCCGTTCGCTTCGACCGGCGTTTCGGCGACAGCCTTGGCGCCATCGAGGGCGCCGGTTATGCGCAACGGAACGCGCTGCGCCGATGATTCCACGACGCCGGCCGACACCACTGCGTTCTGC
>DASXST010000032.1:0-85826 GCA_036505835.1 Pseudolabrys sp. | reverse complement strand
GCCGGGATGGTTGTATGGTTCAGCGGGTCGCAACAGTCGCCTTTGAGGGAATCGAGGCCCGTGCCGTGGGCGTGCAGGTGCAGGTGGCGCCCGGCCTGCCCGCCTTCACCATCGTCGGGCTGCCGGACAAAGCTGTGTCGGAGGCCAAGGAGCACGTGCGTTCTGGCTCATTGCTTCCGGCCTTGCGCTTCCTGTCAGCCGCATCACCGTCAATCTCGCCCCCGCCGATCTGCCGAAAGAAGAAAGTCATTACGATCTGCCGATCGCGTTCGGACTTATGGCAGCGATCGGCCCATCGTGCGGGATGGCGCCGAGACCAAGCTCACCCAGAACGGTGAAGCTGCTGAGCGACCTTTTCGCACTCGCCGCATCATTCCGCATCAATGTCCGCTCTCGTAGGTGGTGGTCTGCGCGCGCGACCCGGCGGGATCTCACTGGCGCACAACGGTGTCCTCTTCCTCGACGAGCTGCCGGAATTCTCGGGCCAGGTCCTCGATTCATTGCGGCAGCCGCTCGAAACCGGCGAAATGGCTCTCTCGCGTGCTTATCCCGCCCGCTTCATGCTGCGCCGAGCGGCGTGACTTACCACACGACCGCTACAAGTTTTACCTCGCCTTAACCAAGGCAATCGAAACGTGCGACTGGATAGCATCTTGATGAAACCACGCGATCGCGGCCCAGCGAAGTTCTTGATTGGCCACGCCCCGTGCCCGCAAACCGCTTGCAGCCTGACGCAGCTTTCCCCACACTGTCATAATTCCGTGGTCAGTCCGTGATGTAGGGGCACGTCAGCGATTCATCGCTGATTCGCGAGTTCGGAAATGAAGCCAAACAAAGGGTTTTGGCGCATTCATGCCGAAAGGACCTGAACCCCATGGTCACCCGCGCTTCTCTTCACCCGCAGCGTAGCCTGTTTGAGCGGTTTCGCCCGGCGCCCGGCGGCCTTGGCGTCCCTGGCATAATCCCGTCGCTCCAGGCCTATGGCGGATTGCAAGCTTGGGCCGCCCGTGTTCACCGGCCGTCCCAAACCCTTGGCCGCGTCGGCTCCCTCGAGGTCAGGCTCGCGCAGACCGCGGCCGAGGTGCGGCAGGCGCAGAAGCTGCGTTACCACGTTTTTTACCAGGAAGGCGCGGCCATCCCGAACCCGGGGCGATTGTTCGCACGTCGTGACATCGATGGCTATGACGCAATCTGCGACCACTTGTTGGTTCTCGACCACGCTGCACGGGACAGAAATGCGCTCAACCGGCCGGCTGTCGTCGGTACATACCGGTTGCTCCGCCAGCCGCTGGCCGAAGAATACGGAGGCTTTTACACGGCGGGAGAATTCGACATCGGATCACTGATCGCGCGCCATCGTCATCTGCAATTTCTCGAGCTTGGCCGTTCCTGCGTGCTTGCCCCTTACCGCAACAAACGTACGGTCGAACTCCTTTGGCATGGCATCCATGCGTACTTCCTGCAGAACCGCTGCGATGTAATGTTCGGATGCGCAAGCCTTGACGAGACCGACCCCAAGCGCCTCGCACTGCCTCTTTCGTTCTTGCATCATTATGCGGCAGCGCCGGAGCCATGGCGCGCTCGAGCTTTGTCAGAGCGCTACGTCGAAATGAATCGCACGGCGAAGGAAGCCATCGATGCCAAGGATGCGTTGCGGGCGCTGCCGCCGCTGATTAAGGGGTATCTACGCCTCGGAGCATACATCGGTGATGGCGCTGTCGTTGACTACGAGTTCGGCACCACGGACGTGCTGATCGTGCTTCCGGTGTCGGCCATCAAGAGACGCTATTTCGAGCATTTCGATCTCAGCCGCCGCGCGGCTTAAGGCCTGCGTTGGTGGCCCGACTCATAGTTTCCGCAACGAGACATTCTCGACGAGGTGGCTTTCATCTTTCTTCAGGATGAGGTCGGCCCGTTGTCGCGTCGGCAGAATATTTTCGTGCAGGTTGACCAGGTTGATGCGCGACCAGATCGACGATGCGGTTTCGATCGCCTCCTGATCGGACAAGCTCGAATAACGGTGAAAGTACGATTTTGGATCACGGAATGCGGTTCCGCGCAAAGTCAGGAAGCGATCCACGTACCAGGCCTTGAGCACCTCCTCGTCGGCGTCGAGATAGACCGAGAAGTCGAAGAAATCCGAGACGAAGGGAATCGCCTTGCCATCCTTCGGCAAGCGACCGGTTTGCAGCACGTTTAAGCCTTCGACGATGAGTATGTCCGGCCTGTCGACCTCGATCGATTGGTTCGACATGACGTCATAGAACAAGTGAGAGTAGATCGGTGCTCTTGCAGGACGCCGGCCGGCCTTGACGTCGGAAAGAAAGCGCAACAGCGCCGGCAGATCATAACTTTCCGGAAAGCCCTTCTTTTCCATAAGGCCTTCGCGTTCGAGAACGGCGTTCGGATAAAGAAACCCATCGGTTGTGATCAGGTCGACCTTGGGCACATTCGGCCAGCGCGCCAACAAGGCTTGCAGGACGCGCGCTGTGGTCGACTTCCCAACCGCGACGGAACCTGCGACGCCGATGATATACGGCATTTTGGCATCCTCGGTTCCGAGGAAACGCTGCTGTGCCCGGAAAAGCCGCTGTGTCGCCGCCACATACATTGAGAGCAATCGCGACAGTGGCAAATAGATTTCTTCGACCTCCGCCATATCCAGCCGATCGTGCAGCGAACGAAGACGCGTGACCTCTTCCGGGGCCAGGGTCATGGGAGTGTCTTCGCGCAACATCGCCCACTCCGCGCGCGTAAAATTGCGGTAGGGTGACAGATTTTCTTCGGTGCGTTGTTCCATCATTCGACTAGCTGCGCGGGCGTGACGCCTTCTCCTCGTGCCCGCTTCTTGCCGTTCGTTTCTCCAGCGCTGCCTCGACCTGCGATAACGCGACGCCGCGCGCTTCAAGCAGCACGAGCAGATGATAAAGCAGATCTGCTGCTTCGGCGATCAGCCGCTCTTTGTCTTCCTGGACGGCGGCAAGACCGGTTTCGATTGCCTCCTCTCCAAGCTTCTTGGCGCAATGCGCCACGCCTTTGTCGATCAAGGTCCGGGTATAGGACTCCGCCGCGCTGGCTTTGACCCGCTCGTGAATCAGCTTTTCCAGATCGGCCAGCGTAAACTTGCTCATGACGGCCCCTTTCGGCGGCTCATAGCACTGTTGCAGTCAGGGATCGAGCCGCATCGGCAGGCCAGCTTTGGCCATAAAGGCCTTGGCCTCGCGCACGCTATGCTCGCCGAAGTGAAAAATGGAGGCTGCCAGCACCGCAGTTGCATGGCCGTCGCGAATTCCCTCGACCATGTGCTCAAGACTGCCCACGCCACCGGAGGCAATGACCGGCACCGTCACGGCATCCGCTATCGCGCGCGTAAGCGGCAGGTCGTAGCCAAGCCTGGTGCCGTCGCGATCCATGGAGGTCAGCAGAATTTCTCCCGCTCCCAGCGCAACGACTTCCCTTGCGTAATCAATTGCGTCGAGCCCGGTCGGGTTTCGCCCCCCGTGCGTGAAAATTTCCCAACGGTCCTTTTCGCCAGGCCTGGAAACTTTCTTGGCATCGATTGCCACCACGATGCATTGATCGCCGAATTTCTCCGCCGCCTCCTTCACAAAGCCGCGCCGATTAACCGCCGCGGTATTGATAGATACCTTATCGGCACCGCAGGTCAGGAGCTTCCGAATATCGTCGACAGTGCGCACCCCGCCGCCGACAGTAAGCGGCATGAAGCATGCTTCAGCTGTGCGGGTCACGACATCATAGATAGTTTCACGCTTTTCATGGCTCGCGGTGATGTCAAGAAAGCAAAGCTCGTCCGCTCCCGCCGAATCATAGGCAACCGCCGCCTCCGCGGGATCCCCGGCGTCGCGGAGATTGACGAAATTCACGCCCTTGACCACGCGGCCATCTTTCACATCAAGACAAGGGATGACGCGGACTTTGAACATCAGGCGGTAGGCCTCGCAGTCCGGATCAGGTTAAGCGCTTCCGCAGCATCGACCCGCCCGTCATAAAGGGCGCGGCCCACGATGGCTCCGGCAAGTTTTCTTGCGCGCGGCGCGACCAGGGCCTTGATGTCCTCGATCGACGCGACGCCCCCGGAGGCGATCACGGGAATACTCACTTCGTCGGCCAGCGCAATGGTGGCGTCCAGGTTGAGCCCCTGAAGCATGCCGTCCCGCGCGATGTCCGTATATATGATCGCAGACACGCCTACGTCCTCGAACCGTCGAGCTATGTCGAGCGCGGACAATTGCGATGTTTCCGCCCAACCTTCAACGGCGACCCTGCCGTCGCGCGCGTCCAGGCCCACCACGATGCGGCCGGGAAAGTCGCGGGCAGCTTGTTTGACGAACGGTGGATCGCGAACCGCCGCTGTGCCGATAATGACGCGCGAAATGCCTTTATCCAGCCAACTCTCGACCGTGGCGGTGTCGCGAATGCCGCCGCCGAGCTGGACAGGGACGCTCACCGTTTCGAGAATTCTGTCGACAGCGGCTGCGTTCATTGGCTTGCCGGCAAAGGCGCCATCCAGGTCGACGATGTGCAGATGCTGAAAGCCCTGTTGCTCGAAGGCGTGCGCCTGCGCGGCGGGATCCCGGTGGAAAATTGTGGCACGAGCCATATCGCCTTGCTCCAGCCGAACGGCGATTCCCTCCTTGAGATCGATGGCGGGAAAAAGAATCACGGCTTCCACTTCAAGAAATTTGCGATCAGCGCGAGGCCCAGGCGCTGACTCTTTTCCGGGTGGAATTGGGTCCCGATCATGTTGTCGCGGCCAACGACGGCCGTAAGCGGGCCGCCGTAGTCCGCCTGGGCCACGAGGTCTTGATCCTCAGTGGTTTTCAACTCGTATGAATGGACGAAATATGCATGCAGTCCCCGCGGCCCGAGCGGAATCCCATCGAGTAGCGGATGAGCTTTGAGCATGTTCAGGGTGTTCCACCCCATATGTGGAATCTTCAGCTCGGGATTCGACGGCGTAATGCGATCGACTTCGCCTGGCACCCAGCCCAAGCCCGGCGTCATCCGATATTCGCGTCCGCGTTCCGCCATCAGTTGCATGCCGACGCAGATGCCGAAGAAAGGCGTGCCCTTTTTTCGGACACTCCGCTCCAGCGCGTCGACCATGCCCGGAATTGCATCAAGGCCGCGCCGGCAATCGGCGAACGCGCCAACTCCGGGCAGCACAATACGGTCAGCGCGCGCAACCACTTCAGAATCGCCGGTGACTGCGATCGGCTGCTCATGCCCGCTTTCGCGCGCGGCGCGCTCAAAAGCCTTCGCGGCCGAATGCAGATTGCCTGAACCGTAATCTACGATAGCAACGCTCACCGCTGAGCTCCCGGCTCCGGAAACAATCCGATCACGTCAGAGGACGAGGATGGCCCGCGCCGCACCGGCGGCGAGTACGTTGAGTCGACCGATGAACCGTTCGTGGGTGAGTTTGCTGCGCGCTTTGTCCATTCCGAGAAAAAGCGCTGTTCGGCAATTTCAGCGTCCTCGCCGACGACGAAGCCGAGCGTGCGCCAGCCGCGGCGCGTCAGAGTCCATCGCCAGATGGTGGGGGCCTCAAAGCCCGTGAAGAGAGCGATCACAAATGCTGCAAGAAATTGCGCAGTGCCCGGGGCACGCAGCAGCGCGAGGCCGATACCGATCAGGCCTAAGCCAAAGACGTAAATCACAAATGCGAGCCACAGGCGGTGCAGAAGGAGCCACAACGGCGCCAGGAAAAAAGCCCAGAAGTGGAAACCATCGCGCACGAACACGAAGCGCTCGGGAACGCTCGTTGTCTCGTCTTCTCGTGGCGGCGGCGCATGAACTGTGTAGGTAGGCATCGTTCTGGTCCTGTCATCTATATCTATTGCGCCGTGCATCCCGCGAACAGTTCCGGGTAACGACGCCGCAACCGCGCCGGTTATCGAGTCACCCGCCGAGCGAACCTTTAGTGGAAGGTATTTCATCCTTCGCGCACGGATCGATGGCGACAGCTGCTCGCAAGGCGCGGGCCAGTGCTTTAAAACATGACTCCGCGATGTGGTGATCGTTGGTGCCGTACAAGGTTTCGGCATGCAGCGTGATGCCGGCATTCATAGCGAAAGCCTGGAGCCATTCTTGGACCAGTTCAGTGTCGAATTCGCCAATCTTGTCGCGCACGAATTCGGCCTTGAACACAAGAAAGGGTCGACCGGAAATATCAATGGCGACGCGCGTCAGCGCCTCATCCATGGGCACATGCACATCGGCATAGCGCGTGATGCCTTTCATGTCGCCGAGGGCTTGTTTCACCGCCTGGCCGAGCGCGATGCCAACGTCTTCCGTCGTGTGATGGTGATCGATGTGCAGATCACCCTTGGCCTTCACTGTAATATCAATGCGCGAATGACGCGCCAACAGATCAAGCATGTGATCGAGAAATCCGATCCCGGTCGCGACTGACGCGCGACCTGCCCCGTCGAGGTCAAGTTTGACCTCGACTTCGGTTTCTTTCGTCTTGCGCTTTACTGAACCGCTGCGCATCGCCCGACTATCCTTGTTGGCACTCGTCTTTTATCAAGGGTCTGTCGGATTCGCCACATCCGGCGGTTTGCAAACGCGCCGAAGCATGCCTAGATGAGGCAGATCGCGGGGCTTTTAACCATATGTCATCGAAAGAGCTTCCCTCCTGGCACGGCACGACCATTCTTACCGTCCGCAAGACCGGCAGCGTAGTGATCGGCGGCGATGGCCAGGTTTCGATCGGGCAAACTATTGTCAAATCCAATGCCAAAAAAGTGCGCCGCCTCGGCAAGGGCGAGGTGATCGGCGGGTTTGCCGGCACAACTGCCGACGCTTTCACGCTGTTTGAGCGCCTGGAGGCCAAACTTGAGCAATACCCCGGGCAGCTGACGCGCGCCGCCGTCGAGCTCGCGAAGGATTGGCGCACCGATCGATACTTGCGTCGTCTCGAAGCAATGATGATCGTCGCAGATACGAACGTTTCCCTGGTGCTCACGGGCACGGGCGATGTGCTTGAGCCTGAAAACGGAGTCATGGGCATCGGTTCGGGCGGTAATTACGCGCTCGCCTCAGCGCGGGCCCTGCTTGATGGCCCGCTCGATGCCGAGGCAATTGTCCGGAAATCGCTTGATATCGCTGCCGAGATTTGCGTGTTCACCAACCGCAACGTCACGATTGAGACGTTGAAAAGCACCTAACTATAAAGCGCCGCATGTACGAGTTTCGTCCGATGACGTCCGCCGACCTGCCGCTCGTTCGCGGTTGGCTCGGCGAACCGCACGTTGCTCGGTGGTGGGGCAATCCCGAAGAGCAATTCGCCCTCGTCCGGGACGACCTCGATCACCCGGCTATGGATCAGTTCATCGCCTCACACGGCAGCCGACCGTTCGCCTATTTGCAATGCTACGGTCTTGCGTGTTGGGACAATGGCCAAATAGACCCGCAGCCCGCGGGTACGCTTGGCATTGATCAATTCATCGGCGAAGCTGACATGCTGGATTGCGGACACGGTTCCGCTTTTATTCGGGCCTTCACCGATCGCTTGTTGGCCGGAGGGACGCCGCGCGTCGTGACTGACCCCGATCCCGCCAATGCACGCGCGATCCGAGCGTACGAAAAGGCCGGGTTTCGAAAGCGCTGGCTCCTCGACACGCCGGACGGGTGCGCTCTCTTGATGGTGCGAAACATATGACCGACTTCTCTCCCCGCGAAATCGTTTCTGAACTTGACCGCTATATCGTCGGCCAAGGCGATGCAAAACGCGCGGTCGCGATTGCACTGCGCAACCGGTGGCGGAGGCTGCAGCTCGACGAGAAGCTGCGCGAGGAGGTTCTGCCAAAAAATATTTTGATGATTGGCCCAACCGGGGTTGGCAAGACCGAAATTTCCCGCCGGCTTGCCAGGCTGGCCGGCGCGCCTTTTCTCAAGGTCGAGGCTACGAAATTTACTGAAGTTGGCTATGTTGGACGCGATGTCGAGCAAATCGTTCGCGATCTGCTCGAGATCGGCATTACGTTGGTCCGCGAGCGGAAACGAAAGGACGTGCAAGCGCGCGCGGAGCAGTCGGCCGAAGAGCGGGTGCTCAACGCGCTTGTTGGTCCGGGATCAAGTCCTGCGACGCGCGAAAGTTTTCGGAAAAAACTGCGCAGCGGCGAACTCAACAACAAGGAAATAGAGGTCGAGGTGCAGGCGGGCGGTGCCAGCATGCCGATGTTTGAAATTCCCGGTATGCCCGGAGCGCAGATGGGCGCCATCAATCTTGGCGACATTTTCGGAAAGCTCGGCGGTGGCCGTACCAAGACCCGCCGGGTCACCGTCGAGGAATCACATGACATCCTGGTGAATGAAGAATCCGACAAGCTGCTCGATAATGATCAGCTTGTGCAGGAATCGATACGCGCGGTCGAGCAGAACGGAATCGTGTTTCTCGACGAGATCGACAAGATCACCGGACGTGAAGGACTGCGAGGCGCCGACGTATCGCGTGAAGGCGTGCAGCGCGACTTGCTGCCGCTGATCGAAGGAACCACCGTCAACACAAAGCACGGCCCGGTGAAAACCGACCATATTCTCTTTATCGCGTCCGGGGCGTTTCACATCTCGAAGCCGTCGGATCTATTGCCCGAATTGCAGGGGCGCCTCCCGATCCGCGTCGAGCTCAAGGCTCTGACCCGTGACGATTTCCGCCGCATTCTTACCGAGCCTGAAGCGTCGCTAATCAAGCAATATGTGGCGTTGTTGAATACCGAAGGCGTGACGCTTGAGTTCGGCGAGGACGCAATTGATGCCATTGCCGACATCGCGGTGGCCGTAAATGCCAGCGTCGAGAATATCGGCGCCCGGCGTCTTCAAACCGTGATGGAACGGGTCCTCGATGAGGTGTCGTTCGCTGCCCCTGACCGGTCCGGCGAAACCGTGAAGATTGATGCCGCGTACGTGCAGAAGCACATTGGCGATCTCGCCGCCAACGCTGATCTGAGCCGATTTATCCTTTGAGGTAGGCGCGACGTTCACCCGCGCGTGCGACGTATTCGAATGTAAAGCGCTCCCTCCCCGCCATGGGCCACCTGTGCTTCCTCGTAACCGATGACGAATGCGCGAAATTCCGGAAGGCTCAGCCATTGCGGCACCGCACGCTTGAGGACGCCCCGTTCGCCTTGCCCTGCACGGGCGCCCTTGCCGGTGATGACCAACACCAATCGTGCGCCCCGCGCACTTGCTGACCGAAGGAAATGCAGCAGCGCCGCATGTGCCTGACTTTGCGTCAGTCCGTGCAGATCGAGGCGACCGTCGATCGTTTCTTTGCCGCGGCCCACACGCTTCTTCAGGCGGCGACCGAGCGGCGCGAGTGGAGGAAGCCTGTTTTCTGAAACGATAGTCCCGATCCGCATAAACCTCGCGGACAACGAAGGGGATCGGCTAGGAGCTGCAGTTTCGGCCGCGTCGTCTTCGTGTCCTGCGGAAGCATCCTCCAATGGGACTATCGTTTTGGTGACCGCCGCCCATAGCACGCGTTCTTCCGGAGAAAGGGCGCGGCGACGCTTGCCGTCGCGGGAATTCATGGTCTCATGGCCGAGGCCTGGGCATCGGCGCCGGTACGGTCCCGGTCGTTTCGGTAGCGGATCGAGCCGCCGCTGTGACCGTCATCTCGGGTCGTGATTTTGGAAGCGGGGTTTTCGCCCCGGTCCCGCCTATCGCCACGTTCAGCGGGACGAGCATCACAAATTGTCCGTTCTGCTTGATTCGGCCGGCAATGTGACTGATCTCCTCGCCGTGGCCAAAGTAGATATCGGCCCGCGCGGGACCGACGATCGCGGAGCCCGTATCCTGCGCAAACAGCAAGCGCCGAAACCGGGTTTCGGGCTTTTCGTTCTCGATCGGCAGATCGGCCTCCACCCAGATCGGCGTGCCATAGACGTGAATGCGTTTATCCACGGCCAACGAGCGCCCCGCACTCAGTGGCACGCCTTGAGCGCCAATGCATTCGTCGCCTGGACTCAGAGGAGTTTCCTGGAAGAAAACGAAGGAACGGTTCTTGCGCCGCAGTGCTTTGCCCTCCTCCGGATTGGTTTCCATAAACTCGCGGATCTTGTCCATTGACATTTCTTCTTTGGAGACAATGCCGCGCTCGATGAGGAATTTTCCGACCGGCGTATATGGCATGCCGTTGCTTGCAATGTAGTTCAGTCGCAGGAGCTTGCCGCTGTCGAGCTTGATACGGGTGGATCCCTGGATCTGCGCGAAGAAGGCGTCAATCGGACTCTTGACGTAACAGATTTCCAGTTCCTTCCCGGCCAAGGCGCCGTCCTCAATCTTGGTGCGATCAAGATCGGCGAACACCTTGCTTTGCCGGCGCCTGACCGTCTCGGCCGGAGCTGAATAGATCGGCACTGTATACTCATCGCTTGGAAAGCGAGAGCCATCTACCTCGGTCTCGTAGTATCCCGTGAAGAAACCTTCGTTCTGGCCGCCAGGCTTGACCCGCACCGGTTTAAAGTTGTTCTCAAAGAAAGCCCGTGCGCGATCGCGATCGAGCTCGCCGGCTGCCGCGGCGCGTTCGCACGTCTTGAACAGTCCGCCCAGAATCGGCCGCGCTGAACGCATCGTCTTGTTTGCATTGAGAATGGCGCGACAACTTTTCACAAACGTCGCGAACGCGGCCGCGTGGTCATCATCTTTCCAGCCATCGAGTGCGGCAAATGACAATCCCTCCAGCTTCGCATTGCGAAGGCTCCAGGCATTCGCGGCCGTGCTCGTTGCCGCGATCAACAAGAAAATTACCCCGAACCTGGCCGGTAAAGGACCCCCCATCAGCCGCATGCGCTTACTGCCCGGCCTCCGTGGCAAGCAATTTCCAGTTCGGATCGCGCGAACTTACGTCGCGCGCGAACGTCCAGATATCGGTTATATCAGTCACGCGCTCGGCGTTGCCGTCAATCACGTCGCCATTCTTGTCGCGTGTCACCGATACAAGCTTGGACTGGAAACGAACGGTAATTTGCGCGTTGCGTCCGCGTAATTCGGCGCCGGCGATATCCGCATTGTCGATAGACACAAATCGGCTTTCAACAGTCTCGCCGCGTTTCTCACGTTCGCTGATTGCACTTTCAAAACCATCGTATACTTCGCGGCCGAGCAAATTCTTCAATGTGCGGCGATCGCCATCGGCATAGGCATTTACGATCATTTCGTATGCAGTCCGCGCACCGGTGAGAAAATGCTGGGCGTCAAAATTGGGGTCAGCAGCAACGATGGCATCGAGACCGGTCGCGACAGCCGAGCCTGGTTCGGCAATTCCCTTCCAGCGTTCGCCAGAAGCCGTTTGCTCAGTCGGCTTGGGTGCGGCCACTTCTGCCGCGCGATTCGGAAGCGAAACTACTTTTTCTGCCGCAGGTCGTACGGGCTCGCGGGCGGAATAGGGATCGTAAGGTGGACGTTCCCGGCCTGTGCGCTGGCCCAGCACGCTGCGCAATCGCAGGAAGATGAAAACTGCGAGCGCGAGGAAAATGATGGTGTAGATGTCGAACACGTCTCGCATGCTTTCGGCTACCGTACACGGCGAATTGGCCGGATCGGCCTTCCGACCCTCGCCTCCCGGTTGGCTGAGCAGCTGGCCCACCGCTCTTGCATCCGTGGCAGCACCAATCCCAGGGATCGGACCTTTCGCGCCACAAAGCTACGGCGCCATTCGCTCTCTCAACCGGACCTTAGACGATCGGAAGGCCAAGGCCAACATCGCCAAGACAGAGAAACGCTGATGAATGTGGCAAAATGGGTGCCATGCGTCCGAGGGCCGCGCTATTGGGGAACTGGTGGCCTTCATTTGCGCCTATGTTCAACGTCGTCCTGCCCGCTAATTTCAACTTTGCACTAACCATGTCCTGCGATGCGCGACAGCGTCCATCGGGTGGGTTATTGAAGTTCCCCGTTCCGCTCGCCCGATTCCGCTTTTAGTTCCGTGATTTATAACCGGCCGGGCTTTGTTCTTCCCGTCATCGCCAACGCAGTGGACGGGCTCTGAGCTCGCGCCAGTGCAGACACGGTGACGCTGTCGACCTTCCGCTGCGCCGTTCTTCGGACGATGGCTCCCCTTCGTTCAGCTGACCACGAGTTTTCGAAAAAAGTCATTCGGTGCAGAGCGATACCGTCCTTGTCGGCTGGGAGACCCTATGTTAGCCAACGCCACGCCGGCAAGCACGCCGCGCGCCAGGAGTGTTTATGACAACGACGAATGGCGGTCCCGGGCAAACCGCGGCGCAAGACACGCAGCCACAGCTCACCGTTGTATCTCAATATATCAAGGACTTTTCATTCGAGAATCCCAATGCGCCGCAGTCGCTGGTCCCGCGCCAGGAGCAGCCGCAAATCGGCATTCAGATTAACGTCGGCGCCAAGCCGGTCTCTGATACCGATGTCGAGGTCGGTATCAAGCTCGAAGGCAAGGCGGAAGCGGCTGGGACCCTGCTTTTTCGCTTCGAATTGGAGTTCGCTGGTGTATTCCGACTTCGCAATGTCCCGCAAGAAAGCCTGAACCCGGTCGTACTTATCGAGTGCCCGCGGCTGCTGTTCCCGTTCGCGCGGGAAATCATCGCGACCGCCGTCCGCAATGGCGGCTTTCCGCCATTACTGCTTGATCCGGTGGATTTCGTCAGCCTGTACCGTCAGAAAATGGCGCAGGCTCAACCGGCGCCTGCTTCTGCCGCACATAGTTAAGCCACAAAGCTCTCTCTCCCAATCCGATCACAAATTCGCGATGCGCTGCGATGTCGGCTTCGCTCAGCCGTGGCGCGAGCGGCTCGGGCCGTTCGCGAATAATAATAAAACTCTCCGATCCATTCGTTCGACGAGCATCGCTCTCAGCAAGACTGAGTTGCGCCTGGCGCGCCCCTATCAGTTCGACGTAAACCTCGGCAAGAATCTCGGCATCGAGCAACGCGCCGTGCTTCGTACGACGCGAATTGTCGATGCCATACCTTGCACACAAATCGTCAAGCCGGTTGGGACCTGCCGGATGCTTACGTCGCGCCAATAACAACGTATCAACCAGCCGCTCTCGTGGGATCACGGCGCGATCAGCGCGCTTTAGCTCGGCACAGAGAAAAGCGTGATCGAAAGCGGCATTGTGGATCACCAATGGTGCATCACCGACGAAGGCGAGAAATTGATCCGCGATATCGATAAATCGCTTGTGTTCCTTCAAAAACTCTGCCGATAAGCCATGCACTGCAAAAGCCTCAGGCGGCACATCGCGCTCGGGATTAATATAGGCGTGGAACGTCGATCCTGTCGGAATGCCGTTCAAGAGCTCAATGCACCCAAGCTCAACAATACGATGACCTTGGCTAGGATCGAGGCCGGTGGTTTCGGTATCGAGAACGATCTCGCGCATGAAGAATTTTGGCAGAATCACTTGCGTCGTTTAGGCATTGTAGCAATGCGGGCGAGAATATCACGTACTTGAGTGCGCGCGACATTGAATCCCTTGGATGTATCCACCACGAAATCCGCCCGCGCGCGCTTTTCGGCGTCCGACATTTGTTTCACGAGAATGGCAGCGAATTTCTGCTCCGTCATACCGGATCGCTCGAGCGCACGGGCACGCTGAATTTTGAGCGGTGCAGAAACAACCACTACCGCATCACAACGCGCGTCGCCGCCGGTTTCGAATAGTAACGGGATATCGAGAACGGCCACACGCGCGCCCTTGCGCACGGCCTCGTCGAGAAAAGCCTGCTCGGCGCGGCGAACCAACGGGTGTACGATTGCTTCGAGTTTTTCGAGCGCAGCGCTGTCGCCAAGCACCCTTTGGGCCAGTTTATCCCGATCGACCTTCCCAGCCGCGGTAGTACCCGGAAACGCTGCCTCGATGACTGGCGCCGCCGCACCCTCGTAGAGATCGTGAACGGCGGCGTCCGCGTCGTGCACCGGAATACCTTCTTCGGCAAACATTTTCGCAGTGGCGGACTTTCCCATGCCAAGCGAACCGGTGAGGCCGAGGACAAACATCGGTCAGCCGTCGAGAAGCTTGTTCTGCCGTAGAAAGCCAAGCAGGGGTAAAAGCGGCAGACCGAGAATAGTGAAGTAGTCGCCTTCCACTCGCTCAAACAAGTGAATGCCGATGCCTTCCAGTTGATATCCGCCGACGCTGCTCATCACCGTATCTGCAGCCATATCGAGGTAATCATCAAGAAAGCGGTCGGAGAAATCGCGCATCGTGAGTCGGGCAGTATCAATGCAACTAAAGAGCATTTCTTCATCGCGCACCAATGCAAGGGCCGAGTGAAGTTCGTGAGTCATGCCACGCAGTGTCCGCAATTGTTCAGCCGCCTCCGCACGATCCACAGGCTTGCGCAGACGCTTGACACCGATTGCCAAGGTCTGATCGGCGCCCAGCACCAATCGGCCGGGCAAAGAAGCGGCTACCGCCTCAGCCTTGGCGCGTGCCAAATGGCGGGCTATGGCGGCCGCATCAACAACGCCGGATTCGACCTCAACGGCGTTCTCATCGATCTGCGATGGGCGGATGTCGAATCGCAAACCGGCGGCCGCCAGCATTTTCCCGCGAATGTCGCTCTTGGAAGCAAGCACAAGAGGCTGCGGAGCAAGCCAAAGGGCCATAGGTCACGTTACCGGTTGGCGACGCCGTTCACTTAAGAGGCGCATGACCGCCGCGGCCGTCTCCTCGATTGAGCGCCGTGTCACGTCGATTGTCGGCCAGTTGTGCTTGGCGCACAGCCGCCGCGAAAAGGAAACTTCCTCGGCGACTGCGGTCTTATCGATGTATTGATCGTCATCGCGATGAGCTTTCAGCCCGAGCAACCGGTTTTCGCGGATCTGCACAATGCGCTCAGGACTGGCATACAATCCCACGACCAGCGGCCGCGTGAGCCTCTCTACGGCAGGCGCCACTGGCACACTCGGAACTAGCGGCACATTGCCTGTTTTGACTCCGCGGTTAGCCAGGTAGATAGAGGTCGGCGTCTTCGATGTCCGCGAGACTCCAACCAAAACCACATCGGCTCCTTCAAGCCCCTCAACGTGTTGTCCGTCATCATGCAGCATGGTGAAATTCAACGCATCGATCCGCTGAAAGTACTCGGCATTGAGTACATGCTGAGCACCAGCGCGATGAATGGTTTCAGTGCCGAGGTAAGACTGGAACACCCGCAGAACCGGCCCGAGCACAGACATGCAAGGCAGGCCCAGCTCCCGGCACTTTTTCTCCAATGCCTGGATCAGTTCCTCTTCGAGTAATGTGTACAGGACGAGGCCCGGCGATTCGGTAATTTCCACCAGGGCATGGTCGAGCTGCTTTTTCGATCGCACCATAGGGTAGAGATGCTCAACCGCCGAAACATTGGCGTATTGAGCCGCGGCGGCCCGGGCGACTGTAATCAATGTTTCACCGGTGGCATCGGAAACCAGGTGGAGGTGAAAATAACCCGTTTCAGGCATCTGTATGGTCGGCAAACAACATGTGGATATCAGTGGAAGAGGCCACGGCTTGACGTTACAGGCAAGCCATCGGCCCTTTGAAGTCCAATATCCGTCCACATGGCTTGCGTCGGGATAATCATCAGCCTTAGTCAGACAGATGACTGGCGCAATGTGGATAGCCGCGTGGGGACAACCGGGTATAGCCGCTCAAACCGCCCTAAAAAAAGACACTACAGCTGTGGATGCCACAACATTGGATTAGACCAGATTCTGGATTGGTTCCGGCCTTCCAGTGGACAGAATGTTAATCGGAAGGCATGAGTCCAATCAACTCTCTAACAACTACTACAGATTCTTAGAAGAGTCTTTAATGAAAGAAGCAAGATCGGCGGGTACCGTGGGCAAAAAGCTGTTACGAGTACTTTCCGGCAATTACGAGTTAGTACCGCCAGTTTGGTTGATGCGTCAGGCGGGGCGCTACCTTCCGGAGTACCGTGCAGTTCGGGAAAAGGCCGGGGGCTTCCTGGATCTCTGCTTGAATCCTGACCTTGCTTCGGAGTTGACATTACAGCCGGTTCGTCGCTTTGGATTTGATGCAGCGATTTTATTTTCTGACATCTTGGTCGTGCCGCTTGCGCTTGGACGTAAGGTCGAATTTCTGGCTGGCGAAGGACCGAAGCTCGAGCCATTGCGTGACGCCACGGCGCTTGCAGATGTTCGAGAGACCATCGAGCATGGTGTGGTGGCGCGTGTCTATGAAACGGTGAGTAAAGTAAAGGCGTTGCTCGACGACAGGACAGCTTTGATCGGCTTTTGCGGTGCTCCGTGGACAGTAGCGACTTATATGGTAGCCGGCGAAGCGACCCCTGATCAGGGACCCGCCCGGCATTTCGCCTATCGTGACCCGGAAAATTTCACCCGCTTGATTGATGTCCTCGTGCAAGCCTCGATTGACTATCTGGTAGGTCAACTCAAGGCGGGTGCGGAGGTTGTTCAGATTTTCGATACCTGGGCTGGAGTGTTGGGGCCTGATCAATTCGATCGGTGGTGCATCGCTCCCACGCAAAAGATTGTGGAAGGTGTGCGACGTCACACACCACAAGCGAAAATCATAGGTTTTCCACGTGGAGCCGGAGCAATGGCCCTACCCTACGTGGAAATGACCGGAGTGAGCGCATTTGGAATTGACTGGACCTTCGAGCGATCCATTGCGCGCGATATGCTGCAGTCGCGCGTGCCGCTGCAGGGCAACGTCGATCCCTTCGCCTTGCTGGCAGGCGGGACCGCGCTCGACCGCGAGGTCGACGACGTTATGAAAGAACTCGGTAGCGGCCCGCTCGTGTTCAACCTTGGTCATGGGATTCTGCCGGAAACGCCGATTGCGCATGTCGAACGCATGCTCAAGCGTGTTCGCGGCTGGAAGTCATCTATTTACCCGACCCCAAGCTGAATTGATTCGATGTATCTGTGGCTAAAAGCATTGCACATTGTTGCAGTCATCGCCTGGATGGCTGGCATGTTCTATTTGCCGCGGCTTTTCGTTTATCACTCGACCGCCAAACCGGGCTCTGAGCTTTCGGAAACCTTCAAGGTGATGGAGCGCCGGCTAATCAATTTCATCATGATGCCGGCGATGATCGTGACCTGGATCGTCGGCATTGTTCTCGTGTTCCAAGGGCAATGGCTTGGTGCCGGATGGTTTCACGCCAAGTTCGTGCTGGTGGTCTTAATGACCGTGCTCCACGGATTATTTGCACATTGGGTAAATGAATTTAGCTTTGATCGTAATCGATATTCTGAAAAAACATATCGTGTAATCAATGAGTTACCCACACTTTTGCTCATCGTTATCGTTGTGTTGGTGGTTGTGAAGCCGTTCTAGGTCGCTTGCAGGTCCTCTTGCGTGAAGTAGCGGCCCAACATATGTTTAAAACATCCCACCGAACGCAGGCGGATGCATTCGCGTTCCCGGCTCCATGGTTTGGGCCGGTTGCAGCATCGGGTTCCGGGCTCTTTTCACAAATTCTCGTCACCCAAGACCTGCGATCTCTCTGCTAGTCACACAACGTAAGTTATTGGTCTTTTTCAAAAAACTTCGCCCGGAAAGCTCCCAAGGACGTAAACCCCCAATGCGGGAAATGAAACTCCAGGACCTCAAGTCCAAGACACCTGCCGAACTCGTCGCTTTTGCTGAAGAACACTCGGTCGAAAACGCCAGCACTATGCGCAAGCAGGAGCTGATGTTCGCGATCCTTAAGCAACTCGCTACGCAGGAAGTCGATATCATCGGCGAAGGCGTGGTCGAGGTCCTTTCCGATGGATTCGGCTTCTTGCGCTCGCCGGAATCCAATTACCTCTCCGGACCTGACGACATTTATGTCTCGCCAAGCCAAATCCGCCGCTTCGGTTTGCGCACCGGCGACACAGTCGAAGGCCACATCCGCTCTCCAAAAGAAGGCGAGCGGTATTTCGCCCTGCTCAAGGTCAATACGATCAATTTCGAGGATCCTGAAAAGGCGCGTCACAAGGTCAATTTCGACAACCTGACGCCACTCTATCCCGACGAGCGGCTCAAGATGGAATACGAGGATCCAACCAAGAAAGATCTCTCCGCCCGCGTGATCGATATCGTCGCGCCTATCGGCAAGGGCCAACGCGCACTGATTGTGTCGCCTCCGCGCACTGGCAAGACGGTGTTGCTGCAGAACATCGCCCACTCGATCACCGCCAATCACCCGGAGACCTACCTGATCGTGTTGCTCATCGATGAGCGGCCGGAGGAAGTCACCGACATGCAGCGCTCGGTTAAGGGCGAAGTCATATCTTCCACGTTCGATGAGCCTGCTTCGCGTCACGTCCAGGTTGCGGAGATGGTCATCGAGAAGGCTAAACGCCTTGTCGAGCATCAGCGCGACGTTGTCATATTGCTCGATTCGATCACCCGTCTGGGCCGCGCGTACAACACGGTCGTGCCCTCCTCCGGCAAGGTATTGACCGGCGGTGTCGATGCCAATGCGCTTCAGCGCCCAAAACGCTTCTTCGGCGCCGCGCGCAACATCGAGGAAGGCGGCTCGCTCACCATCATCGCGACTGCACTGATCGATACCGGCAGCCGCATGGACGAAGTGATTTTCGAAGAATTCAAGGGGACGGGTAACTCCGAACTCATCCTCGATCGGAAGGTCGCCGACAAGCGCACATTCCCGGCAATGGACATCACACGTTCAGGCACCCGCAAGGAAGAGCTGCTGACTGACCCTGCGATCCTGAAAAAAATGTACGTGTTGCGCCGCATTCTCAATCCGATGGGAACGATGGATGCGATCGACTTCCTGCTCGACAAGCTGCGCAATACCAAGAGCAACGCTGAATTCTTCGAGAGCATGAACACCTGATAGCCACCAGCTAAGTGTGGCCGGATTTTCGGAATTATTGACAGCAGGAACTGCGGAGCGCGTCGGCTGATTGGTGGGAAAGGCGAATTAATTTTTAATATTTGTTCATCGGGAGAGTCTGGCACCGATCTGTTTCAATCTTTCTCCACCATTCGGAGGATGAATTAAGAGGAGCGGGTTGCAGACAGGGCCGCTGCAATATCGGCAGGATGCGTGACCGGCAGTGAACAGCGCTCTCCCACGCAAACGAAAGCAGCGCTTGTTGGTGCGGTCTTTAGTTTTTCCTGGGCCGGGTGGGCCTCTGGGAGATCCGTCGGAGCCGCTGCGCGCAGGACGATTCGCTCAACAAATGGCAACTTCAAAGCCGCTTGCACCAATCGGTCCGAGTCGTTCCCCGTCACCACAATCTCAGCGCCTCGTAGCCTCAGGTCGAGGGCATTGAGCAATGCCACATGACCAAACAGGTTGCGTTCGGCGGTAGAAAGAATTCCGTCGATCAGCATGTCGGCTTTCTCGCGCCATTTATTGTCCCCCGTCATGGCAGCCAGCCGGACAAGATTTTGCGCGGCCACCGCATTTGGATTCGGCGTAGCGTCATCCTGCGTCGAATGGGGACGTAGCACCAAATCGGAAGCATCATCGGCGGGAAGATAATATCGGTCCGTCTCTGAATCGATGTAGTGCGAATCGAATGCCGCCTGCCAATCGAGCGCGCGCTCGAGGTAACTTCGCTCGCCGGTCGCCTCATGCAGCGCCAACGCGGCGCGAATCATGTTCGCAAAGTCGGATGCAAGGCCTGGGAACAGCAGCCTATGCGTGCGCCAGGAATGCCCGAGCCGGTTTCCTCTGGTCATATTCTGTTCGATGAAAGCGAAAGCCCGCCTGGCCATATCCAGCCATGAGGGCTCGTCGAGGACGATTGCCGCATTGACCAGCGCTGCAATCATCAGTCCGTTCCAATCGGCCAATACCTTGTCGTCGAGACCAGGGCGCACTCTCATGTCGCGTACTGCCAAGAGCTTGGTGCGGAGGTGCACCAAACGGTTTTCGTCCTCTTCGGTCCGGGGCAGGCCGGCGAGCCGATTGAGGATGCTATAACCCTCGAAATTGCCGCCGGGTTTCACGTCGTAATGGCGAGAAAAATACTCGCCGTCTTCAATGCCAAGGGTCTTGATCGCTTCCTGGTAAGACCAAACGTAAAACTTGCCCTCCTCGCCTTCCGAATCGGCGTCGAGCGAAGCCGCGAAGGCACCCTCGCGCGTCGTCATCTCGCGCGCGAGCCAACCGACAGTTTCGCGTGCGCGCTGACGGAATAGCTGATTGCTGCTGCGTTGAAACGCCAAAGCCAGCAGTTCAAGCAATTGCGCGTTGTCGTAGAGCATTTTCTCGAAATGCGGCACGAGCCACTTCTCGTCCACCGAGTAACGAGAGAAGCCGCCGCCAAGGTGATCGTAAATTCCGCCCTCGCTCATGCGCTCGAGCGAATGCTCGACCGTCTCGAAAAAGCGGACGTCTTTGGTGCGAAGGCCGGCATGCCACAACATCTCAAGAATGGCCGGTTGCGGAAATTTTGGCGCGCCGCGCAGACCGCCATTAACGGAATCGAACATATTGCCGATCTGCATTGCGATGGCAGTGAGCTCCTTCAGTCCTATCGTCGCTTTGCCGGCTGGACGCGCCTTCTCGGCCAGACGCGAAAGCAGGGCAACACGATTTTGTTCGATCCTGTTTGGCTCCTCACGGAATAGCCGCGCCACTTCCCGCAACACGTCAACAAAGGCGGGACGACCGAAACGCGACTCCTTTGGAAAATATGTGCCACCCCATATCGGCTCTGCGTGCGGCGTAAGAAACATCGTCAATGGCCAGCCGCCCTGCTCGCCGAGGAGATGTAAGGCGTTCATGTAGATCTGGTCGATGTCGGGCCGTTCTTCCCGGTCGACCTTGATGTTGACGAATAGGTCGTTCATCACGCGGGCCGTTGCCTCATCCTCGAACGACTCGTGCGCCATCACGTGACACCAGTGGCACGCGGCATAACCAACCGAAAGCAGAATTGGCCGATTGGAGGACTTCGCTTCCGCCAATGCCTCCGGGCCCCAGGTCCACCAATGCACCGGATTGTCCTTGTGCTGGAGGAGATATGGCGATGTTGCTTCGCTGAGGCGGTTCACGTGCGTATTTTCCGAAGCAGCCGACCTCGCAGCCTAGCGCGGATCAGGATTGACAGAAATCATTTAACGCGTGGTGGTTTGCGCCGCTCGCGAGACGCGTCAGATCGTATTGCCGACATCGTCGGCGACAAGCAGCGATCCATCCTTCGCAATTGTTACGCCTACCGGACGCCCAAAGGCCTTCTCGTCGTCGCTGACAAAACCGGTAAGGACATCAATCGGAATACCCGTAGCTTGCTCGGGCAATTTAGCACTATCGCCGCAGGTGGCGACCAGTAACGCGGCTGCGCCGGCGAGCAGCAAACTCAAAGAAGTGCGCATGAGACTACCGCTTTCAACACCCGGTGCCCACGCAGCAAGGCACTCCGCGTCGCTGCAAGAACGGCTCGCTGCGGCAATTCGTTCCTGCATTGCTGTTGCCCGTCGCTCGTCAGGGCAGGATTGCGAATGCCCGCGCGGGGAACCCTAGTCCCTTCTGAACCTTCGGCCAGGTGACAACAATCAGCGCGCCTTTGGGTGGGACCTTGTCGAGATTGGCCATAACTTCAATCTGATAATGGCCGTGCTGAAGGAGATACTTTTCCGACTCCATTTTGTCGGTTATGTCGGTGTCCATTGACTCGTGTCCGGTAGCCGTCACATCACGCTGTTCATAGAGGAACTTGATGGTTTCAAAAGCCCAGGCGGGAAACGGACTGCGCTTGAAGCGCTCCGGGTTTGTATCCCAATCCTTGTACATGTCCGTGCGCAAGGCGACGAAGGCGCCGCGTGGAACGCGACCGTGCCGTTTTTCCCAGGCCTTAAGATCCGCAAGCGAAAACGCGTGGTTGGGGTCCTTGGCAATATAGGGGGTATTGTCGAGCACGATTAGCGGCAACACCATTTTTTTGAGTGGGATCTCGTCCATCGTGATCCCCTTCTCGTCGAAATGTGCCGGGGGATCGACGTGCGTGCCGTACTGTCCAACCATTTGATAGTACGTAGCCCGGAAGCCGTCTTTGGAAATGGTATAGGGCTCCCGGGTTTTTGGGTCGGCTGCCGGCGTCATTTTTGCCTGACCAAAGCCCGACCATACCGGAGTCTCAGGTCCGAAACTTTGAGTCAGATCGACGAATTGCTTTGACGCGATCACGCGATAAGCGCGCGCGAGATCGCCTTGTGCCTGCGCGATCGAACCCGTGCAGCCTGCAAATCCAACCGAGAGCAGAATGGCGAGCAGCGGTAGCCTTCGTGTCATGGCGCCCTCCGATAGATAATGCCACCACGGAGACTTCACCGTGCGGCACTACGCTATCAACAATCGACGTACGCAGCAGCTTTGTTAGGGTAAGGCCATTCGGTCGGCGGCTGCACGACTTACCGTAAGGCTTGACCCCTGCCCTGTCTCGGCGCTTCCGTGCGGCGCGATGTCTGAGCCAGCGCGCGAAACTATCTATGCCCTCTCCTCCGGCCGGCCACCGGCGGCGATTGCTGTCGTGCGCGTTTCCGGTCCGCACGCGAGCGGGGCACTCAAGGCCTTGACTGGGAAAGTGCCCACCCCACGAACGGCGACGTTGGCGCGCATCCGCGGAAGCGATGGCGAGGCCATTGATCAGGCTCTGGTGCTTTGGTTTCCGGCTCCGTATAGCGAAACCGGCGAGGACGTTGCCGAACTTCAGCTTCACGGCGGGCGTGCGGTGATTGCGTCCGTGTGTGCCGCCCTGTCGCAAGTTGCAGGGTTGCGTCCAGCCGAAGCGGGTGAATTCAGCCGCCGCGCTTTTGAGAACGGCAAGCTCGACCTCACGGCGGTAGAAGGCCTCGCCGATCTGGTGATGGCAGAAACCGAGGGCCAGCGTCGACTCGCGTTTCGCCAGATGACCGGCGCATTGGGAAATCGCGCGGAGAATTGGCGCACGCAGCTGATTCAGGCATTGGCCCTGATTGAAGCCGGTATCGACTTCTCGGACGAGGCTGACGTGCCGCAGGATCTCGTGACGCCGGCCTTGCAAATTGCTCGTACCCTTGAAGGCGAAATCGAATCGGTGCTTGCGGACAGCGGGCGCGGTGAACGGCTGCGTGAGGGATTGATCGTAGCCATTGCCGGTCCGCCAAATGCTGGCAAATCCACACTCCTCAATCGGATTGCCAGGCGCGAAGCTGCAATTGTTTCGCCTTACGCCGGCACGACTCGCGACGTGATCGAAGTCTATCTAGATCTTGCCGGGCTGCCGGTGACACTGCTTGACACTGCAGGGATTCGCGAAACTACGGATCCGATCGAGCTTGAGGGCGTGCGCCGGGCACGCGAGCGCGCAACTGGGGCGGATTTGGTGCTTTGGGTGGTGGATTCCGGCGTCGCGATGACCGGGTCAGCGGCCCTCTCCGCGCCTGCTGAAAAAGAGTCGGCCGCTATGCCAATCTGGCTGGTCCGCAATAAGATCGACCTGCTTGAGAACACACCAAGAAATGAAGATCAATGTCAAAGCAAGAGAAGCAATGAATCGGATTGCAGATTTACCGAACCGTTAACGGACGTGGTCAATAATCAGTCAACGCGTAGAAGTGAACTGGAATTCAAGTCGGATGAAATGAAGTTCAATGTTTCGGCTCTCTCGGGCGAAGGCGTCGACGCCCTTTTGACTGCCCTCACCAGGCATGCCGAAGCCTTTTTGGTCGGCGGCGAATCGGCCCTGGTGACCCGCGAGCGTCATCGGCGCGCGCTCGAAGGTGCGCACCATGCATTGCGCCGAGCATTGGGGCACGAGATTGCGAGCCACGAGGACCTGCTCGCCGAGGAGTTGCAAATCGCTGCACGAGCTCTTGGTCGACTAACCGGAAGGGTCGACGTCGAAGATATTCTCGATGTCATTTTTCGCGATTTCTGCATCGGCAAGTAAGGCTTGTAGTCCTGGCAGCGTTGACCCGTGCCACCAGGCGGGAATAAAGGGCAGGGGTGTTTCACGTGAAACATTCGCTGAAAACGGATGTTTTGACCCCTAACCGTGCCTTCGCTAAAACCGCACCCTCTGAGGTATCGATGGCCACCCGATTCGACGTTGTGGTGATTGGAGGCGGCCATGCCGGCTGCGAAGCCGCGGCCGCGGCCGCGCGCATGGGTGCACGCACGGCTTTGATTACCCATCAGTTCGCAACTGTCGGAGCGATGTCTTGCAATCCGGCGATTGGCGGCCTCGGTAAGGGTCATCTGGTCCGGGAAATCGATGCGCTCGACGGCCTCATGGGTCGCGTCGCGGATCTCGCCGGAATCCAGTTCCGGGTCCTGAACCGCCGCAAGGGACCCGCTGTGAGAGGCCCACGCGCGCAGGCCGACCGCAAGCTTTACACGACTGCTATGCAGGCTGCGGTCCGCGCCATTCCAAACCTCGAGATTATCGAGACCGAAGCCGAGGACCTGGTTCTTGAGAACGGCTGGGTCGCAGGCGTCAAAACGTCGGAGGGCAGGGAGATTGCGGCCGGCGCGGTTGTGCTTACGACCGGCACGTTTCTGCGCGGTCTTATTCATATCGGCGAGAAGCAAATACCGGCTGGCCGGGTGGGCGAGGCGCCGGCGACAGGCCTTTCTCGCACGTTGGAAAAGCTGGGCCTTCAGCTCGGCCGCCTGAAAACCGGAACGCCTCCGCGGCTGGACGGCCGCACGATCGACTGGTCCGTACTCGAGATGCAGCCTGGTGATGATCCGCCGGAGCCGTTTTCAGCTCTGACAACTCGCATCGAAAATCCCCAAGTCGAATGCGGTATCACGCGGACCGTTGAGGCCACCCATAAGATCATACGCGAGAATGTGCATCGCTCGCCGATGTACTCGGGGCAGATTGCAAGCCGCGGACCGCGTTATTGTCCGTCGATCGAAGACAAGATCGTGAAATTCGGCGAGCGCGACGGACACCAGATTTTTCTGGAGCCCGAAGGTCTCGACGATCACACCGTCTATCCAAACGGCATTTCGACGTCGCTTCCGGAAGATGTGCAGCATGCATTGGTGGCGACGATTCCAGGTTTGCAGAACGCTCGGTTTATTCGTCCGGGCTACGCAATCGAATATGATTATGTCGATCCACGCGAACTCACGCCGACGCTCCAGACAAGACGCTTGCGCGGTTTGTTCCTGGCCGGACAAATCAATGGCACCACCGGCTATGAAGAGGCCGCAGCACAAGGGCTTCTTGCCGGCCTCAACGCCGCAGCTTCGGCGGGCGAGGGGAGTAAAATCGCTCTCGATCGCGCGCAAGCATACATTGGTGTGATGGTCGACGATCTCGTGACGCGCGGCGTGAGCGAGCCATATCGAATGTTCACCTCACGCGCCGAGTATCGTTTGCAGCTCCGC
Source organism: Pseudolabrys sp. (assembly GCA_036505835.1). GTDB lineage: Bacteria > Pseudomonadota > Alphaproteobacteria > Rhizobiales > Xanthobacteraceae > Pseudolabrys. The sequence continues at coordinate 60,498 of DASXST010000032.1, read as the reverse complement.
GCCGACAATGCCGATCAGCGTTTGACTGATCTTGGAATTAAGATTGGATGTGTCGGCGCCGATCGTGCGCGGGCACACCGAGAAAAATCAGCCGCGGTTGAAGACGCGCGCGTGTTTGCAAAATCGGTTTCGCTGACGCCGAAAGAAGCCGAGCGTCATGGACTATCGCTCAACAGGGACGGACAACGTCGCACTGCTTTCGAATTGTTGTCCTATCCAGGCGTGACAGTCACCGATCTTGCGAAGATCTGGCCGCGCCTTGGGGAGCTCGCACCCACGGTCGCCGAGCAAATCGAGATCGATGCAAAGTATGACGTTTATCTTTCTCGTCAGGCGGCTGACATCGCAGCCTATCGGCGGGATGAAAGTTTTCAATTGCCGGATGATTTCGATTATGCGGCGCTGCCGGGTCTGTCGAACGAGATCAAACAAAAACTAGAGGCCCACCGGCCACGCACGATTGGACATGCGAGCCGGATCGACGGCGTTACGCCGGCGGCCCTAACGTTGCTTGTCGCGCACGTGCGGCGCGGGAAGAAAGTTTCCGCGAAATCGGCGTGAGCAAAGGCGGGAAGGGCGCTCTCGATCTCTCTCTCGATCGGGCGCGGGCACTCGCGCTCACTTCTGTTTCACGTGAAACGGAAGAGCGGCTCGACGGCTACGTGAAGCTGCTGCTCCACTGGCAAAGCAAGATCAACCTTGTGGCACCTTCGACGCTGCCGGAGCTGTGGACGCGCCACGTTGCCGATTCGCTCCAGCTCATCCCACTGGCGCCGCAGGCGCGAATCTGGGCTGACTTGGGATCAGGCGGTGGATTCCCGGGACTACCAATCGCGCTCGCGGGCGAGCCGGGGACCAGGGTCCATCTCATTGAGAGTAATGGGAAAAAAGCAGCTTTCTTGCGTGAAGCGATCAGAGTGACCGGGGCGAGGGCGGTTGTGCACCAGGAACGGGTGGAGATATTTGGGGAAAGCTGGGCCGAAACCGTGCATGTCGTCACAGCCCGCGGCGTGGCCCCCTTGAAAACCCTCTGTGATCAGGCGTTTCCTCTGTTGCGACGTGGTGGCATAGGTATGTTTCCCAAGGGTCAAGATGTAGACGTTGAATTGACCCATGCCGCTAAATATTGGAGACTCGACGCGTCCAAAGTACCAAGCAAAACCAATCCCGCAGGTTCGATTGTTGTTATTCGCAGCTTGGAGCCGATAGGGAACGGGTAAATAGAGTCTTTGTCAGTTATTTCAAAGACTTAGGTAAACCGTGCCCCCTAAACGATGGAATGCGAAGCATGAGCGACCTTCCAATCTTCGACCCGCCTGTTGATCCACCGGTTGTGCCGTTCGGCAAACCGGCCGTGAAACCCGATGCTGCGCGCCCGCGGGTGCTTGCGATCGCCAATCAAAAGGGTGGCGTCGGCAAAACGACGACTGCCATCAATCTCGGTACCGCACTCGCGGCGATCGGCGAGCATGTTCTGATCGTCGATCTGGATCCGCAGGGTAATGCCTCTACCGGACTGGGCATCGAACGCAAGTCGCGCCGCACATCGACCTACGATGTGCTCACCGGTGCGGCGCCGATACGCGACGCCGTCCTGCAGGCCGGCGTGCCCCAACTTTACATTGCCCCCTCGACGCTCGACCTGTCAGGCCTCGAGCTTGAAATCGGTCAACAGCGCGATCGCGCCTTCCGATTGCGCAATGCATTGCGACAGCTCAACAGCGGCACGCGTGCACAGGATTTCAATTACGTGCTGGTCGACTGTCCGCCATCCCTCAACCTGCTGACGGTCAACGCGATGGCCGCGGCAGATTCGATTCTCGTGCCATTGCAATGCGAGTTCTTCGCGCTCGAAGGACTCTCGCAGCTTCTGAAAACGATCGAGCAGGTGAAGAGTACGCTCAATCCGACATTGTCGATTCATGGCATTGTGCTGACCATGTACGACTCGCGCAACAACCTGTCCGGCCAGGTTGTTGCCGATGTTCGGCAATTCATGGGCAACAAGGTCTACGAGACGATAATCCCTCGCAATGTGCGCGTTTCGGAAGCGCCGTCCTATGGCAAGCCGGTGTTGGTCTACGATCTCAAATGCATCGGTAGCGAAGCGTACCTGCGCCTCGCCACTGAGATCATCCAGCGTGAAAAAGCGTTGAAAGCTGGATAGCGCGCGCCGATTGTCGATCACACAGAGATAAAGGGGGAGGGACAACGTGGCACGGAGTTCAGGAGCTGCGGCAATGTCGGATCACTCGCGATTGGGACGCGGCCTCGCCGCTTTGATCGGCGACGTCGGCGACGAAACCTCGGCCGCCAACAGCAGTCGCAAACCCCGTCGAGCACCGATCGAAAATCTCCGTCCTAATCCTCGAAATCCGCGCCGATCGTTCACAGATTCCGAGCTTGATGAACTGTCGGTGTCGATCCGGGAGCGGGGCATTATTCAACCGATCGTCGTGCGCGCGCTGAAAGGCGATGACTTTGAAATCATTGCGGGTGAAAGGCGATGGCGTGCGGCACAACGCGCTGGCCTGCATGATGTGCCAATCGCGGTGGTCGAAGCTAATGATGCGCAATCGCTGGAATTCGCCATCATCGAAAATGTGCAGCGTACGGATCTAAACCCGATCGAAGAAGCAAGCGGCTACCTTGCGTTGATGGACGATTTTAATCGTACCCAAGACGACGTCGCTCAGATCGTCGGCAAAAGTCGGCCACATGTCGCGAATACAATTCGACTGCTCAAGTTATCAGAGCCGGTAAAACAGCTTGTTCGCTCGGGCAAAATATCGGCTGGCCATGCGCGGCTTCTGGTAGGCCATCCCAATGCTGAACAGATAGCCCAAGAAATCATCGAAAAGAATCTGAGTGTGCGCCAGGTCGAAGCGCAGTTACAGCAAGAAGCGGCCACGCAGCGTCGCGACTCGCAGCGCGAATTGAAGGGCAGTGTCAGTGTCACAAAAGATGCCGATACGCGTGCGTTGGAGAAGCGCCTATCCGACGCATTGGGACTTGCGGTTAGCGTGGATCACCGCGGCGAGGGCGGCACTTTGAGAATAAAGTACCGGGATCTGGAGCAGCTGGACGCGGTGCTGAAGAAGCTGGGTGCCTGAGTTTCCTGGTCATCACTAGAACCGCGGAAGCATATTGATTTAATCACTATCTCGCCGAAAGAATGAGCGATTGGGGCGGCAGGTCGCTGCTGACGATCCGGTGGGCTGGGGAACACATTTTAAGCATGTCGCGCAATCGAGGAGGCCGCCCAAATGGCCAATGACCCGCCAAAGGCCAAGCGAATTTTACATGTGAAGGTAAAAACGCCGTCGGCCGACGCAACAACACTGCTCACGACCATGATGAAGAACGCCCTGCCGTTGTACAAGGCATTCGGCGAGGCACAGGTTCGCTTGCTGCGCAACGCCGACGATCAAACCCAATTCGTTCAAGTGATCGAGTATGAAACGGATCAAGCAGTAGAGCTGAACCGTCAGAAACTAGCCAGCGAACCGATAATGCAAAACTACTTGCAGGCCTGGCGTACGCTTTTCCCGGGCTCGATGGAAATCGATGTGTACGAAGACATCACCGACAATGGGTAGCGTCGTTTTGTCTCGTCAGAGGGATCAGGCGACTGTCGTACGATTGGGCGATAGGCGTTCCGAGAATTTGTCGCTAGGGAATAAACAGTCGATACGCGTGTTATTTGGCCTGATAAAAATGCACGAACCAAGTGCTTCAACGTGACCGGGGAATCATGTCGACCATCCAGAGCAGTTCACATCGCGCCTTGTCAGCCGTTGATAACGTGGCTGCAAGTACAGCGAACGTTCTTCTGCTTATCGGGAGAATTCTTCTTGGCTGGATTTTTGTGCGGAGTGGCTGGGGAAAGATCTTTGACATTCCAACCTACGCGGCAACTTTCCCGGCTCGCGGGCTACCGACCTTTTTGGCCTATATCGCTGTCCCGGCGGAATTTTTCGGCGGCATTGCCCTGATCCTCGGCCTTGCGACGCGATATGTCGTACTGGTGATGATTGTGTTTATGCTGGTCGCGACTTTCAGCTCACACCGATACTGGGAATTCACTGATGCAGCCGCCCGGCGGGCTCAGAACTCAAGCTTTTATAAGAACCTCGCGATGTTAGGGGGTTCCTGTTTTTGTTCGTTGTCGGCTCAGGCCGCTTGAGCATCGACGCCTGGCTGCGCAAGCGCTAACAACTATCCGCCGCTGCTTGGCCTAATTTCGGCCCTGAGCGCTTGTCCGGCAAAAGAGTCCGGGATGTGCACCACCGGCACATCCAAGGACGGGGGCTTCGGATCGACTGGCCGGCTTGCTGTTTCGAAAGCGTTAGAGTGCGACGACACAGTGCGCCATCCTTGATTGTGGAAATCGATGGCATAGGCAACTCCAATCGGGCCTGGCGTCCAGTCTTCTCCCGGCAAGAGCGTAATTCTGACGTCCCGAATGACGCCTTTTGTGAGGAACGGATCAAAATGGTGCATGCTGCGCTCGTTTAGGTCTTGAGTCTGCTATAGCGAACGCCGCGAAACCGATTGCGCAGCTGAGTTTTATCGCTGCCGTCCACGCCAACGGGTCGTAAAGTTCGGCCGAAGCAATCTGCGGACTACCTTTTTCTTTGCCACCGTGGAACGGATTGTACGTGGATACGGCGCCTATGATCGACGCGCGCGCGAGCGCGGCCTCATCCGGAACGCGTTGCAGGCCGGCTATTGCGGCACGCTTCACCAGATCCCGATAGGCATGGCCAAAATCCGATGTCAGCTTGCGCCCGGCAAGGGAAATCAGATCCGCGCCGCTTGAGCTGGGGAGCACGGCGCGAACATTGTCCGGCATCTCCGGTCCAGACGAGGGCATCGTCAGGAGAGGAATGAGATTGATACGCGGAGACGGCGGTTCGATAAGCGACAGAGTCAGTGTGGCCTCAAGCAGGCATGCTTCACGAAAATGGGGCTGCACCATCGTCGACGATTCACGTCGATGATCGCGAGAATGAAGACTTCGGAATCGGCGTCGGGAATTGCTGTTACTAACAGTGGTAATGACTGCTGATCTTCAGCGTCGGAGATCATTTTCGGACAGCATGATGACAGCAACAAGAAGAGGCGACACTGCCCCGGTGCATCGCGCGATCAAGGAGGGCGATTGTTTTTGACGCTTGCTAGACGACGCTCGTGCGGGCATCAAGACCGTCGCAACTTAACTTCCTTCGAACGCAATCCTTAGGGCTGCCCGCTGAAGCGCCGTAAACTTGTGAAGGAAAACAATCATCGAGTTTGATGCAAAAAAATCGTCGACTTTGATTTAAATGCTGACGATTTGCGGGCGCTTCTCTCTGAGTGTCGTCGAGCAGTTGGGTTTCAGTTACTTAAATTGAGAGACGGCTGCGACCCACGCGTCCACTATCGAGCGAAGTTCGCTCTTGCAATCCGAGGTATTTGATTGAAGATTCCCCGTCCGCCCCTGCGGAACCCACGATCCACAACCGGAAGATCAATGCGTGGTATGAAATATCGGATTTTTTTTCTTCCCAGAGTTGAGTATCCCTAATACGTTCGAATCTCTGCCTGACGAGTTTTGTCGAATGCGCGCGCGCCGTGATGCCGCTCTACGCCTCCTCAAAACAATGTTGGTGGCGTCAATCGTCATCCCGGTGGCGATTTTTTGGTATGCGAGCTGGATCAACTATCGCAGTGCTTTTGGCCATGCTGACGAAGAGCTGAAGGCCTCGCTGAATATCCTGTCCCAACAATCATCCGGCATTTTCCAGTCCGTCGAGCTGGCCTTTACCGCCGCCGACGCGATTATCGGGGACCTCACGGACGAACAGATCAAGGCGTCCGAACAGACGCTGCATTCACAGCTGAACAAGATCGAGAAATCGACCACCGCTATCGATGCTATTTTGATAGTCGATAAGAACGGACATACCGTGATTTCGTCCGCAGTTTTCCCGATTCCGGCCGGGCTCTCGGTTTCTGATCGCGATTATTTCCGGGCCCAAGTCGAAAAGGATGCCGGAACTTATGTCGGCGCGGCTTTGCAGTCACGGGTGAGAAATGAGCCGTTCTTCGGTGTCAGCCGCCGACGCCCGCTGCGGGATGGGCAATTTAATGGAATTGTCATGGTTTCCGTGGCGCCAAGGATCTTTTCGGATTTCTATCGTGAGCTGGCGGCCGAAACGACTGGCAGTTTTACGTTGTCGAAAAGCGATGGCGCGATCCTCGCCCGCTATCCAACGCCGCCAGGAGACATCACGCACTTCAGACCCGACAGCGGATTCATGCTCAGCATTGTGGATCATCCCGAGGGTGGCTTCGTCACCACCACGCATTCGGCTGATGATGTTCGACGGCGGTTTGGCTATCGCAAGCTAGGATACGCCGATTTGTACGTGTCTGCCGGCCTGCAGGTTGACACAATTATGTACGGCTGGATGCGCCTGATGGCGAGCCATCTTATCTTCGGAATTCCGGCAACACTGCTCCTCGTCGGGCTTGTCCTGCTCGCAATGCGAAGAACGCGCGGTCTGTACGCGGAATCCGAACGACGCGAACTTGCCGAGCAGGCTCTCCGGCAATCGCAAAAAATGGAAGCGGTCGGCCAATTGACCGGCGGTGTTGCGCACGACTTCAACAATCTTCTGACGATCATCATCGGAAATATCGGCATTGCCAAACGCGGCGTTGTGGAAGCACGAGCGGAACGCGCCCTCGACAATGCACTTGTTGGCGCGGAACGCGCGGCGCAATTAACCCAGCGGCTGCTGGCTTTCTCACGGCGTCAGCCGCTGAATCCACGCGTGCTTGACGTCAACAAACTAATCCTCACGATTTCCGATCTTTTGGCCCGCACGCTGGGCGAAAATATCAAACTGGAAACGATCAGCGGGGCCGGTCTTTGGAAGGTCGAAGCTGATGCTTCGGAAATGGAGTCAACGCTTCTCAACCTCGCCTTGAATGCCCGTGATGCTATGCCCGAGGGCGGCAAGCTGACCATCGAAACGAGCAATGCTTACCTCGATGATGAATATTGCGGTCAGCAGGAGGACCTCAAGCCAGGCCAATACGTGCTCGTCGCAATATCTGACAATGGCTCGGGAATGACTGCTGAAACGATCGACCATGCATTTGAGCCGTTCTTCACGACCAAGGAGGCGGGCAAAGGTACCGGCCTGGGCCTGAGCCAGGTTTACGGCTTCATGAAACAGTCAAATGGACACGTGAAGATCTACAGCGAGCCGGGCGAGGGCACCACGGTCAAACTCTATTTCCCTCGCCGAGAGGGCGATGAGGCAGCGGTTTCTGGCAACGAACAGGTCGGTTCCGAACGGGGGCGTGATGAGACGATTCTGATCGTCGAGGATGATGACGGCGTTCGCCAATACGCATCGGAGATTCTGCGGGACCTGAGCTATCAGATAATCGAGGCGAAGGATTCGGCAACTGCACTTCGTCTTCTTGAAGCGGACAAGAAATTCGATCTGTTGCTGACGGACGTAATACTACCGGGCAAAAATGGCCGGGAGCTGGCAACGGAAGTAGAACGGCGACGCCCGGGAACAAAGATTATTTTTATGACCGGCTACTCGCGCAACGCAATTGTGCATCACGGCCGCTTGGACCCCGGGACAGCGCTAATTCAAAAGCCGTTGATAGAACGCGATCTGGCGCGAAAAATTCGACAACTTCTCGATACGCCTTCCGGCGGCAAATAGCCACCTGCTACCGATTTCAAAATCAAATCGCGTTGAAACCTTGCTATTGCTTTCACTCCGTTTCCGATGTTCCCGCGGGCTCCATCTTATTGCGCAGCCGGCCCGTGTCTTTGATCGTGTCGATGACAGTACGGTACGCACTTGTTATTTTATTGCCTACGCTTCGCGAGCGACGCTTGCCGCGGCGCCTGTTTGTTTTTCGCGAAGCCTTCCGTGCCTTCTTGCGCTTGCCGGTAGTCGATCCGCGCCGTTTTCGCGCCATCGTCAATCTCCCGCGATTTTTATGAAGTCAGCATAAGCCCAATAGACGACTGCAGGAAGCCTCCATACCACTGACCCGTTTTCATCCCACTGCCTTCTGGATCGGACCCAGTCCCAACTGCTAAGCATTGGTCCGGGCGTGAAACACCGAGGGAGGATAGAAGTGCCTGCTCCATTGAATGGTCAATTGCAGCCGACGATCTATCGATTCAAGCTCGGTGAGTTTGAGGTCGCTACTGTTCTGGACGCCAAGGCAATCCGCGAAGGATTGCATCCGCACTACGGTGCGAACGCCTCGCCCGACGAAGTGCAAGCTCTTGCCAGGGCCAACAATATCGACACGCAGCGGTTCGAACACCCCAATATTCCGACAATCGTGAATACGGGAAAGCAGCTGGTCCTGTTCGATACAGGCAACGGGGCGCTTCCGCGCGAATACGAACAATTGAGCAAGCGACTTCCGCCTGGACAACTGGTCGAGCGGCTCGCCGTCGCGGGATACAGGGCGGACGATATCGACGTTGTGGTTATCACACATGGACATCCCGACCACATTGGCGGCCTGGTCGAGGGCGGTAGACCCGTGTTTTCCAATGCGCGTTATGTATTCGGCACGGCCGAGTTTGATTTCTGGAAGCGCGGCGAAAACGTGCGGGAAGCGCGCAAATTCAACCGTGAACTGTTTGTGAAGATTTGCGTTCCATTGGCTGACCGTTCGACTTTCATCAAGCCTGGCGACGACGTTGTGTCCGGAGTTACAGCCGTCGATGCGGCGGGGCACTCGCCTGGTCTACTGGCGTTTCATGTCGAGAGTGCAGGAAAGCGGTTCATGATTACGGCCGATACCTGCACGCAATACGTGATGGCCGTGCAAAGGCCGGAGTGGTATTTCGAAATGGACGACGACAAGGAAAAAGCGGTTACGACGCGCAAGCGCATTCTCGACATGCTTGCGAGAGAAAAACTTTTTCTTGCTAGCTTTCACATGCCGTTTCCCGGCATTGGCTTTATTGAGAAAGGGGCAGGTGGCTATCGGTGGGTGCCGCACAGCTATCAATTGAATCTCTAGCCCGAGTCGGCGAACTTACCGACCCCAGCTGAAAGCCGCCGGCATCTGCCTTTTGGGTTTAGGCGTGCCCTCGTCACAGCGGGAAATTCGATCTTCGACTGCCTGCGCTGTCTTGTTGGCAAACAGAATATAGCGGCAAAGCTTGCCGTTCCTCTAACGAGCGCGCAATGCGACCGGTGCGGGTGTCAGCCGTAGTTCAGTCAGCCCGGTATTGGTACGAAGTGCGCCGATCACCGTGACCGTGCCGAGATACCGGCGCCGATTACCGTGAGGAAAAATGACGATGCCACGACGACATGCCAGAACCTGGCATGCGTTTCTTGCCATCGACGCTGGTCACGTCGGACTTCGTCAACCCGCACTCTGATTGCGTGCTCCGCAAGCCGGCAAACGGTGTTCATGCGAAATTCCTAACGGAAAAGAATTAACCAGTTCGAAATGAATTGGCCTGCGTCCTTTTCGGCCAGTGAAACAGCGGCTAGGCGGCCTTACGCGCATTCCTCGCGAGCGACAGCAGCATTCGCAGCGCAATCGATTCCGCCAGCGGCGAATTTCGCCGCATATCAAGCGAAGCGTCGACCAATTGCTCCATCGCTCGCACCAAGCGCGCCGGCGACCAGGCGCGCAGTGCTTCACTGACGGCACGTTCGCGGCTGAAATGCACCGGGGGCGCTGCGCGCCTCATGGCAAACTCAATTGAGTCTCCGCTTTCGATCGCAAGCTTCATCTTGTGCAAATTAGCCACCTGGCGGATAGTTGCGGAAACGATTGCGGCTGGAGACGAACCGATTGCGCGCGCCTTGCCGAATTCATTGTCCGCCTCTGCCGTCTTTCCAGCAAAAACGGCATCAACTAATCCATCAAGCGCGATCTGCGAGGCGTCCGCTACGACCGCGATCACATCATCAACGCTGATTGTTTTTTGGCCTTGCGCATACAGCACCAGCTTGCGGATTTCGTTGCGGGAGGCTAGCCGGTCTGCTCCGAGCAACGCGATCAGTTCGTCTCTTGCGTCAGGTCCGATCGTGAGATCATTTGCACGCATCTCTTCGTCAATCAGCGAAGCGAGCGCGCGCTCGTTGTCCGGGTAGCATGGCAGCGCGGCGGCGACTTTTGCTTTTTCGCAAAGCGCCCGCAGTGGCGAGCTCTTGGTGAGGTTGCCGGCTTCAATGATGACACGGCATTCAGGCGAGGGCGTATCGATAATGGCTTCGACAGCGGCAGCAATATTCCGCGATCCCGCCCTCACCAGGACGGCACGTCGACCGCCAAAGAGCGGCACGGTATGAGCTTCCTCCACGAGCCGCGCCGGGTTTCCCACTAGCTCATCGCCCTCGATGCGCGCCAGGGCGAAGGGGTCGCTGGGGTCCTCGACAGACGCGCGCACCAGCGCGTTGACGCGCTCGCGCACCAGTCCCGTATCGGGTCCGAACATCAGGAAGATGGAATAGGCAGGAGCTGGATCGGCAATAACGCGACCGACGTCGGAGGATTTAATGGCCGTCATGATGCTGCGGCGAACTCAGGTGCCCGCAACGAAATAGGAGGCCAGTCTTGAACGAATATTGTCAGCAATTTCCTTCGCCGCGCGATTTTCAGCGTCGCGCAGGCCGCGCTCGCCTGCGAACCGCTGCTGCTGACCCGGGATATTGTAGGATACGCGTGCGAAAGTCTGGCCTTTTACGACAACCCTACCTGTCGCAAGTTCGGTCAGTGTATAGGTGCTGTCGATTCCGTAATTGTTGATATCGGGGCGCGCGGTATTGATATCGACGATGACCTGGAGCTGTTGTGCGGTGAGTTTCACATCGAGCCGGTGCGTCGGAGAGTATCCGCCGCCGCCGCCCGTAAGATCGTAAATCAGTTCATTCCGTACGCCCACGCTAACACGCGAAAGCCGGGACCCGCCCGGCGCATCGATCGGCGCAACGTCGACGGCGCTCAGTTGACTGACCACGTTGACGCTGCCTGCTGGCGTAGGCCGTTCGGCGTAAAGCGGTTGAAAACAGCCGGCGGTCAGACCGGCAAGCGCTAAGGCGCCAACAAATCTCGCCACCCGCCTCGTGTCAGACAACCACATTCACGATCCTTTGCGGGACGACAATGACCTTTTTCGGGCTTTTACCGTCCAGCGCCTTTTTTACCGCATCAAGGGCAAGAACGGCAGCCTCTACGTCAGATTTTTCTGCGTCCCGGGCCACGGTCACGTCGGCACGCTTCCTACCGTTGATTTGGACGGGCAGGGTAATATTGCTTTCCAACAGCAGGTCGGCCTCGACCTGCGGCCAATTCTCGGTAGCGACCAAGGTCTTATACCCCAGCCTCGCCCAGCACTCTTCCGCAAGGTGAGGCATCATCGGGTGGAAGAGCCGGATGAGGATGCTGCCGGCTTCACGCAGCGCCCAGCACAGGTCGCTTCCGGGAGGCTCTTCCATTTTGCCGATCACGTCGCCGAGGGCGTTCGCAAGTTCGTAGATGTGGGCAACGCAGCGGTTGAAGCGCAGTTTATCGATATCTTCGGAGACATGCGACAGCGCGCGGTGGGCTGCCTTGCGTACCGTCGTCGCCTGTTCGCCGAAGCTCGTCGGCCGCGTCGCCGGTGCATCAATGTCGGCGATGTCACCAACAAGACGCCACAGGCGTTGCACAAAACGCCAGGAACCCTGCACACCTTCCTCGGTCCAGATTACGTCGCGGTCGGGCGGGGAATCGGAAAGCATGAACCAGCGCGCAGTGTCCGCGCCGTAGGCCGCGATGATGTCATCGGGGTCGACCGTGTTCTTCTTTGATTTCGACATTTTCTCGATCGAGCCGATCTCGAGCAGTTCGCCGGTCGACGCGAGGATCGCCCTGCGATCATCGCCGGCGCCTTCGATCTTTACGTTGGCTGGTTCGATCCACTCGCCGTTTTTGGCTCGGTAAGTTTCGTGTACCACCATTCCTTGGGTAAAAAGCCCAGCGAACGGCTCGTCGATATCGATGTGTCCGGTCTTGCGCATGGCGCGCGTGAAGAAGCGTGAATAAAGAAGATGCAAAATCGCGTGCTCGATGCCGCCGATATATTGATCGACTGGCAGCCATTCGTTCGCGACCTTGCGGTTGGTCGGCGCCGTTTCGATCCATGGATCGGTAAATCGCGCGAAATACCAGGACGAATCGACGAACGTGTCCATCGTGTCCGTTTCTCGGCGAGCCGGGCCGAAGCATTTCGGACATTTAACGTTTTTCCAGGTCGGATGGCGATCAAGCGGGTTGCCCGGCTTGTCGAAGCTCACGTCCTCCGGAAGTGTCACCGGCAAGTCCTTTTCCGGCACAGGCACGGCGCCGCAACGCTCGCAATGGATGATCGGGATAGGACAGCCCCAGTAACGCTGCCGCGAGATTCCCCAATCGCGTAGCCGGTAGTTGACCTGTCGCTGCGCGACCGGTCTGTTGCCGCGCATCTCTTTTTCCAGCCGCCTGGCGACTTCTTCCTTGGCCTCCTCGATGGTCATTCCATCGAGGAAACGCGAATTGATCATGCGGCCATCGCCGTCGTAGGCCACGTCAGTGATGACGAAGGTCTTGAGATCCTGGCCGGGCGGGCAAACCACCGGCGTATTTCCGAGACCATATTTGTTGACGAATTCGAGGTCACGCTGGTCGTGGGCGGGGCAGCCGAAAATCGCTCCGGTGCCGTAGTCCATCAAAATGAAATTGGCTACATAGACCGGCAGTTTCCAATTGGGATCAAACGGGTGTATCGCCTTGATGCCGGTATCGAAGCCCAGTTTTTCCGCGGTGTCTATTTTGGCCTGCGCCGTACCCATGCGGTGACTTTGCTCGATGAACGCCGCCAGTTTTGGATTCTTTGCCGCGGCTGCTTGTGCCAAAGGATGATCGGGCGATAAGGCCATGAATTTGGCGCCGAACAAAGTGTCGGGACGAGTGGTAAAAATCTCCAACTCGGTTTCCTTGTTCCGGGTGGTCGCCGGATCCAGAGCAAAGCGCAGCAGCAGTCCCTCCGAGCGGCCGATCCAGTTCTTCTGCATAAGCCGGACCTTGTCCGGCCACCGCTCGAGCGTATCGAGTGCCTTCAATAGATCTCCTGCGCAGTCGGTGATCTTGAAGAACCACTGTGTCAGTTCACGTTGCTCGACGATCGCGCCGGATCGCCACCCGCGGCCATCGATGACTTGCTCATAGGCAAGAACGGTTTGATCGACAGGGTCCCAGTTCACCTTTGACTGTTTGCGCTCGACCAGTCCCACTTTGAGAAAGTCGAGAAACATCTTCTGTTGGTGCTTGTAATACGCCGGGTCGCAGGTAGCGATCTCACGGGCCCAATCGAGGGAGAGTCCCATCGACTGGAGCTGTTTTTTCATTGCAGCAATGTTGTCGTAGGTCCACGTATTCGGATGGACCTTGCGATCGATAGCCGCGTTCTCCGCCGGCATGCCAAAGGCGTCCCAGCCCATTGGATGCAACACGGCATTGCCCATTGCGCGCTTATAGCGGGCGACGACATCGCCCATGGTGTAGTTGCGTACATGGCCCATATGGATGCGCCCCGACGGATAAGGGAACATCTCGAGCACGTAATATTTTGGCCGCGGGTCCTCGTTTCGGGTCGCGAAGATATTGCGATCGGCCCAGACTTTCTGCCAGCGGGCCTCGGCCTCGCGGGCGTTGTAACGCTCGTTTTTGTTCGTATCGACGGTCATCGTGCGTCTTGCAGGGGCGCGCGGAACTGACACGAAACCGGCCAAACGGTCAACCGGCCCGGGAACATTCTGAAAACGCGCTGCAATACCGCGTAAATAACTTAGGTAATTCCGACTGCTCGGCGCACCGCGTCTAAAAGCGTGGCTCGGTCGTAGGGTTTTTCGATAATGGGGGCGTGGGGAAATTGTCTGGCATGCACATCGTCGATTCGCATTCCGGTCAAGAAAATGAATGGCGTGCCTTTTGCCGCTAGCAGGGCGGCAACTCCGAGACTGTTCGCGTCTGGACCGCTTAATTTTACGTCGAGCACCGCTAAGTTGAATTCCGGCTCGCCGCGAAGCAGCGCGAGCGCTTCAGGCACGCTGGCTGCCGCAGCTACGTATTCCGCTCCAGCCAATTCGAGTGTTTGCTGAATGTCGAGGGCGATCAGGAATTCATCGTCCAGCACAAGACAGCGCTTGCCGGAAAGCAAAGTACCCGACTTTGGCAAGGCTGGGGTCTCCGGGGAAGGAACTTTCCCTTCTCCTACGAATTGTTGTAGGCAGCATTTAAAAAAGACATAGGCCGCGAAAATTCATGTTTGGACAGATATCAACAGCGCCGAATAGCTTCGGGTGCCGGCGATTTCTCTGAGCCGACATATGGCTTCACATGATTATCGGAGCAGGACGCCCGAATGGATCTTTCACGCCTTGCGATCAGTGTCCGCTGCGCAAGCGGCCATCGTTGCGCGAATTCTCGGCTGAAGAGCTTGCATTCGTAAAATCATTCAAGGTGGACGAACTTCGGGTTGAGGCCGGAGCGAGTTTTCTGCGCGAAGGCACGCGCAGCGAGTATCTCTATTCGGTCCTGAGCGGCTGGGCCTTTCGCTACAAGATGCTCGACGATGGACGCAGGCAAATCCTCAACTACGCATTGCCTGCCGATATGCTGGGCTTGCAAGGTGCTCTCATGAACGAGATGGAGCACTCGGTTGAGGCGCTCACGCCCCTGGTCCTCTGCGTATTCCCGCGCGCTAAACTGTGGGATCTTTATAGTCGTCTTCCTTCGCTGGCGTTTGACGTCACGTGGCTTGCAGCGCGCGAGGAGCAACTTATCGACGAACATCTGGTAAGTCTTGGTCGCCGCACCGCGCTTGAGCGTGTAGCCTACCTGCTATTGCATCTATTTGTGCGGGCGGAGGAGGCCGGTCTGGTCAAGAATAGAAGTATCCAGTTTCCATTTACGCAGCAGCATCTCGCCGATACGCTTGGCATGTCACTGGTGCATACAAACAAGACCCTCAAGCGTTTGTTCCTCACAAAGACGGTTCAGTGGAAAGACCGCGTATTTGAGATAATTGACCGTACCGCGCTCGTCGGCATCGCCGGCAGCGATGTCACTCCTCATAAACCCCGGCCCTTTATTTGAAGTCGAGTGAATGGTGCGTTATAGGCAGCGCATGGCTGCCGCCCCTTCCGCGAATCTGGCTCAAGTTCGCACCGAAATCGTCAGAGCATGCCACGATGCCGGGCGCGACCCCGCGGAGGTGACACTGATTGCGGTGTCCAAGACCTTCGCGCCTGCTGCAATCGAGTCCGTGATCGCCGCGGGTCAACGTCTCTTCGGAGAAAATCGGGTGCAGGAGGCAAAAGCGAAATGGCCCTTCTTGCTTTCGAAACATGAAAGTATTCAATTGCACCTGATCGGCCCCCTTCAGTCCAACAAGGCAAAAGACGCGGTCGCTCTATTTGATGCGATCCATTCCGTTGATCGAGCCAGTTTGTGCGAGGCGTTGGGGAAGGAAATCGGGAAGCAAAAACGCCAACCGGTCCTTTTTGTTGAGATCAACACCGGCGCCGAGCCCCAAAAAGCCGGCGTGCTGCCGCAAGACGCTGACGGCTTTCTCGCGGCGTGTCGGGATCAATTCGGACTGAGAATTTCCGGCCTCATGTGCATTCCTCCCCTCGACGAAGCTCCCGGACCCCATTTCGCGCTCACCGCCAAGATCGCGAAACGCAATGGTCTGAAATTGTTGTCAATGGGCATGAGCGCCGATTTTTCCGCGGCGATCGCGCTTGGCGCAACCCATATTCGTGTGGGTAGCGCGATATTTGGTGAACGGGCCAAATAACAGCGACCGGACAGAGGTCTACTCGACGACGATTCTCGTGCGCGGGCCCAGTCGAGCAAGAATTCTGCGCAGCGTATTGATTTCCAGCGCGACGCAACCCGCGGTCGGAGCAAATCCTTGCCTTGCCGCATGAATAAATACCGCGCTCCCACGTCCGGCAACACGTGGACGCGTATTGTGATCGATCTCTATGATGAAATCGTAGAGATTGTCCTTGCGCACCAGCCGGTCCGCATCTGCGTCGGCTGGCAATTTGATCCGTCGATTATACCGCCGGTCGTCCGGATCTTCGCACCAGCCGTCATCGGGGCATATTCGTTGCACCGGCAATGACGTGGTCGGGCGTCGATGCTTGTCTGCACGCCACCAAAGCTGCCTTAGCCGAAAATTGCCGCGTGGCGTGCCGCCATCCCCTTCCCGCTTGTTGGCCTTGATGCCGCCACGCCCGAGTGCCACCGGCAATGCCAGCATTCCTGCTATGAGCCAGCCGCGGCTTGAATCGCCCGCCTTGCGGCGTACTGTGATGCGGGACAAGGACCTTTTGGGCATTGTGACGGACCGTTTGGCCTAAATGGCAGTTCCTGCTTGCTCTTCTAGCGCTGAATGTTCTATTCCGCGACTACGACAAGCGCTGTCTTTTGCGTGCTTGAAAGGGCCTTGGGACGATGGCCAATAAGCGGACCATTCTGATCGTCGATGATGATGCCGAACTTCGCGAGGCATTGGTCGAGCAGTTGGCGCTGCACGAAGAGTTCGACGCTGTCGCTGTCGAAAGTGGAACCAAGGGAGTGCAAGCCGCAAAAAATGGACAAATAGACCTGGTGATCATGGATGTCGGTTTACCGGATGTAGACGGTCGCGAGGCGGTGCGCATTTTGCGCAAAAGTGGCTTCAAGGCGCCAATCATCATGTTGACGGGGCACGACACCGATTCTGACACTATTCTCGGCCTTGAATCAGGCGCGAACGATTATATTACCAAGCCCTTCCGATTTGCGGTGCTGCTGGCGCGCATCCGCGCACAACTCCGGCAGCACGAGGCGAGCGAAGACGCTGTATATGTCATCGGGCCCTATACATTCAGACCAAGCTCCAAGCTGCTGCTGAGCCCCAACGGCAGCAAAGTTCGGCTCACGGAAAAAGAGACAGCTATTCTCCGTTATCTTTATCGGGCGGGGCAGAAACCTGTGTCGCGCGAAACATTGTTGCAGGAAGTATGGGGTTATAATTCCGGCGTAACCACTCACACGCTTGAAACCCACATTTACCGTCTGCGGCAAAAGGTCGAAAAGGACGCGGCCGCTCCCGCTATCTTGGTGACAGAAGCTGGCGGCTATAAACTCGTCCCGTGATTGACGCACACATCAATTTGGCATTCCGCGGATAGACGGGATGGGCCTGGAAGAAGACGTGGCCTTTTTCGAGCGAGTGCCGCCTTTGGCGGCGCTCGGCAAGCAGGCATTGCGGATTCTGGCGATCGGCGCTGAAACGCGCCATCTACAAAGTGGAGCAGTGCTGTTTTATGCCGGCGAACTTGCGGATGGCGGATATGTTGTCCAGGAAGGTTCACTGCTGCTTGAACCAGGCACGCTAGCCGAAGGCAACGAAATCACTGTCGGTCCCGGTACGCTGATCGGCGAGCTGGCCTTGCTCACCAACACGGTGTGTCAGGCAACGGCGATCGCGAAGGAACCGACAGTTGTCGTGCGAATACCTCGCAACTTGTTCAGG
The DNA here is from genome assembly GCA_036505835.1 of Pseudolabrys sp. Lineage (GTDB taxonomy): Bacteria > Pseudomonadota > Alphaproteobacteria > Rhizobiales > Xanthobacteraceae > Pseudolabrys. The sequence continues at coordinate 42,884 of DASXST010000032.1, read as the reverse complement.
AAAATGTTGGAGGGTTATCCGGCTGCCGCAGAGAAGCTGCGCGACAGCATGACCGAACGGCTACAGGCCTGGTCCAAGGAGCTCGCGAGCGTGAAAATCGCCCTCGAAAGGGACGAAAAGAGCTGACGCTTGCCGCTCGTTCAGAGTTCGATCGTGGCTGTTACCGGCACGTGGTCGGAGGGGCGTTTTGCGCCGCGATAATCTTTCGCGATTCTGGTTTCCGAGATGTGAGCAGCGAGTGCGTCCGAGGTCCAGACATGATCAAGCCTGCGGCCGCGATCGGCCGTGCGCCAGTTGTCCATCGCACGGTAGCTCCACCACGTGTAAAGTTTCTCCGGCTCGGGCGTGTACACGCGCATGCAATCGACCCACCCGCCTGACTTCTGCGCGGCAACGAGCTTCTCGCATTCGATTGGCGTGTGAGAAACGACTCTGATCATTTGCTTGTGGCTCCAGACGTCATGCTCGAGCGGCGCCACGTTGAGATCGCCTACCAGCATGGCATGTGCGGAGCTTTCTGGTCGCAACCCATTATGCGTCTGCATTTCGTCAAGGAAGTCGAGTTTGTGCCGAAATTTTGGATTGATGTCCGGGTCAGGCTCGTCGCCGCCAGCGGGCACATAAAAATTATGAAGCGTAATCGGAGCTTTCAGTTTTGTGCGCTCTCCCAATGTTACGGAGATATGCCGGCAATCAATCTTCCCGCAAAAATTTTGAATGTCGACCCGCTCAAAGGGCACGCGCGAAAGCACCGCAACGCCGTGATACCCTTTTTGTCCGTTAAGCGCCGCGTGTTCATAGCCCAGACGCCTGAAACGCTTCATTGGGAAGATGTCGTCCGGACACTTCGTCTCCTGCAGGCAGAGCACGTCCGGTCGCACGCTCTTGAGAAATCTGGTGACCAGATCAATGCGCAGGCGCACCGAATTGATGTTCCATGTCGTGATTTTCAGTGACATGGCCTGCAACATAGGGCTTCGCGCGGGGACTTTCCATTCGTCCCGGCCGCAGGTGACCCGGCCATCCACGTGTTAATTTTCTCCGGGCGCAAAGACGGCACGGCGCGGAATAAAGCGGGACATGACACACGCCGCCGGATATTCAATCAATTGGAATTGGAATTGGGATAGCGGGTGTAATCGATCTTGAACAATCCCGGATCCGGGCGCTTGCTGGTGTCGAGATTGTACACGGCCACCGTGGTGTCAAAGCCCTGTGGGTCGGTTACGGTCCATTGCTTGAGCTGCATGTCCTTGGCGCTGAACATGATCATCAGCCGGCTGGTGCCGACAATTCCACTCTTTTCCTCGGCAACCACCGTGACGAATACATCGTCACCATAGACCGCTATAAGATGCGTATCCTTCGCGAGATCGACGCGATCGGCGAGCAGAAATCGCAAGGGTGTCTGTGACAAGGGATAGACATCCTGGGTTGCCAGTCGGCGATCGCGCACCACCACCGACGAGCCGTCTGCGATCAGCTCGATAGGACTCGGGTCATCGTACTCAAATCGGACTCTGCCCGGCTTGGAGATGTAGAAATCTCCCTGGGTTCGGCTGCCATCCGGACCGACCTGGATGAAATTTCCGGTCAACGTCTGCACGCCGGACAGATAGCTGTTCACGCGCTCGATGATACCGCGTTGTTCCGGGGTGAGGGCGCCCTGTGGGCTGGGTTTGCCGAGCAACGCCGCGAAAGGGTTGGAGACCGGATTCTGCTGTGCCGGTGCCACCTGCCCGCGGGCTGGAACGGCAGGTTTGGCGACCGGCGCAGGCGGGATTGGCTGCGCCTGTGACGACGAAGGACGAGACGATGGAAGGGGAACGCCTTGAGCGGCGGCCGGAAGGGCAAGACAGGCAAACAATGCTGCGAACGCCAGTTTGTGGCCAGTTTGCCTCCTGTTTTGAGCCGCCATCACTTTCTCCGCCTCGCGCCCCGCGGTATCGCGACAGGCTCTATATGGGCCGGCTGTGGCGATTTCGCGGCCCATCCCCGAGCTAATCTGGCTTAATCGTGAAGCCGGCGATTCTCAATAGCCGTCGTCGGCAGGATCTTCAGGAATCAGGATCTCACGCTTGCCCGCATGGTTGGCCTGCCCGACGATGCCCTCTTCCTCCATGCGTTCCATAATAGTGGCCGCGCGGTTATATCCAATCTGCAGGCGGCGCTGGATGTAGGAGGTCGAGGCTTTGCGGTCGCGCCTGACAATGGCGACGGCCTGCTGGTAGAGATCGCCGCCATCTGCGACACCCATTCCCGTTGAGTCAAAAACGGGATTGCCGTCCTCATCCTCCTCGCTGCCCGCAGTGACCTCCTCGAGATATTCCGGCACGCCCTGCGACTTCAGATGCCGGACGACCTTTTCGACTTCGTCATCCGACACGAAGGGCCCATGCACGCGGCTGATGCGCCCGCCTCCGGCCATAAGAAGCATGTCGCCTTGGCCGAGCAATTGTTCAGCGCCTTGCTCGCCTAGGATCGTGCGGCTATCGATTTTTGAGGTGACCTGGAACGACACGCGGGTGGGGAAGTTCGCCTTGATTGTGCCGGTGATGACGTCCACCGACGGACGTTGGGTGGCCAGAATGACATGAACACCGGCGGCGCGCGCCATTTGCGCCAAGCGCTGGATGGCGCCTTCGATATCCTTGCCGGCCACCATCATCAGGTCGGCCATCTCGTCGACCACCACCACCAGGTAAGGCAACGGCTCGAGGTCAAGGTCTTCCTTTTCGTAAACCGCCTCGCCGGTCTCTTTGTCGTAGCCGGTATGGACGGTGCGCGTGAGTGTCTCGCCTTTTGCCTTGGCTTCGGCGACACGCGCATTGTAGCCATCGATATTGCGCACGCCGAGCTTCGACATTTTCTTGTAGCGGCCTTCCATCTCGCGCACGGCCCACTTGAGCGCAACCACGGCCTTCTTGGGATCGGTGACGACGGGCGTAAGAAGATGCGGGATGCCGTCATAGACAGAGAGTTCGAGCATCTTTGGATCGACCATGATCATCCGGCACTGGTCGGGCCGCAGACGATAAACCAGCGACAGTATCATCGTGTTGATCGCGACCGATTTGCCGGAACCGGTGGTACCGGCAATCAGCAGATGGGGCATGCGCGAGAGGTCGACGATCACGGATTCCCCGCCGATCGTCTTACCAAGGCAGAGCGGAAGCTTCGCGGCGCTTTCGTTGTAGTCCGTGCCGGCGAGCAGTTCGCGCAGGTACACTTTCTCGCGCGTTGGATTGGGCAATTCGATGCCGATGGCGTTGCGGCCGGAGACCACTGCAACGCGCGCTGATACCGCGCTCATCGACCGCGCGATGTCATCGGCAAGGCCGATCACCCGCGACGACTTGATGCCGGGTGCCGGCTCCAGCTCGTACAGCGTGACCACCGGTCCAGGACGCGCATTGATGATTTCACCGCGCACGCCGAAATCCTGCAACACGTTTTCGAGCGCCGCAGCATTGGCCTCAATGATGTCGCGCGACAAAGTTGTTCGCTCGCTTGCGCGGGCGGCGGCCAGGAGATTGAGCGAGGGTAGCACATAACCGCTACCCGAACGCCGCGCAGCACCTCGCGGCGAGGCGCGCCGCCGCCGCGCGGGCGTCTCTTCCTCGTCTTCATCATCCTCGATCTCATCTTCATAGTCAGACTCGTCGCCATCGAAGCGCGGCTCCTGGCGCGGACCGTGCGCCAGGACTGGCATTGGTTCACGCGATTCGCCGCGGATCATCCGGCCAATGCGCGCCTTCCAGCTCAGAAGTGCATGCACGATCATGCCAAGCCAGGGCGAAGCGCGATCTTCTTCGTTCTCTTCGTCGACGTCGCGTTTGGCTGATCTCTCCCGATCGCCGGGCGCGCGAATGGCTACCACCAGCGTCAATACAGTCGCGAGACCGAAAGCCATCCCCAATAAGACACGCGCCAGCCAACCGAGGGGCGCGCCGAATACCATTGCCGGTAACCGCAAAAAGGCATCGCCGGCAACGCCGCCCAGGCCTGTGGGAAGCGGCCACGATCCAATGCGCGGCAGCGTCGAGGCGAAGGCGGCAGCAAGGACCGTGGCGAGTATCCAGAATAGGGCGCGCCATTTTTCGCCGACCGGTCTGTGCGCGAGCAAACGCCAGCCCAGCAGGGCTTCCGGAGCCAGAAGCAGAATGGCGGCAAGGCCGAGCAGCTGCATCGCGAGGTCCGAGAAAATCGCGCCGGGATAGCCGAGAAGGTTGTGGATCGGCTTTTGCGTGGCATGACTGAGCGACGGATCCTGGACCGACCACGTGGCGAGGGCGATGGCGCCGAGCACGGCGAGTGCCATGAGAGAAAGGCCGGCGAGTTCGCTCAGGCGCCGCCGGAGAATTTCACGCAAATGCTCGGCGACGAAAGCGATGACGTCGAGGCTGCGGTCTGATGCTCGCATGCGGTTAGATCCTCAACCCAGCACGGCGACGAAGCGATGCAGCGCCTCCGCCGTGGCCGCCTTGTCCTGCACCATCGCGACGCGGATATAGTCTGCGCCGGGATTGCTTCCGTCGCTCTGTTCGCGCGCGAGATAGCGTCCCGGCACAACGCGAACACCCGCCTCGGCCCACAGGCGTTTTGTTACAGCCTCGCTGCCGCCTTGTTTTGAGACGTCCAGCCAGAGGAAAAATCCGCCGGCAGGGCGCTCATATCCGTAACGGTCGCCGATGATCTGATCGGCGAGATCGAATTTTTCGGAATAGAGCCTGCGGTTGTCGCTCACATGCGTCTCGTCGTTGTAAGCGGCGATCGCCACATATTGAGCGGGCGTCGGCACCTGCGGCGCCACGATGTTCCGCAATTCAAGGTATGGCGCGAGAAATCGCCGGTCGCCGGCAGCGAAGCCGACGCGCAGGCCGGGCAGGCTCGAGCGCTTCGACAGCGAGTGGAATACGACGACGTTGGCGAAATCCGGCCCAGAAGCTTCCAGCATGCCGGGCGGCTCGTGCTCGTTGTAAATTTCGCAGTAGCACTCGTCGGCGAACACCAGGAAGCCAAAGCGGCGCGCCAGCTTCACCAGCCTGGCGAGATAGTCGCGATCGGCAACGGCGCCCTGCGGGTTGGATGGGGAGGCGATGTAACAGGCGACCGTGCGCGCGAGCAGTGCATCGTCAAGCGCATCGAGATCGGGCAGAAAACCGCTTTTGGGCGTCGCCGGGAGATAGACGGGCTCGCAATCGGCCGCGAGAGCGCCGGCGCCATAAGCGGCGTAAAACGGATTCGGAATCAACACCGCCGGCTTGCCGGCGCGGCGCGTGACCCAACGCCTGGCTGCGATCGCGGCGAGGAACAATCCTTCGCGCGTCCCGCTCAGAACCAGAACTTCACTTTCTGGGTCGACCGGGCGCGCGAGTTTGTAGCGCCGGTTCAGCCAGCCAACGACCGCGCGTCGGAACGGCTCAATGCCTTTGTTGGCAGGGTAGCGACCGAAATCGGCGAGATGGGCGGCGAGCGTCGGGCCGACAAAGGCGGGAATTGGATGCTGCGGCTCGCCAACCGACAGATTGATCGGCGGCTTGCCGGGTTCGATGCCCGCGATCAACTCGGTCAGCCGCACGAACGGCGAGCGGGAATCGACCGCCGGAGCAGGTGAAGAGGCAGGCTCGCGCTGGGCGGTCATCATGGACATGCGTCAACACAGCGGGCCTGGCCCGCCACACAGGGCTTTCGACACAATAAAGAGGGCGAGGTTAAGACCCGATTAACCAATCGGCAGCCGGCCTTTTGCGGGGCATCTCGCGGGTCAAATAAGAGAGGCCCCGGTCCTTGCGAACCGGGGCCTCGACGGAAGGGACAGTGCCGGGTTTCCGCCCCTACCGCTAGCTCTTAATCGCTACTGCACGACTTCGCCATGCAGTGCGAGGTCGAGGCCCTCGCGCTCCACTTCGTCGGAGACGCGCAGGCCGATCACAGCGTCGATGATCTTGAGCAGGATCAGGGAAACGACCGCGTCGTAGACGAACACGATCACAATGCCCTGGATCTGGTTGATCATCTGGGCAGGATTGCCTTCGATCAGCCCGGACGTGCCGCCGTATTCGGAGATCGCGAAGACCCCGGTCAGCAGCGCGCCGACAATCCCGCCCACCGCGTGGACGCCGAAGCAGTCGAGCGCATCGTCAGCGCCCAGCATGCGCTTCAGGCCGGTTACGCCCCAGTAGCAGAGCACGCCGGCAGCAACGCCAATCGCCATCGCGCCGGCGGGGCCGACGAAGCCCGAGGCCGGAGTGATGGCGACAAGGCCGGCAACCGCACCCGAGCAGATGCCGATGACGGTTGGCTTGCCGCGAATGGCCCACTCGACCAACATCCAGGTGAATGCCGCAACCGCGGTGGCGATCTGCGTAACCGTCATCGCCATGCCCGCCTGCATTCCTGCGGTGACGGCAGAGCCGGCATTGAAGCCGAACCAGCCGACCCACAGTAGCGAGGCGCCGATGAAGGTGAGCACCATGTTATGCGGCGGACCGGCGTCCTTGCGCTTGCCGAGGCAGATCGCGCACATCAGGCCGGCGACGCCCGCATTGATATGCACGACCGTGCCGCCGGCGAAGTCGAGCACCTTGAACCAGGCGTCGGAATTGCCGTTCGACATGAAGCCATCCGAGCCCCAGACCCAGTGAGCGATCGGCGCGTAGACAAGGATTGCCCACAAGCCGATGAACCACAGCATCGCAGAGAATTTCATGCGCTCGGCGAATGCGCCGGCAATGAGCGCCGGCGTGATGATGGCGAACGTCATCTGGAAGCAGAGGTACACCGTCTCAGGGATGGTGACCGCGAGGCCATTTGGCGTACCGATCCCGGTCGAGATGTCGCTTAGAATCCCTTGCAGGAACGCTCTGCTCGTACCGCCGATGAAGGCCGAGCCAGGCGTGAAGGCAAGACTGTAAGTGATGATCGCGTAGAGTATCGTGACGAGACAGGCGACCGCAAAGCTTGTCATCACTGTGTCGCCCACGTTCTTCTTTCGGACCATCCCCCCGTAGAAGAGGCCGAGGCCCGGGATAGTCATCATCAGAACCAGCGCGACCGAGGTGAGCATCCACGCCGTGTCGCCCGAATTGGGCGTGCATTTTTCCAGGACCGCTTTCTTGGGATCGAGATCGTTGGCGCACGCCGGCGGCGGCGAAGGAGCGGCGGGCGGCGCAGCGGCCGGCGCCGCAGCAGGCGCCTGTGCCTGGGCGTAGGAAGCTTCATAGGTGGCCACGCTTAGGAAGAGGCCGAGCAGAATCCCGAACGCGAGAGCCAAGAGCCCCGCACGGGAGGATTTCATTAACGTCATGGTTTTTACTCCTGTCCGTATTGTTTGCGGTGCGGGTTAGCTAGAGCGCCGCCGTATCGGTCTCGCCGGTGCGGATGCGCACCGCGTTCTCAAGATTGAAGACAAAGATCTTTCCGTCACCGATCTGGCCGGTTTTCGCGGCGCCCGTGATGGCGCCGATCACTTTGTCAACTTGCTTGGTGTCTACTGCCACTTCGATCTTGATCTTCGGCAGGAAGCTCACCGCATACTCGGCCCCACGATAAATTTCCGTGTGCCCCTTTTGACGCCCGTATCCTTTGACCTCGGTAACGGTCAGTCCTTGCACGCCGATTGAGGTCAGAGCGTCACGGACCTCGTCGAGCTTGAAAGGTTTGATAATGGCCATGACGATTTTCATGGATTCGATCCCCGCTTGAGCCCGTTTGTTACGTCACGCAGTGCGGGCGGGTTCACTGAGCCTCCGCCCGCGAAGCTTGCTTCGCAGGCATGGCCGGGGAGATAGAATCAAACGCCGTGCCAGATGAACGGCGGGAAGATAAATCTTTGATTCAATGAACGAAAAAACCAGGTCGTCCAGTAAGCGGAGGCACCACTAAAGGGGGCCGCTTAAAGACGCGCCAGTAGGTCCGGGGCCTGCTCAAAATTTAAGCAGGCCCTGTTGGCCCGTCCCGTACGGACTACTGCAACGCCTCACCATGAAGGCTGACGTCCAGACCCATCACCTCGTCCTCCTGACGTACGCGTAATGGGACCAAGGCGCCGATGACTTTAAGGATCACGAAGGTCAGTGCTCCCGACCACACCAGCGTGACGACGATCCCATAAAGTTGAGCCACGACCTGCTGTGGATTGCCCTCGAGGAGGCCATGCACGCCTCCCGGCAGCTCTGGAGTTGCCGACAGCGCGCCCACCGCAAAGACACCGGCGAGCAAGGTGCCGGTAAATCCTCCGACGCCATGGACGCCAAACACGTCGAGCGAGTCGTCATAGCCGATCTTGAGCTTGAGCCAGGTACAGGCCCAGAAGCAGAACGCGCCGGCGACCAGCCCGATCAGTACCGCCTGCATGGGCAGCACAAAGCCGGACGCAGGTGTAATGGTCCCCAATCCCGCGACCGCTCCGGAGATCATGCCGAGGACCGATGGCTTGCCGCGGGTCGACCACTCCAGTGCCATCCAGGTGAAGGCGCCCATGCTGGCAGCAAGATGCGTCGCGACGATAGCCATCGCCGCGCGGGAATTCGCACCAAGCGCAGAACCGCCGTTGAAGCCAAACCAGCCGACCCACAACAGGCCGGTGCCAATCACCGCGAGCGCGAGATCGTAGGGAGCCAGGTTCTCGCTGCCATATCCGCGTCGCGCGCCGACCACATAGGCGGCCACCAGGCCGGCGACGCCTGCATTCAAATGCACCACCGTACCACCGGCGAAATCAATCAAGCCATAGGTGCCGAGAAAGCCGCCGCCCCAGACCCAGTGCGCAATAGGGACATAGACCACGAGCAGCCAGAGCGCGCAGAACAAAAGGAACGCGGAGAAGCGGAGACGATCGGCGACGGAGCCCGCGACAAGCGCCACCGTGATGATAGCGAATGTCATTTGATAGATCATGAAGAGGCTCTCCGGAATCGTCTTGGCCAGCGGCGAGACCGCATCCAGCGTCACACCTGCAAGAAAAATCCGATCAAGCGTTCCGATGAACGCACCTTCGCCCGTGAAGGCGAGAGTATAGCCAACGAAGGCCCACAACAGAGAAACCACCAAAGTCGCGGCGAGACTTTGCGCCATCGTTGCAAGCACATTCTTTTTGCGCACCATGCCCGCGTAGAAAAGAGCCAGACCCGGGATTGTCATCATCAAAACCAGGCCTGTGGCGCCGATCATCCAGGCAGTGTCCGCGGGATCAATTTTGGAGTCTTGCGCGAACGCCGATGAGGCAGCGAGCGCTGCGGCGGTGATCATAGCGAGGCGCAGGGATGCCCGTGTCATGTCGTCCCCCAATTTCCATTGCTGTTTTTCTAAAGTGCGTCGACGTCGGTCTCACCCGTTCGAATGCGCATGGCACGTTCGACGGGCATGACGAAAATCTTGCCATCGCCAATCTGGCCGGTGCGGGCGGTGGCGGCGATCACTTCGATAACCTGATCCAGCTGCTCGCTGGCGATCGCGATTTCGAGGCGAAGCTTGGGAAGAAAATTCACCTGATATTCGGCGCCGCGATAGATTTCGGTGTGGCCCTTTTGCCGGCCATAGCCTTTCACTTCGGTCACCGTCATCCCGTGAACGCCGATACGCGTGAGTGCCTCACGCACTTCATCGAGCTTGAATGGTTTTATGACAGCGATGACGAGCTTCATGGATGACTAGCCCCCGCCGAACGGCTCGAGAAACAACGTGCCCATTGGCACAGAAAGCCCGCTCCACTCGGAGCGGGTGCATGTCTTTTGCGTAAGCTAGCGGCAGACCGCTTAAAGATTAAGCGGACCTGTTGCTCTACCCACAGGCAGGAGGCCCCATTTTCAGGCAGGGTAGGTCAGCATAGCTGACTCATTTCCTGCTATGAGGCGTCGCAATCCTGAGATCGGCTATCGCTCTCTGCAAGACGGCGCGAGCCTGCCGCATCGTCATGCCGGGCTTGATGCGAGAGTCATACAACAAGGTCAGCAGGTAGCGGTCGTAAACGGTCAGATAGCCGACCATGCGCTTCTGGTTGAGAGTAGTCCACGGATTGTGCTGATCGTGATTCGACAGACCGAGCGCGTGAAGCAATTCGTGATAGGCACAATCGAGGAACACATCGTCGCCCTTGTCGACGATGATAAAGGACACCGAGTGCACGATGTTCCCATCGGCAGTTGATTTGACGCTGGTCATGCACTGCGGATCTGTCCGAGAGACGAAGGCCCTGGCGACTTTGGTGCCGAAAGCCGCCTGCAATGCCGATTGAAAGTCGTTCTCATCGATCAGCCGAAGCTCGATGTCCGCCGGAGCAGCCGGCGGAACGATGCTCAGCTCCAGGTTGGGAACCTTGCGCGCATATTCTTCAATGACGTGGGCCATTTCATTGCTGCGGTCAATCGTCCCGCCACCTACGATCCGAGCCCGAACCGCATGGTCAAACCGGCGAATGCCCAGCGGACGCGCGCCGATGCGCAGGTCGGATCCGAATGCCAGCGCGAGAAAGCCGCGTGTAAGTTCCGCTGTCGTAAATTGGGTGAATTGGTCCGGCGCGCCTTCGAACGAACCGGGCGGCGGAGGTTGTCTGCCCGATGCGCCCAGCGCGGCCGTCACCACTGCAATCAGGGCAAAGCAGCCCGCTAACAATTGCTTCATCGTCCAAGTCAGGTTTGGCGCCGCTGTCGGACCAGGCCTTCCTGCGCTACCGAGGCGACGAGCGTCCCGTCGCGCGTAAATATAAGTCCGCGCGCGAAGCCGCGCGAGCCATGCAGATTGGGCGAATCCTGCGCGTACAGCAGCCACTCATCGGCACGAAACGGGCGGTGCAGCCACAGCGCGTGGTCAAGGCTGGCAGCCATGAACTCTTTTTCGAACAACGTTCGACCGTGTGGTGCAAGCGCCGTATCCAGAAGCATCATGTCGGATGCGTAGGCCAGCACGCATTGATGAATGGCTGGCAGGTCGGGCAGTTTGCCGGTCGTGCGGATCCAGACATTGAATTGCCCACCGGGAATTTTCTTGCCGAGGTAGCGCTCGAACTCGACCGGCCGCAGTTCGATGGGGCGCTCGCGCTCGTAATAGCGGCGAACCGGATCGGGCATCGTCGGGAGTAATTTTTCGCGCATGTCGGCGTCGCTCGGCAGTTTTTCCGGCGGCGGCACATTCGGCATCTGGGCCTGGTGTTCTAGGCCGGGCTCGTCGGTATGGAAGGATACCGCCATGGAAAAAATCGGGTGCCCGTGCTGGCGGGCGGTGACGCGCCGCGTGGTGAAGCTTTTGCCATCGCGGATACGGTCGACGTCATAGATGATCGGCACCTTGGGGTCGCCCGGCAGCAGAAAGTAAGCGTGCAAGGAGTGCGGCGGCCGCCCTTCGACCGTGCGCACGGCAGCCACGAGCGCCTGCCCGATGACTTGGCCGCCGAACACCCGCTGCCAGCCAACCTGGGGCGAGCGACCGCGGAACAGGTTCACTTCCAGCGGTTCGAGATCGAGGATGTTGAGCAGATCCTGGACAGCAGAGGACATGGTGAATTCCGGACGGGTCGAAGTCTGTGCACAACCTGTTATGCTCCGCCGAGATTTACAAGGAAAGCGCATGACCGAAGGCCGTTTCACGCCTGAGCGGATTGAAGTCGTGGTCGGCGGGGCCGGTTTTGCTGGCCTCGCGCTGGCAATCGCGCTGCGCCAGGGACTGGGCGATCCGTTCTCGGTGGCGGTCATTGACCCCGGGATGGCGCATGCCCAATCGAAGGATCCCCGCGCCTCGGCCATTGCTGCTGCCGCTCGACGACTCTTCGAGGCGATCGGAGTTTGGGATGCAGTTGCAAAATACGCGCAACCAATCCTCGACATGGTGGTGACCGATTCCAAGCTCGACGATGCCGTGCGGCCGACGTTTCTGACCTTTGCCGGCGAAGTCGAGGATGGCGAGCCCTTTGCGCACATGATCGAGAACCGGCATGTGGTTGACGCATTGGTGGCGAAGGCAAAAGAGCTCGGGGTCGAGTTGCGCGCGGGAGCGGTGACAGGCTTTGAAGCGGACGAGGCTTCCGTCAAGGTGTCGACATCGGATGGCATATCCATTTCAGCGCGCCTGCTGGTCGGCGCAGACGGCGCGAATTCGCTGATCCGCGAGCAGGCCGGAATCGCCACGCATGGATGGGACTATGATCAGTCGGCGATCGTCACCACAGTTGCGCACGAGCGCGAGCACAATGGCCGCGCTGAAGAGCATTTTCTCCCGGCAGGCCCGTTCGCGATCCTGCCATTGGCTGGCAAGCGCTGCTCAATTGTGTGGACGGAGCACGCGCACGAGGCCAAGCGCATCGTCTCGCTTCCGGATGCCGAATTCCATGCCGAACTGGAAAAGCGTTTTGGCCTGCAACTGGGCGAGCTCAAGGTAATCGGGCCCCGGCGCGCATTTCCGCTCGGACTGTTTACCGCGCGCGAGTTCATCGGCGAAAGAGTGGCGCTGGTTGGCGACGCCGCGCACATCATCCATCCAATTGCCGGGCAGGGATTGAATATGGGATTGCGCGACGTCGCGGCGCTAGCGGAAGCAGTTGCGGACGCGGCGCGCCTGGGGCTCGACCCCGGCGGCCCGGATGTGCTTGAGCGGTATCAACGCTGGCGACGCTTTGACACCATGATGATGGGTGTCGCCACAGACGGGTTGAACAGGCTGTTTTCCAATCAGTCCGACGCGCTCCGGCTTGTGCGCGACATCGGGCTTGGCCTGGTTGAACGCACGCCCGCCCTCAAGCGCATGTTCATCCGTGAAGCGGCAGGCTTCACGGGCGAAGTGCCGAAACTGCTCAGAGGCGAAGCGCTTTAGGCCAGAAGTTTTTTTGTAATCGCACGGATATGCACAGCTGCACAATCCATTGCCCGAAAACCTGCGTTTTGCTCGTTGAGTACGATCGAGAGATCGGTGCCGGCGATAAGCACCGCGTCGGCGCCGTCGCGTGAAATCAGCATGCGGGCAAGCTGGCGCAATTCATCGATTTGCTTCGCCGTGCTGCGATCATTCAGAGCATCCATGTAGATATTGTGGATCTGCTCAATCTCGCTCGCTTTGGGCATGACCACGTCAACACCAAGCCGACCGAACATGCGGCTTTCGACCGTGAAACGCGTGCCGAGCAGGGCAACCCGTCTGAGGCCCCGCGCCCGAATCTCCGCAGCAACTTCTGAAACTATGTCGATCAACGGCAACGGGGAAATTGCGGTCAATTCGGCGGTGCAGAGATGCGGAGTGATTGCGACGATCGCGCTCATCTCGGCGCCACCCGCCGAAAGACTTGAAATAAAGCTTGCCAGATAACGGGCGAGGCCAGCACGGTCGTCTTTTTCAACGAAAGCGCGTGCCTCGTTCACGTCGGCATGTGCGATCAGCAGCCGCGCTGCTTTTCCTGCTGCCTGATGGGCGGCGAGAAGTCCACGATAGTAATAGACGGTCGCGCTCGGCCCGAGGCCGCCGATCAGGCCAAGGAATCGCCCCTCTATGCCAGACGCGTTCATGTCAATGGAACACTGCCAACGTGATCCTTGAATGCCTGGTGCGAGGAGATGGCGCCGTACCAGCGATCAAGGTTGGGCATCTTCGGGCGCTCGGGCACCAGTTGCACAAAGCGATAACACATGATCCCGATCGGGATGTCGCCGTAGGAAAATGCGGGACCAGCGACGTATTCGGTCTTACCCAGCTGTGCGTCGACCATTTTCATTGCGTCGGTGGTTTTTTCCTGCGAGGCCTTGATTGCTGCCATGTCGCGCTTTTCGGGCGGCGTCCGGATCAGTCCCCAGAATGCCGGGCCGATCGCTGGTCCTGCGACCGACAACTGCCAATCCATCCACTGGCTCGCGAGCGCGCGCTGTCTGGCATCCCTCGGCTCAAGCAGTCCGCTTTTGTCGTGCTTTCCGGCAAGGTAGCGCACGATCGAATTCGATTCCCACAAAAGGAAACCGTCTTCTTCCTCCAGCGTAGGAACGAGCCCATTTGGATTCATTGCAAGATAAGCGGGCTCCCTGTTCTTTCCAAACGGGCCGCCGATATCGATGCGCTCGTGTTCAAGCTTGAGCTCGCCCACTGCCCACATGGCTTTCTGCACGTTGGATGAAGTGTTGCGGCCCCAGATTTTGATCATCGCAGTTTCTCTCTCATTACGTTGCGCACTCTCTTAGCGTGTCATGGCCGGGCTGTCCCGGCCATCCACGTCTTACGACGTTACGCCCGAGAAGACGGGATGCCCGGCACAAGGCCGAGCATGACCGGAGCGACCGACATGAAATTCAATCCAGCCGGCGTGCTTCTTCCGGCAACATGATCGGGATTCCGTCCCGGATGGGATAGGCGAGCTTTGCCTTGCGCGAGATCAGCTCCTGCCTTTCTGCGTCATACTCCAGAGGCCCCTTCGTGACCGGGCACACAAGAATTTCCAGCAGTTTCGGATCAACGCTGTCGGCGGGTCGTTCGGCAGGCGGGATGGTGGACATATGGCCCCTCTCTTGTCGGGCCCGGACATTGTCTGCCTTCGCGCTCACGCGCTTCGGCGGACCGAAACCCGCCGAAGCTCACGAAGTGAGCAAAGGCTGGGTGCCGGGCATCCGCGATTCCTTGGTCATAGCCTAAGGACATGGATGGCCGGGGCAAGCCCGCTCACAACCCGTTTCCGATCACTGCAGTTGCGGCTCGCCCTCGGTATTCTTCTTTGCGAGTTCGATCTCGGTGATCGCGATGAGGATTTCGGCGCGCGTCTTTAAATCGGGGGCCTCCAGCAGCGCCTGTTTTTCCGCCGTTCCGTACGGGGACATCATCGACAATGCATTTACCAGCGCTTCATTCGGCGCTCTTTCGATGCCTTCCCAGTCGGCCTTCAGCTCGTTGGCTTTCAGAAACTCGGTAAGGGCCGAAAGCAATGCCGAGCGGTCGACGGCGTTTTCGCCCTTGCGTGCAATAAAATCATCAGCAAAAGGCGCGTAAGTGACGCGGCATTGCCGATAAGGGGTCGCGACTTTCAGCTCCTCTTCGATGCGGAAGCGCGCAACGCCGGTCAGTTCGATCAGATAGCGGCCATCGCCGCTCTCGGCGAGTTGTGTGATGCGTCCGGCACATCCGATCGTGTAAAGGCGCGGTTTGTCGGTCTGACCACCATGGGCGACGTCGGGCTGGATCATGCCGATCAGTCTGTGGCCATCGCGCAGTGCGTCGTCGACCATTGCCAGATAGCGCGGCTCGAAGATATTCAGCGGCATCTGCCCGCGCGGCAGGAGCAGCGCACCCGGCAGAGGGAAGACCGGGATAACCCCGGGCATCTCGATTGGTCCCCGATATTGCGCGTTCATCGGCATCTTCGCGTCACCTCGCCACTTGGTGCCGCAAATGTGGCGATACTATTATGAAAATAAAATCGAAGACAGACGCTTGCGCCCTTCTACGGTCGCCGAGTCGGTCGGCCCCCATGCCTCAAAAAGCTGAACGAGTTGCTTGCGGGCGCCGTCATCGTTCCACTTGCGGTCTCGCTTGACGATTTCAAGAAGATGCTTGACCGCGTCGTCCCGCTTGCCTTTCGCATTGAGCGCGACCGCGAGGTCGAAACGGGCCTGATGATTGTGCGGATCCGCCGTCATTTTTTCCTCGAGCTCTGCCAGCGGTCCTACTGACTTGGCCTGCTCGGCAACGTCGAGGGCCGCGCGTGCGGCGGCGACCGTCGGCTCATTGCGCTTCGCTTCCGGGACGAGCGCGAGCGTTTGTTTGGCCTGCTCGAGCGCGCCGGTCTGCACATAGGCACGCGCGAGCCCGGCGAGCGCGTTAACGCTGCTGCTGTCGTCGGCCAGGAGCTGCGCATACATTTCGGCCGCGCCAGCCGGGTTACCCTCAGCCAGCGCAGCGTCGGCTGCTTTCAACAGATCCTTTTCCTCGGCCCGCACTGCTCCTTTGGTGATCCTTTCCAGGAAAGCGGCGACCTGGCTTTCGGGCAGTGCGCCCATGAATCCATCGACCGGTTGGCCGTTTGAGAACGCAATCACGGCCGGGATGGATTGGATTCCCATCTGGCCCGGGATGGCAGGATGCTCATCGATATTCATTTTGGCGAGCTTGACCTTGCCCTTGGCCGCCTTCACGGCTTTTTCCAGGACTGGGGTGAGTTGCTTGCAAGGTCCGCACCATGGTGCCCAGAAATCAACCAGGACAGGCTGCCGTTTCGACTCTTCGATGACGTCTTTCATGAAGGCTTGCGTGGTCGTGTCCTTGACCACCTCGGCCGTCGTCGGTGCTCCGCCGTTTTGCAACATATCTTTCCTAATCAACCGGCCGCGCCCGGTCCCAAGATCACAGTTCCTGCTGAATTAGATGGTTATCGGCGAATGGAATGCAATCATCAAGGCGTGGTCGAAGTCCGCCCTGAAAGGCGCTCGATCCGGGGCACATGCCCGGTCGATTCGAGGAATTTCACAAGGTCTTCGCGGCTTATCGAGGTGGTCATGGTGTTAACCAGCGGATGATAATTCAGCGTCTTCTGCTCCATCATCGCGGCGTCAAGCACGACGGCAACGCGGCCCTGTGTGTCATTGATGGCACCAAAGGGGGTGACAGCCCCGGGTTCTACCCCGAGCACCTCGCGCAGGAGATCGGATGACCCAAATGAAAAACGGCCGCTGGCGCCCAGCTGTCTATGCAAACGTTTGAGCTCGATATGCGCTTCTTCCAATGCGACGACCAAATAAATCGCGTATTTTTTGTCGCGCAAAAACAGATTCTTGGTATGGCCACCAGGAATTTGTCCCCGCAGCGCCCGGGATTGTTCAACGGTGAATAATGGCGGATGCTTCACCGTTGAGTGCTTGATACCCAAGGAGTCAAGCTCCGCGAAAAGCTGTTCTGGCGTTTTGGGCATCCCGGCAATAAATCCAGCGAACACTGTGTTAATATCCGGGGAGACCCGATGGAGGTAAGACGATGCGCATTCTGCTGGTGGGGCCGCCCTTACTGCGTTCCTGATATTTGATGTCGGTCCGGTTCGCGCTGTCGAGGGCCCTGGTGTGCGTTTATCAGTCTCGGCACGGGCAATGTTTATGAAGATTGCCAGTATTATGCTTTAGAGGCTTGTGTGCCGAACGTGCTGGCGGGCAACCGCGGCTTTTGCAATGTGAATCCCCGATGGGTTGGTCCGCAGCCGCGTATGCGCGTCGGGCGGCGGGCCTATCTCTACTGACAAGAGGTGGCGCGGAACCGCTGCGCTATTGCAAAGGTTGGATTTTGTGCCCTGTCTTCGGCGCGAAAACTCTTTGAAAAGCCTGCTTCGGGCTGCTAGAGGATCGGGAGTGGAGCTTTGACTGCCTATCGCCGGCGGTGGTACCGGCGGCCAAGCGGTTGAAAATGCGGGTGTAGCTCAGGGGTAGAGCACGACCTTGCCAAGGTCGGGGTCGAGGGTTCGAATCCCTTCGCCCGCTCCAATCATTCTTCCTTCACATCGGCAATCGCGCCGCCCGTCAGGCGGACCAGCTCCGACGGCGTGCTGCGAAACACATGACGCGGCGAGCCGGCGGCGGCCCAGATGGGGTCAAGCGTCATCAAATCCACATCGATAAATACCCGCGGGCATCCCATGTGGCCGACGGGGGCCACGCCGCCAATTGCGAATCCGGTCGTGTCGCGCACCCAGCGTCCACCCGCGGCTTTGGCCTTGACGCCAAGCGCGCGCGAAATTTTCTCAACGTCGACCCGATTGACGCCCGACGTCATGACCAGGACGACCTGGGCACCGGCGCGCAGGACGACCGATTTCGCAATCTGTGCGACGGTGCAGCCGACTGCTGCGGCCGCCTCTTCCGCCGTACGCGTTCCGTCCGCAAAAACCTCGATCGTGTCGGGATGAGCGGCTTTCTGTAACGCCGCGCGCACGCGTTCAACCGAATTTCCAATTTCGGTCATCAGGCTAGTATCCCGCCGCCAGCGAGCCCCGGGTGCGCCTGTCAGCGGCGCCCACATAGCCGTTTGGCGTGATAACGATGGAATTGACGGCAGTCAGCGGAGCCGCCGGCGTCACTTTGTGACCGCGTCTTGCGAGGGCATCAAGTACGTCCGGCGCTACACCCGGCTCGACAATCACTTCATCGGGTTGCCATTGATGATGCAGGCGCGGCGCGCTGACTGCCGCCTCGATCGGCATCCGGAAATCGATGGCATTCACGATCACCTGCAGCACCGTGGAAATGATACGGCTGCCACCTGGAGAGCCGGTAACGAGCGCCGGCTTGCCATCCTTCAGCACGAGGGTCGGAGTCATGGATGACAGCGGACGCTTGCGCGGGCCAGGCAGATTGCTGCCATAACCGATCAACCCGTACGCATTTGCCGTACCTGGCTTGGCAGTAAAATCGTCGAGCTCGTTATTGAGCAGCACCCCGGTGCCCTCTGCCACCAGGCCGAGCCCGTAGGAAAAGTTGAGCGTGTAGGTGTTCGAAATGGCATTGCCGTCACGATCGATCACCGAGAAATGCGTGGTGTTGTCGCCTTCGTAGATGTCCGGCCTGCTTGGCTTTATGTCGCTGGCGGGCGTGGCCTTGTCGCCGATGGTCCTGCGCAGCGAGCCGGCATATTTTTTCGACAGCAGCCCCCTGACCGGAATTTTCACGGCATCCGGATCGCCAAGGAACGCCGCACGGTCCGCGTAGGCGCGCTTCATCGCTTCGATCATCAGGTGCATGGACTGAGCGCTACCGGCGCCGAGCGCAGCCACATCGTAGCCTTCGAGGATGTTCAGCATCTCGATCAGGTGAACGCCGCCAGAGGAGGGCGGCGGCATCGAGACGATGTCGTAGCCGCGATAAGTGCCCCGCAGCGGCGTGCGCATGATCGCGCGGTAATTTTTCAGGTCTCCGGTCGTCATGATGCCGCCGGCTTTTCGTACGGCAGCGGCAATTTTTTCCGCGACAGGACCCTCGTAGAATCCTTTCGGTCCTTCGCTCGCGATGGCGCGCAGCGTGATGGCAAGATCAGGTTGCAGCAGGTCCTGGCCAGGCATGAGCACGTGGCCGTCGCTGTTGAGAAAGACGGGCGCGCTCGAAGGCCAGCGTGAGATTCGCGCCTGCGCCGATGGCAGGGTGTCCGCGATGTCATCGACGATGTCGACGCCATTGCGGGCAAGCGTAATCGCGGGCTCGATCAGCTCGGCGAACGACAATTTGCCAGAGCCATATTTTTCATGTGCTAGAGCAAGGCCTGCCACCGTGCCGGGCACCCCGATCGACAATGCGGAGTCGCGCGATTTTTTCGGATCGGCTTCGCCGCTGGCGTCCAGAAACATCGTCTCGGTGGCTGCCGCCGGCGCGGTCTCGCGATAGTCGATGGCCACATCCTGACCGGTCTTGCCAAGATGAATCACCATGAAGCCGCCGCCGCCAATATTGCCAGCGCGCGGATAGGTGACTGCGAGCGCGAATCCAACTGCAACGGCGGCATCGACGGCATTGCCTCCACGCTCCAGAATTTCGACGCCAATACGGGCGGCGCGTTGCTCTTGCGCCACCACCATGCCATTGCGGGCCACGAAGGTCTGCGCGGCCGCGATCGTTGGCGCACGCGTAACCGCCGCGACCTGCGCGGATGCCGGCGCCGTCACTAACAACGCAAGAACGAGGGCGGCGCTATGGATGAGGCGGACCATATCCGTTTGTCATGGCCGGGGGTGATGGCGGGGTGCCTATGAAATTGGGATGCGCGGGACAAGCCCGCGCATCACGGCGAAAATGCTACCGCGCCCGACTGTGATAATCCACATTTGGACGCATATCGGTGGCCGATGCCACTCGGTTCGACATATTGAAAAAGCCCGTCACCGCGGAAATATCCCAAATATCCCGGTCGGAGAACCCGACGCGCCGCAGCCGCTCACGGTCGCCCTCCTCGACTGTCCACGGCGAGGCTGTGAGCTTGACCGCGAAGTCGAGCATGGCGCGCTGGCGCTTGTTCAGTCGGGCGACGCGATAATTCATGACCAGGTGTTCGCCGAGCAGCGGGTTTCCGGAGTAGTGACGCACCGCGGTCCCGTGCGCGACAAGACAGTAATAGCAGCGATTCTGGGAAGACACCGCCACCGCTATCATCTCGCGCTCGAGCTTCGACACGCCCGATTCCCCAAGCATCAGGTCGTTGTACATCGCAACGAATGGCTCCAGCTTCGCCATGTCGAAGGCGTAGGCGAGGAGCACGTTCGGCACAAAGCCCAGCTTGTCCTGACATTTCTTGAAATAGGCAGCCATCGCGGGAGACAGTTTCGCGGCATCGAGGTTGAGCGCGATGACCGGTACATCGTCTGCCGCTGCGGTTAGCGGCTTGAGTGATTTCGCGGCCGGTTTGGCCGGTGGTGCTTTTGCGGATGCGGCTTTTCCCCCTTTGATGGCCCGCAAAACCGGTTTGCCCGATGCGGCCGTCTTATTGACGGCTTTGGCTGATTTATCGGCCCTTGGCATTTTCCGTCCTTCAAATTTCAAGATTAGTCCACCGCCAGCCTACAATGTTCCGGTCAGCCGCGATACGATCCGTCGGAACGGATTCCATCTTTTGGCTCATGCAGTTAGTCTCTGCGGACGCATTGTTTTGCGCCGTCAACCGTATGTCACCAAATGATGTGTTGCTCTCGATAAGCTTGAGATGAAACCTTTAGTTGGCGTGACCGACCCCCGGAGTGCGACGAGGTTCCATGGTCGCCGAGCTTCCCGCCCGTGAGGAAGAAAGCGCAGCGCGCGCCGTGATCGAAGAGGCGAATGCGGTGCTGGCCCGCCGCCGCCTCGACATCCCACGAACATTCATCGCGCAGCTTTATGGCCGGACCGTGCCCGAAGACCTGCTGCGCTACGGGGCCGAAGATCTCGCTGCGCTCGCCGAACGCGCATATGACTTTATGGCCGAACGCACTCCAGGCGGGCCAAAGATACGTTGCGAAACCGTGCCACTCACCGCCTCTGGCAGTCGCAACGGGATTTCGGTGATCGAGATCGTCAACGATGACATGCCCTTCCTGGTCGATTCGGTAATGGGTGAGATTGCGGAACGCCATCTCGATGTGGGTCTGGTCGCGCACCCGGTCTTCGGCGTACGGCGCGAGGGCAGCAAACTGGTGGCACTCGGTGCGCCGGCCGCACAAAAACACCGAGAGAGTTTCATCCACCTTCATCTCCTTCAGATCGTGAACGATGCCGCCTGCAACGATCTCGTGAGTGCATTGCAGACGGTGCTCAGTGAAGTGCGGGTGGCGGTACAGGACTGGCACGCAATGCGCGATCGCGTCATTGCGATCGTCACCGAGATGAAAACCAATCCTCCGCCATTGCCGGTTGACGAGGTCGCCGAAGCAATTCAGTTCCTGCAGTGGCTCCTGGCGGATAATTTCACGTTCCTCGGTGTGCGCGACTACCGACTCGAAGGACGCTCCCTCGAGCCGGAGTTTGAGAGTGCCCTTGGCATCATGCGTGCGCGAGAGCTGCGCGTGCTCAAGCGCGGCAATGAACTCCTGGAGATCACTCCGGAGATCATGGCGTTCCTGCAGGAGCCGCGTCCTCTCATCATCGCAAAGGCGAACATCCATGCCCGCGTGCATCGGAGGGTTTATCTCGACTACGTCGGCGTGAAGCGCTTTGACGCGTCGGGCAATCTGGTCGGCGAACACCGGATCGTCGGGTTGTTTACGTCTACTGCCTATACTCGGGCCGCGCGGACCATTCCTTATTTGTGCCGCAAGATTGCGGCGGTCGAGGCGCGTGCCGGTTTTGACCCGAACAGTCATTCAGGCAAGGCCTTGGCGAACGTGCTCGAGCAGTATCCTCGCGACGAACTGTTTCAAATAGACGAAGATACGCTGTTCAATTTCGCGCTGGCTATCCTGCAGCTTGAAGAACGGCCTCGAGTGCGGGTCCTGGCGCGGCGCGACCGCTTTGACCGCTTTGTCTCGGCGCTCGTTTTCGTGCCGCGCGAACGTTACGACAGCCACATCCGCGCGAAGATCGGCGAGTATCTGGCAAGCGCATTTAACGGACATGTTTCTGCTTTTTATCCATTTTTTCCCGGTGAAGGGTCGCTGGTACGCGTGCACTTCATCGTCGGTCGTTCGGGCGGAGCGGTACCCGAGCTGGATCGGGGGACACTCGAGCGCGAGGTGTCGGCGATTATCCGCACCTGGAGCGATGGACTGAGCCGTGCGCTCGAGCTGGTCAGCCCGCCGGACAAGGCGCGCGAGCTTTTCAATTGCTACCGCGATGCTTTTTCCGAGGGGTTCCACGAGGCCTATGCGCCCACGGTTGCGGCCAGCGACATACGCGTCACCGAAGGACTGAGTGAAGCTCGGCCGCTCGGGGTCGATTTCCATCATCGTTTGGAAGAAGAGCAACGCGCCGTTGGCTTGAAAGTGTGGACTTTCTCGCGGCCTCTGCCGCTGTCCGAGCGTGTACCGGTCCTGGAAAACATGGGCTTCCGGGTTGTGGACGAGCGCACCTACAAGATTGAACCGAAGAACCGCACGCCCGTCTGGCTCCATGACATGCTCCTGGAGCGCGCGGACGGCGAGATGATCGATCTCGACAGCGGAAAAGGCCGGCTTGAGTCAGCATTTCTCATGGTGATGCGCGGCATCGCCGAAAACGACGGCTACAACGCGCTGACTCTCCACGGCGGTCTTGGCTGGCGCGACGTTGCATTAATCAGAATGATTTCCCGCTTCCTGCGGCAAATTGGCGTGCCATATTCGCAGGACTACATGTGGACGACGTTGGTAAAGCATGCAGGCATTGCGGCCGAAATCGTCGAACTCTTTCACGCGCGTTTCGATCCTCGTGCCGAAGAGCACCGTCGGGAACGCCAGAGGGAAATCACCGCGTGTATAGAAGAAGGATTGCAGAAGGTTGAAAGTCTCGACGAAGACCGCATCCTCAATCGTTTCGTCAATGCGGTCCAATCCGCTATCCGAACGAATTACTTTCAGACGGAGAATGAGGGCCAACTGAAGCCTCTGATCTCGCTCAAGTTCGAAAGCCGCAAACTGACCGACTTGCCGCTTCCGCGACCGCTGTACGAGATCTTCGTCTATTCTCCGCGGGTTGAAGGCGTGCACATGCGTTTTGGTAAGGTCGCCCGCGGCGGGATCCGTTGGTCCGATCGGCCGCAGGATTTCCGCACCGAGATTCTCGGGCTGGTGAAGGCGCAGCAGGTCAAGAACGCCGTGATTGTACCGGTCGGCGCCAAAGGCGGCTTCGTGCCCAAGCTAATGCCAAAAGGCGCGTCGCGCGACGTCGTGCAGGCGGAAGGAGTTGCAACTTACACACTGTTCATTTCCGCACTGCTCGACATCACCGACAACATTGCGCCGGATGGCAAGATCATTCGGCCGCCGAGCGTGGTGCATCATGACGAAGACGATCCCTACCTCGTGGTCGCGGCTGACAAAGGCACTGCGACTTTCTCCGACATTGCCAACGCTATTTCAGCCGAACACGACTATTGGCTTGGCGACGCCTTCGCCTCCGGGGGCTCGGCCGGCTATGACCACAAGGCCATGGGCATCACCGCACGCGGTGCGTGGGAGGCGGTGAAGCGGCACTTCCGCGAAATGGACGTCGATATCGGCAAAACGCCGTTCACCGTGGTTGGAATCGGCGATATGTCGGGCGATGTGTTCGGCAACGGAATGCTGCGTGAAGACACGATCAGGCTGCTGGCCGCATTCGATCACCGCGATATTTTCATCGATCCCGATCCCGATCCGAAAGCAAGTTTTGCCGAGCGCAAGCGCCTGTTCCAATTGCCACGCTCGAGCTGGCAGGACTACGACAAAGTCTTGATCTCAAAGGGAGGCGGGGTCTATCCGCGCTCGTCCAAGGAAATTCGGCTGAGCGAAGAGGCGCGAAAGCTGTTCGGTGTGGCCGGATCGGTGACGCCACAGGAATTGATCAAGGCCATTCTGAAGGCGCGTTTCGATCTCCTGTTTTTTGGCGGGATTGGCACCTACGTGCGTGCCTCACAGGAGAGCGACGCAGCGGCCGGCGATCGCACCAACGATGCGATCCGCGTCACCGGTGCCGATCTCAATTGCAAGGTCATCGGAGAAGGCGCCAATCTCGGCATGACGCAGCGTGGCCGTATTGAGGCTGCGCAGCGCGGCGTCCGGCTCAACACCGATGCGATTGACAATTCGGCTGGAGTGAACACGTCTGATCTTGAGGTCAACATCAAGATTGCGCTCAGCGCGCCCCTGCGTGCCGGCGGCCTCTCGATGGATGGGCGCAATGCGCTGCTCGCCGAGATGACTGACGAAGTGGCAGGTCTGGTCTTGCGCAACAACTATCAACAGACGCTCGCCATCTCGCTGGCTGAGCGCCGTGGCCTGGAGGACCTCGGATTTCAGCAGCGTTTGATGCAAACCCTTGAAAAGCGCGGGGATCTCGACCGCACCGTGGAGTTTCTGCCTGACGAACTGGCAATCGCCGAGCGGCGCAAGCGCAATGCCGCCCTGACGCGGCCCGAGCTCGCGGTTTTGCTCGCCTATGCAAAGCTGTCGCTTTACAGCGAGTTGCTCGACAGCAAGGTGCCGGACGACCCCTATCTGGGCCGCGAACTCGTGCGTTATTTCCCCAAGGAAATGTCAAAGCGTTATCCGGACGCGCTGCATGCACACCGGCTGCGGCGCGAGATCATTGCGACCCAACTGACGAATTCGATGATCAACCGCGGTGGAGCAACGGTGATTGTGCGGATTGCCGATCAGACCGGTGCAGCTTCGCCGGCGATCGCCTCCGCCTTTGCCGCGGTCCGTAACAGCTACGATTTGATCGAGCTGAACAGCGAAATCGACGCGCTCGACAACAAGATCTCCGGCAAGGTTCAACTCGACCTTTATGCGGCGGTGCAAGATCTCTTGTTGGACCGTCTGGTCTGGTTCCTTCGTAACGTGGATCTGGCCCAAGGCCTAGAAAAAATAATCGGGCACTACCGCGAAGCCGTAAGTCAGCTCGAGTCCTCGCTTGCAAGTGTATTGTCAAAATCGGCCACTCGCGCGTGGGAGGCCCGGGTGGCGGCGCTTGTCGGGGCGGGAGTGCCGGCATCGCTCGCGCAGCGCATAGGGAGTCTCCCTCTGCTCAAGGCAGCTCCCGATATCGCGCTGGTTGCCGACCGTGCCGGCAAGCCTATACCCGAGGTAGCCGCGACCTATTTCGCGACCGAGGCGTTTTTCCAGCTCGACCGCGTCACCGATGCCGTCTCGACTATTACAATCTCCGACTACTTCGATCGACTTGCCTTGGATCGGGCGCTCGATTCGATCGGCGATGCCGAGCGTCGCTTGACGGCAGCCATGGTCGGCAACGGTCGTGCGGGGGTCGACGCGGTTGAAGAATGGGTTCGCCCCAGGCACGCGGAAGTTGAGCGCATCCGCTCGGCCATTCACGAGATCGCTGGGTCAGGGCTGACACTGTCGAAGCTATCGGTCGCGGCGAGCCTGTTGGGCGATTTGGCCCGCCACTAGTGCTGGCAGCCAAGGACGCGTTTCTACTAGTGCCGGAAATGCCTGATGCCAGTGAACACCATCGCAATATTGTGTTCGTCGGCGGCCTTGATGACGTCGTCGTCGCGAACCGAGCCGCCGGGTTGAATCACCGCAGTCGCGCCGGCCTCGATCGCAACCAGCAGGCCGTCGGCAAACGGGAAGAAAGCGTCTGAAGCGACCACGGAGCCTTTGGTCAGCGGTGCCGGGAGCTTCATTTCTTTTGCGGCATCTTCTGCTTTCCGGGCGGCAATGCGTGCCGCGTCGACCCGGCTCATTTGCCCGGCGCCGATCCCGACGGTGGCCCGATCCTTTGCATAGACGATGGTGTTCGATTTGACGTGCTTGGCAACGCGAAACGCGAACCGAAGGTCGACAAGCTCCGTTTCGCTCGGTGTCCGCTTGGTGACGGACTTGAGCTGCATTTCGTCCACCACCGCATTATCGCGCGATTGCACCAG
The DNA here is from genome assembly GCA_036505835.1 of Pseudolabrys sp. GTDB lineage: Bacteria > Pseudomonadota > Alphaproteobacteria > Rhizobiales > Xanthobacteraceae > Pseudolabrys. The sequence continues at coordinate 16,922 of DASXST010000032.1, read as the reverse complement.
CAGACCGCCCGCGACTGACTTGATCGTCCACCCTTTGGCGCGCGGATCGGGGAGGCCGCCAGCTACGAGCAAGCGAAGGTTTTTCTTTGCCGCGACAATCCTGGCCGCTTCCTCCGTGGCTTCCGGCACGATGATCACCTCGGTAAAAATTTCTGTGATGGCACGTGCAGCGTCGGCGTCGAGCTTGCGGTTGAGGGCGACAACGCCACCGAATGCAGAGGTAGCATCGCAGGCCAGGGCCTTGCGGTAGGCGTCGACCAACGTGTCACCCTCGGCGACTCCGCACGGATTGGCGTGCTTGACAATCACGCAAGCGGCGGTGCGGCGCGGGTCGAATTCCGCTACGCATTCATAGGCCGCATCGGTGTCGTTAATATTGTTGTAGGAGAGCTGCTTTCCTTGCAGCTGTTTGGCAGTCGCGACGCCATAGCGCTTTCCAGGCGAGCGGTAAAACGCTGCGCTTTGATGCGGGTTCTCGCCATAACGCAGAGCCTCGGCCAACCTCCCCCCAAAGGCGCGATAGTCGGGGGCGTCCGTGTGCAGAGCATCGGCGAACCAGTTCGAGATCGCGGCGTCATAGGCCGCGGTGCGTGCATAGGCTTTTGCCGCCAAATTCTGTCGAAGCCCCAGGGAGACCATGCCGTCATTCTTGGCCATTTCGCCGAGGATTTTTTCGTAGTCGGCAGCTTCCACGACAACCGTCACGTCCAGGTGGTTCTTCGCGGCGGCACGGATCATCGCAGGGCCGCCGATGTCGATGTTCTCGATGCAATCTTCGAAGGACGCATCCTTAGCGACCGTTGCCTCGAACGGGTAGAGATTCACCACCAAAAGATCGATTGGCTTGATGTGGTGCTTTTCCATCGCCGCGACGTGCTCTTTGTTTGCTCGGACAGCCAGCAGTCCGCCGTGCACTTTCGGGTGCAGCGTCTTGACTCGACCATCCATCATCTCGGGCGAGCCTGTGACTTCCGAAACATCTATGACGGTGAGACCGGCGTCGGTGAGTGCCTTGGCGGTGCCGCCCGTTGAAATGAGCTCAACCTTGTAACGAGCGAGCTCGGTCGCGAATGTAACTAGTCCCGCCTTATCGTACACCGACAGCAGGGCGCAGGTGATACGGCGCGGATGGCTGCTCATCTCGCACGAGCTAGCATATCAACCGGGCAAAAGTGTATTCGCGACCTTGTTCCCGAACGCGGCATCCACAAGCATCGTCTCAGAGCGGCAATTCCGGTTCCTGCGTGCGGTCGGGTCGGGCGCCGGGTGAAGTCGGAGGCGTATGACGGAAGCTCCAGCGCACTGCCCCGAGCTGACCCACGCGTCCATAAATCACGATCTGTGCCGTGCGGCGTGGTCCGTCCGGCCCAGCCAGGAATACGCTTTCTTCGAGCTCCACCGACTCGGCCAAGGTCGTGAAGGTCCACAGATCTCGATCATGGAGCAAGAGCATGACGCCGCGGCCGTCGGCCACACGGCTGGCTTTGATCGCGGGATGCAGATGAAAGCGAATGGCGAATTCGGCAGTGGCGCTGGCGTCAAACGCCTCGCCTTCGGCGGGCGTGAATATGTCTTCGCCATCAAGGGCGAGGCCGTCAGGACTAAGCTGCAGCACGCGCGTATGTACGATCCCGTAATCGCCGACATAGCCATCGTGGGAAGCGTGCAATGTTACCGCTCCCGGCTCTCTTTCAATTCGCACATCGTGCGGACCGGAAATGATTGGCGCCCCCCCAAAAAGGCGCCGGATCGATACAGACTCGAGAAAACGGCACGATGAGCGCTCGTTGACGGTTACGGTTGAATGCGCCGGCGTTGCGCGCGCGACCTGCCGCCAGTTTTCTCTATTCACGGTCGGCAAGCCGCAGTTGACCACCAACCGGTGATGTTTCCATGAGAGCTCGAACGACAGGCAGCCGGCATGCGCTTCCAGGCTCAAATCAACCGGTGGGGGGCGGCCGGTGTCGATCAGAAGGGCCGTTTGTCCTGCATCGATGCGCTGGTAGCCGGAGTGCGGTGCATTCGATACTGGAGTGCCGCGCGCATCATCGTATGCGAGAACAGTCGCAAGCAGATCGACGGGGGTGGGTCCCATGCCGTTGAATTGTGCGAAATTCCCATCGCCATGCCTGAAAAAACGCAACATCGGCATGAGGCGATCGATCGCGTTAATGAGGGCTTGAGGCGGCTGCAGCTGCCGCGCGGCGAACAACTGCCGCAGCGGCAGCAAGTCAGCCAATAATTCTATCAGTGCACCCGGATTGCGGCTGATGTGTCCGCCATCAGGCAAGACTTGCCTGCGCAATTCATCGATCAGGCGGCGTACGTTCGCACGCAGATGTCCAGACTGTCCCTGCATGCAAAGCGTCGCATAGTTCAAGGCGATCACGGCCTGCAGGCGCGGCAATCCCTCACGCGATTCGTTCAGATTGCGACGCAGATAACGCACCTGGCGCGACAAGCTGCGGATGAATCGGCGATAGAAGCGAGCATCTGCATCCTGCAACACAAAGGGCGCCTGACTAAGCCAGCAGATCAGACGCCGTGCAAGGATGTCCGAACGCCAGCCGATGGGGTGCCAGCCACCTTGCGCGTTGATCCACTCGTCGATAAGCGAACGCGCATTGGCGCGAGTGATAGCGGAGTCTGCAGCTCGTAAATGCCGTAGCCAGACAAAGCTCAGCAACGTCGTAGCCCACTCGTCCGATGGTGGTGTCATTTCAAAGGGAGATCTGCGGTCGCAAATGACGACTTTGCCGGCGAAAGCAAAGCGTCCGGCGTAAATTTCACTGGCGCGGGTCGCGTCGGCGGTGCGCAAATCCTGCGGCGCAATCAGCAGACGATCGGTCTTGGTCGAGCCAAATCGCCACCGAAGCAGTGGATTCGCATTAACGCTGCTAAGTACGCTGCGAAAGGCGCGGCGCCCGATGAGCATGGAGAGCCTGGCTCGCTCCGCCACCGAAACCCGCATCGTCAAAGTGCTCGTCTCCTGCCGCGCGTGCGAATCCGTACGCGCAACCCACACGATAGCGAAGGGTCGCGATACGGCCAATATGGCAGACTGGATCGGATCAGGGATCAGGCTGCCTTTCGCACAAGCCGCGAGGCATAAAAGCCATCGAGTCCGCTCCAACGCGGATCGGGATCGGGCAAGTACTGCGGCAACGTTCGCAGGTCGCCATCCGCAGTGATGAATTCCTTGCGGCCGAAAACATCTTGCGGCGTGATTTGGCTGCGGACGATGCGAGGATCGCGCCTGAGCAGAGCTTCGATCTGATGCTCGCCTTCCTCGGGTTCCAGCGAGCAAACGCAATAGACGAGCGTAGCGCCCGGTTTGAGGAGCTCGACCGCCCGGTCGAGCAGCCGTTGCTGCAATGTTGTGAGCACCGGCAGATCAGCTTCGCTCTTGAGCCAAGGGATGTCCGGATGACGTCGTATCGTGCCGGTGGATGAACAGGGCGCATCGAGCAACACCGCATCGAATGACCCACCCTGCCATTCCAGGACGTCGGCTGCGACTGTTTCAGCATGTAGCGACAGGCGGGCAAGATTCTCGCGCAGGCGATTGAGCCGGGCCGGCGAGCGATCGACGGCATTGATGTTCGCCCCGGCCAGTGCGAGTTGCGCCGTCTTTCCGCCGGGTGCAGCGCACAGGTCGGCAACGTTCATTCCGCGAATATCACCGAATAGTCGAACCGGGAGGGCTGCGGCGGTGTCCTGCACCCACCATGCGCCTTCAGAAAATCCCGGCAGCAGCGAGATCGCGCCGTGGGCCAATGTGCGCACGGAGCCGGTCGGCAGCACCCGGCCGCGCAGCCGGTCAGCCCAGGATTTCGCATCGCTTTTCACCGTGAGATCGAGCGCGGGTTCGTGGCCATTCGCGGCTGCGATCGCACGCGCCGTCTCCCTGCCATAGCTCTTGCTCCAGCGTTTCAGCAACCATTCCGGCGTGTCGTGAAGACCATCGGGCAACGATGTGCCGCTCTGAGCTACGCGCCGTAGCACCGCATTGACGAGACCGGCGTAGCGCGCGGCGCGGCGGTCGGCTTGCGCGAGCCGCACCGACAGGTCGACCGCGGCGTGGTCAGGAACCTCCAGCCACAGAATTTGCGCCGCGCCGAGCAACAAGATTGTCTCAACGCGTGGCGCATCAGAAGGAAATCCCTTTTCGAGGAATCCGCCGAGCAGATGGCGCAGCGTGCCGAGGCGACGCAGGATGGTAGCTGTCAGCCGGCGGGCCAGGGCGCGGTCGCGATCCGCCAGGGCCTGCAGGCCCGGATGTGCATGCTTGCCGGAGAGGAGGTCGTCGAGCGCTGTGCGCCGCTGCAGAACCCCGTCGAGAAGATCGGCGGCAATTCTTCGAGCGGCGAGGCCGGGAACTTCCGGCTGGGGGGAAGTGCGCGGGCGCGCCATACCCGGATAGTTGCCGCTAAATTGTGTCCGCGTCGCGAAAACTGCGCGAAAAAATCATCAATAACGCACAGCTTTGGATCGAGCAAAAACGGCGGTGGCGCTTGCATCAGACGTCGGCTTAAGCGCCCGCTTTCGCCGCCTTTTTGTTTTGCCGGTTGTTGACCAGGTCGTCGACCACGGCCGGGTCGGCCAGCGTTGAGGTGTCCCCGAGGTTGCTGAATTCGTCCTCGGCGATCTTGCGAAGAATTCGGCGCATGATCTTGCCCGAGCGCGTTTTCGGCAAACTTGGCGCGAACTGGATCAGATCGGGCGAGGCGATCGGACCGATCTCCTTGCGCACCCATTGCACCAACTCCTTGCGCAGCTCCTCGCTGGGCTGCACCCCGGCCATCAAGGTGACATAGGCGTAGATGCCCTGGCCCTTGATGTCGTGCGGGTAACCGACAACGGCGGCCTCCGAGCATTTCGGATGTGCGACCAGCGCGCTTTCGACCTCGGCTGTGCCGAGCCGGTGGCCCGCGACATTGATGACATCGTCGACCCGACCGGTGATCCAGTAGAAGCTGTCCTCGTCGCGGCGGCAACCATCACCTGTAAAATACTTGCCGGGATAGGTCTTGAAGTACGTATCGACGAACCGCTGATGGTCGCCGTACACCGTGCGCATCTGACCCGGCCACGAGTCGGCGATGCAAAGATTGCCGCTTGTGGCGCCCTGCTGCACCTTACCCTCGGCGTCCACGATCACCGGCTGCACGCCAAAGAAAGGTTGCGTCGCCGAGCCGGGCTTGAGTCTGATTGCGCCGGGCAGGGGCGTGATGAGGATGCCGCCGGTCTCGGTCTGCCACCACGTGTCGACGATTGGGCAACGACCTTCTCCGACCACGCGGTAGTACCACTCCCATGCCTCCGGGTTGATCGGCTCGCCTACGGTGCCGAGCAGCCGCAACGATTTGCGCGAGGTTTTCTTGACCGGTTCATCGCCGCCCTGCATCAACGCGCGGATGGCAGTCGGCGCGGTGTAGATGGTGTTGACCTTGTGCTTGTCGCAGACCTCCCAGAAACGGGAGTTGGTCGGATAGTTAGGCACGCCCTCGAACATCATCGATATGGCGCCGTTGGAGAGCGGGCCATAGACAATGTAACTGTGACCGGTAACCCAGCCGACGTCCGCCGTGCACCAGTAGATTTCGCCATCGTGATAGTCGAAAACGTATTGGTGCGTGATCGACGTGTAGACAAGATAGCCACCGGACGTATGCAACACGCCTTTCGGCTTGCCGGTGGAGCCGGACGTGTAAAGAATGAACAGCGGATCCTCTGCGTTCATTTCCTCGCAGGGACAGTCAGCCGGGACTGTCTTTGCTATTTCGTCGTAGTAAATGTCGCGTCCGGACTTCATGTTGACCGGCGCATTCGTGCGCCTGACGACAATTATGGACGTTACGCCCCCAACTTTCTCGCACGCAGCGTCGGTATTGGCTTTCAGCGGAATCTTGCGACCCCCGCGAATGCCTTCATCGGCGGTGACGATCACGCTCGATTCGCAGTCCTCGATCCGTCCGGCGAGAGAGTCGGGCGAGAAGCCGCCGAACACGACGGAATGAATGGCGCCGATGCGGGCACATGCGAGCATCGAGATCGCCGCCTCGGGAATCATCGGCATGTAGCTGGTGACGCGGTCGCCTTTCTTGACGCCGCGCGCCTTGAGCACATTCGCAAAGCGGCAAACGTCTGCATGCAACTGCTTATAAGTGAGCTTTTTGTCTTCCTTCGGGTCATCGCCTTCCCAAAGGATCGCGGTTTGATCGCCCCGCTTGGCAAGATGGCGGTCAACGCAGTTGTAGCAGACGTTCAGCGTGCCATCCTCGAACCATTTGATGGACACGTTGTTGGGGTCGTAGGACGTGTTCTTGACCTTGCTAAAAGGCTTGATCCAATCGATGCGTTTGGCCTGCTCTGCCCAGAACCCGTTCGGATCCTTGACCGATCGCACATACCACTCCTTGTATTTGGCTTCATCCATATAGGCGCGTTTGCGCCATTCGGCCGGCACGTCATAGACCTTGTCGGACATCGACACTCCTCCCGACCCGCCCCGTTACGCGGCAGGCACTTATTCGTTTATCGGCCGCATTATGCGACGGCATTTGCGCGACCGACAAGGTGCGGATAACCCCGGTTCCGGGACCTTCAGGCCTCAGGGCCCAAAGCCGCCGGCAACAGCGCCGATAATCAGAAAAGCTCCGAGCCAGCCGACACTGTCGCCAGCACAAAGCCGAACCAGCATAAAGCCGCCGAGATGATGCCGGCGCGCACGCTGAACATGTTCACGTGCAAAAAAATGCCGTAGAGCGCCCAGCCAATGATGATCTCGCTGATGAAGACCACGACGAAAGGCGCTCCCTTCGCCAGGGTGGACTTGGCGTCCTGCTCCGCTGCTCCAGGGTTTGCCCTGCACTGCCATCCAGGGCTTGCTCAGAACGGTGCAATAAATAGCGCCGAAAACCCAGGCGGCCACAGCAGCAACGAGAATCGAAACAAGATTGGCATCCACAAGATTCATTGCTGCCTCGCTATTTCAACCCGCCCATTCTGCAGACCAACTTCCACTCTGCCTCGGTCACCGGCTGCACCGATAGACGTCCATATTTGACCAATGCCATATCCTTGAGCCTCGGTTCAGCCTTGATGGCCGCGAGCGTTACGGCCTTGGGCAACGGCTTGTCGGCCACAGTTGTGACCGCTACCCACGGCTCGTTTTTCCCTGCCGTTGGGTCTGGGAAGGCTTCGCGAGTGACCTCGCCGATCCCGACGACCTGCTTCTCGTCGCCGGTGTGATAGAAAAAGAACCTGTCGCCCTTTTTTATTTCCTTGAGATGCCGGCGCGCCGTGAAATTGCGCACGCCGGTCCAGGCCTCGCCCTTTGCGCCACGCTTGACCTGGTCGTCCCACGAATATTCCTCCGGCTCCGTCTTCAGCAACCAATATGCCATGGCTTCATTCCGATCTGAGCGGCCGTGTCAGCAACGATTCGATCGCTGCATCCACGCTCATGCTTTTCGATAGCACCGCAGCGACGGCACTGGCGATCGGCATATCCACGTTTTTCTCGCGCGCCATCTCCAGAAGCACCGGCGCAGTGAAAATGCCTTCCGCCAGTTTGCCGTGGGCGGCGGTATGCGGGTCCTCGCCTTTCCCCAGAGCTACGCCGCAGGAAAAGTTGCGCGACTGCGGAGTTCCGCAGGTGAGAACGAGATCGCCGAGACCGGACAGGCCCATCAAGGTTTCGGTCTTGGCCCCGTATGCTTTGCCAAAACGGACCAGCTCGGCGAAACCGCGCGTGGTGAGCGCTGCGGAGGCGCTGGCGCCCAATCCTTTTCCCGTGACGATCCCTGCAGCGATAGCAAGAACATTCTTGGTTGCACCGCCCAGTTCCACGCCTCGAACATCGGTCGAGTGGTAGGGACGAAATGCACCAGCGTTCAACGCATGTGCCAGATCGAGCGCGACCTTGGAATTTGTTGCTGCGATGGTGACCGCCGTGGGCAATCCGCGCGCGACATCGGCCGCGAAGCTGGGCCCGGAGAGGATTGCGGGCATTGCGTTCGGCGCGCATTCGGCAATGATCTCAGTCATGAATTTATGCGTGCCGTGCTCGATTCCTTTGGCGCAGGCGATGAGGGGCATACCCTTTTCGATCGACGGTGCCAGACCGGAGACCACTGATCGCACGGTCTGCGCCGGAACGACGATGAGAATCGCATCGCCGCTAACGGTCTCTTCAAGATCGCGTGTTACCTTGATGCCTTTGTCCACGTGTATGCCGGGCAGAAAGCGGCTTTCCCGATTTTTTTCCAGAGTTTCGGCATTCCGTTCCTCGTATTCCCAAAGCATGACCTGCCGTCCGGCACGCGCACAGGTGAGTGCAAGCGCCGTTCCCCAGGCGCCGCCACCTAGCACCGCGATTTTTTGAATGCTCATGTCGTCCGCTGGCCCACTACTTGTATGCAGCTGTGCGACGCCGCAGGCCTTCGGCGGCGGCGATTTCGTCAAGCGGCCAGCGAGCACGCGGCGCTATATTCAGCGGGTCGGTGAGGCCAAGCGCCAGGCGTTCGCAGCCGGTCCACGCGATCATCGCACCGTTGTCGGTGCACAGTTCGGGTGGAGGTAGAACGAGAGTGGTGCCGACCTCAAAGGCGAGTCGATTGAGCACCTTTCTTACCGCCTGGTTCGCGACAACGCCTCCCGCTGCAACGAGCGCGGTGGGGATTCCAAAGCGCGCGCGGAAAAGCACCAGCCCGGCACGCAGCCGGTCGAACACCACATCGACGATAGCTTGCTGAAAAGCCGCACAAAGGTCGGCCACGTTCTGGTCGGTAAGCGGCGCGATCTTTTCCGCTTCCAGCCGCAGTGCGGTTTTCAAACCCGAGAGTGAAAAATCGGCATCCTTCCGTCCGTGCATCGGCCGCGGCAGCATGAAGCGCATCGCGTTGCCGCGCGCAGCTTCCTTCTCGACCTGTGGTCCGCCTGGATAGCCGAGTCCGAGGAGCTTTGCGGTCTTGTCGAAGGCCTCGCCTATCGCGTCGTCCTGGGTGGTGCCAAGGCGCACATAGTTGCCCACCCCGCGAACAGCCACGATCTGGGTATGACCGCCAGACGCTAGAAACAGGCAGTAGGGAAACGCGACTCTATCAGTCAGGCGGGCAGTCAGGGCGTGAGCTTCCAAATGATTGACCGCGAGCAACGGTTTATTCTTTACGAATGCAATCGCCTTCGCGGTGGTCAGGCCAACAATGACGCCGCCGATCAGTCCAGGGCCGGCAGCCGCGGCGACGCCGTCGATTGCGTCGTAATCTCGACCGGCCTGTGTCATGGCATTGGCGATAACCGCATCGAGAACTTCCACGTGGGCGCGCGCGGCGATTTCCGGCACAACGCCGCCGAACGCGGCGTGCTCGGCGATTTGCGACAGCACTACGTTGGAGAGGATCCTGCCCCGGCCGTCGTCAAGGCGTTCAACCACCGCGGCGGCGGTTTCGTCGCACGTCGTCTCGATGCCGAGTACAATCATCAGTTCCTCAATGGCTTGCGCCCGACCGGGGTGACGGCGATTGAAATAATAGCTAGTCCTGACGCTTGGGCCGACCCGGTTCGGCCTAGCATCACGAGGTTACATGGCGCAATCCACAGTCTCATTCCGCATAGGTACACGCGGCAGCCCGTTGGCCTTGGTGCAAGCGCGCGCGGTGCGCGCGCGTCTGGCGGCGTCCATGCATATTATCGAGGAGGAAATCGAACTCGTCGTCATTCGCACCAGTGGCGATACCATCCAGGATCGGCCACTGGCGGAAGAAGGCGGCAAAGGCCTTTTTACCAAAGAAATCGAGGAAGCGCTTCTCGTCGGGCGCATTGATCTCGCGGTTCACTCGGCAAAGGACATGTCCACCGTACTGCCGGAGGGGCTAAAGCTGGCGGCATGTCTCGAACGCGAGGATCCCCGCGACGTTTTCATCAGCCGCAAGGCGCGCACGCTTTCGGAATTGCCTAAAGGCGCCAGGCTCGGAACTGCATCGCTTCGCCGCCAGGCGATAGCGAAGCGTGCGCGGCCCGATCTGATCGTGACGCCACTGCGCGGCAACGTGGAAACTCGTCTTCGCAAGCTCGAAGCGGGCGAAGCCGATGCAACGCTGCTTGCGCTGGCGGGATTGAAACGGCTCGGGCTGGCGGGTCAAGCCACCAGTATCATGAGTGCCGAAGAATTCCTGCCCGCCGTCGGCCAAGGCGCGATCGCGATCGAGACGCGTGCAAACGATGCACGGATGCGCGACATCGTTGCGGGCATCGACGATGCCGACACCTCGGCAGCCATTGCATGCGAACGCGCCTTTCTCGCCGCCCTCGATGGTTCATGCAAAACTCCGATTGCAGGTCACGCGATCGTAGTGGCAAGCGCAGTGCAATTCCGCGGACTGATCGCGCGACCTGACGGAAGCGCTGCACTCGACATCAAAGGAACTGGCGACCGCAAGGACGCGGTCACGATCGGGTCCGAAGCTGGACGCGAGCTCAAGCATCGTGCCGGGCCAGGATATTTCGATTGATGGCCAAGGGCGGTTGACATGCGCATTGTCGTCACGCGCCCACGAGTTGACGGCGAGCGGACCGCCACGGCGCTCCGGGCATGCGGACATGAGGTGCTGGTGGCGCCGCTCATGCGCACCGAGCCAATTGCCGCCAACCTTGGCGGCGAGTGGAGTGGAGTCATAGTCACCAGCGCAAATGGGGCAAACGCCATAAGGGACAATTCCTCGTGCAATGCTCTCAAGAAGCTGCCGCTGTTTGCGGTCGGCCGGCGCAGTGCGGAAGCCGCACGCGAAAGCGGATTCAAAGACGTCTTGTCGGCAGATGGGGACGTGCGTGATCTTCTACAGCTTGTCAGGACCCGACGACCCGATCGAAATGCGCCGCTGCTATATCTTGCCGGCGAGGATCGTGCAGCCGATCTCATCGGGGAGTTGTCGGCGTGCGGAATTGCTGCCGAAATGCGTGTCATCTATCGCGCGGTCTGTTTGCCGTTTCCACCGGCTCTCAAAGATGCACTTGAGGCTGGTACAATCGACGCGGTGATGCACTTCTCCCGCCGAGCCGCCGACAGCTACGTGGCGGGTGCAAAGATGGCTGGCGTTGTAGCCCCGGCGCTTGCGGTGCGCCATCTTTGTTTGTCGTCGCAAGTGGCCGAGGCCCTCGCGGACGCCAGCCGCGTCGATATCGCCAGCCGGCCCGATGAAGCTGCATTGATTGAACTTTTGCAGGCGCCAACCGCTTGATTATTGGCGCACCCCCGACATTTGCGTTATTTCCTGACTGCGGGGTTGAGGCGATTCGCGGAGGAAGCGCGCATGCCCTATAAGCGCACAACATCTGACCCTGCGGCAGGCACGCCCCGCCGAAAGCGTCGGGCGCCGACCATCGATTTGACCGCAACGGAGGTTCCGGAGGCGGCCGCTGGTCGCGCTCAGTCCGAGCCATCCGGATTGTCCCCGCAAGAACAGATCAAGCCCGCTGATAAGGCGGAGACGCGATCCGAATCAAAGCCGGAAACCATCGGGCATGCGAATTCGTCGACCAATTGGGCCTCCTGGTTCAGCGGGCCGGCGCTTGCCGGCGGAATAACTGGCGCGGCGGTTGCTGCTATTGCTTTCCTCGCCCTGTGGCTGGCCGGCGCAGCCCCAGTCCGTCACGCGGTATCGCCAGAGCCAAACGCGCAGCTCGATGTGCTTGCACAACGGATAGCGAAGATCGAGACGGCCCTTGCAAAAATTCCGGCGAACGACCCGACCGTTTCAGAGCGGCTTTCTGCAGCCGACAACGCCATGAAATCGCTCGGCATTGCGCTGACTGCGCTCAACAAGCACAGCGAGGAAGCTGCTTCCGGTGCTGCCGATGCTCGCGCGCGGGCGGAGGCGGCCGAGAAGTCGGTCGCGCAGTTGCGGGGCAGCCTGCAGGATCTCACCAGAAATACCTCTGCCGGCCTGTCTCTTGGCGATGTCGACGCCCTTCAAAAGCGGATCGCTGCGCTTGAGCAGACGACCCATTCGACTCCTGTTGATGTTGGCGCAAGGCTCGCACAGACGGTAACAGCGCTTCGCGACGCGGTTGTGAGCGGCGTTCCTTTCGTCGCCGAATTGGAGGCAGCAAGGTCTCTCGGCGTGGACGAAAATACACTGAAGCTGCTGACGCCATTTGCAGCGGACGGTGTGCCAACCGCAGCAGCGCTAGGGCAGGAATTGAGCGCCCTGATACCGGCAATGTCCAAGGCAGCGGGCTCGCAAGGGTCGGGTGGAAGTTTCTTGGAGCGGATCGAAGCCAATGCCAGCAAGCTGGTGCGCATTCGCCCGGTCGGTGCGCCGGCCGGCAACGACGCGTCGGCGGTGCTCGCACGAATCGAGGTCGAAGCCGCGCATGCCGATATCGATGGTGCGCTCACCGACCTCGCCAGGCTCGATGCCGCAATTCGCGCGCCAGCACAAACCTGGATCGACAAGGCCCGGGCCCGACAAGCTGCGCTCACTGCCGCGCGTCAACTCGTTGGCGATGCCACGCGCGCGCTGGGCAAGCGATGAGGTTCGGGATGATCCGCATCGTTCTTTTTCTGGCGGCGGTCACGGTCATTGCCGCCGGCTTTGCCTGGATCGCCGACCGTCCGGGCGAAGTTGCAATAACCTGGCTGGGCTACCGTATCGAAACATCTGTGATGGTTGCGGCTTTCGCGATCGCCGTGCTCGTGCTCATAGTCGCGCTGCTGTGGTCGATCATGCGCATTTTTTTGCGATCGCCCGAGCAGGTGTCCCTGTTTTTCCGACACAGGCGCGCCGTCAGAGGCTACCTGGCGATCAGCCGCGGCCTGATCGCCATCGGAGCCGGAGATCTGCAACTCGCGCGAACATCCGCCGACGAGGCGGCGCGACTGTCTCCGGGGAATCCGCTCGCGCTGTTGCTCACCGCGCAATCGGCCCAGATGGCGGGCGATCGAACCACCGCCGAGAGCGCATTTCGGGAGATGACCCGCCGCAACGAAACAAAGTTATTGGGATTGCGCGGTCTCTATATAGAAGCACAGCGCCGCAACGATGGCGCCGCCGCTCGGCATGCGGCTGAGGAAGCGGCTAGGATCAGTCCCGCTGTCGCGTGGGCCGGCCAGGCTGTGCTCGACTATCGCTGCGCTACCGGTGATTGGGCTGGTGCGCTTGAAGCGCTGGATCAAATGAAGTCTTCGCTGGAAAAGCCCGACTATCGCCGCAAACGCGCGGTCCTGCTTGTCGCTCGCGCGCAGGCGCTTGAGGACATCGACCGCGACACTTCACGAAAACTGGTGCTCGAATCGGTCAAGCTCGCACCGGATCTTGTGCCGGCGGCGGCCCTGGCGGGCCGTCGGCTGGCGGAATCCGGCGAGCCACGCAAGGCGCGAAAAATCCTGGAGGCAGCGTGGACGATCAATCCACACCCCGACATCGCGGAAAGCTACGCCAATCTTCGATTGGGCGACAGCGCGCGGGAACGGCTCGCCCGCATGCAGAAGCTCGCTAGCAAGGTTCCGGGTCAACTCGAAGGCGCGCTGGCGGTCGCTCGAGCTGCGCTCGATGCGCGCGAATTCGTGACAGCGCGCGGCGCGCTCGCACCTTATGTGTCTGCACCTACGCGGCGCGTTGCGACCTTGGTGGCGGAGATCGAGGAAAGCGAACATGGTGACGAAGGCCGTGTCCGCGAATGGATGGCACGCGCGATGCGTGCATCCGGCGATCCGGTTTGGACAGCCGACGGCGTCGTCTCCGAGCGCTGGCTGCCTGTATCACCGAATGGACGGCTTGACGGCTTTGAGTGGAAAGTTCCGCTGGCGGAAATCGGCGTGACTCGTGCTGTCATAGAGGTCACAGCGCCTCCCGCGGATACGCCTGCGATGCCGGAGCCGCCGCCCGCGGCGCCGGAGAACAAACCTGCCGACAAGCCGCGCAAGCGCGAAAAATCCAGCATGTTCAGCAAGACGACACCGGTGCAGCCTGTCATCCCTTTGGTGCATGCGCCTGACGATCCTGGACTTGATTCAGGCCTTGATCGCGATCCAGTGCCTGAAACCTCGGGCCCGCCGGCGAACGACGCGTGGCAGCGCCTGCGGCAATTGTTCCGGTAATCGCGGCAAAGTGGACCTGGGTGTGTATTGCTTGCCAAGCGAGGTCCGCGCCGATATCAGTTGCGGGGTTCCAGCCGGCGTAGCTCAGCGGTAGAGCATCCGCTTCGTAAGCGGGTGGTCGGGGGTTCAAATCCCTCCGCCGGCACCGGCCCTTTTACCAACCGAAAATTGTTCTGAAGCGTATCGGAGGCTACTCCCGTGCAATCGAGAGACGCAGAAGCAAGTTTCTCACAGGGGTAGCTGCACATCAGCGAGGGGGAGGGCCACGGTTACTGCGTGGTTACATAGTTTCCAAGAAGTCAGTTGAGTCAGGACGATGAGGACGGAGATGAAGAGGATCTGAGCGATCGGTGGACGCCGCGATTTCGACGCTTCGATTTGAACTGCGACAGATAATTCGTCAAAGCACCGGTAATCCCCTATTGATCTCGCGCGCGCGCGTGAATGAGTGCGGACAAATATGCTTGAAGTGAAGGTATGAGCGCTGATTCGTTACTACCGGTGAGCTTAGTGAAGGTATGAGCACCGATTCGTCGGCACCGGTGAGCTTAGACCCTAGTCCACCACTGCAATGATAGCCCCATAGCCGCCATGGCCGGGTGCATCATTGCGTCCGAGCTCGGGCGCATAGAGCCCAGGCGCGACGCCTCCGTCGAGAAAGAGGGCATTCTTGCAGCCGAGGGCGTCGCGGAAAAAACGGGCGAAGTCGTAAAAGTTCACCCTGTCCTTGGTGATGACGAAATGCACCTCGGTCGGGCTTGTCACGCCGACTCCGTTCCGCATTTTGCGATCGGTCGAATTCACGATGAAGGCCGGGTGGATCGCTCCGTCGATGATGAGCATCGGGCCGGACTGCGTGGCGAAATTCGCGTCCGGTCTCTCGGCGAGAAAACGTTCCGTCTCGAGGATGCCAGCTGCGCCGTTGCCGATGTAGAAAACGCCGTTGGGCTTTTTGAAAAAGTTCGGTATTGCGCTCGGAGCACCAGTGAGCGTAGCAGTGTTGGCTCGCGTCAGTTCCCGTCTGTTCTCGACATAGAGGCCGACCGGCGAAAAATCGTCTTGGTACATGCCTCCATTCATAGCAAATCGCAGCGACTTGCCCTTGCTCTTAAGGTCGCGGGCCAGCGCCGCAAATGTCAGGTAAGGCTTGTCATCGGCGCCGCGCCAAAAGAGGCGCAGGTCCTGCTTAGCTGGATCGAAGCTGCACGCGATGTACGCTGCGCCCTCGAATGATGTGTTCCGGCAATTAACGGCCTGAGCCGTCGCGGGTACGGAGAGACAAAGCAAAGACACGAAGCAAAGCTGGATCAGCGGAGAAAGCATGGCTAAGCGGGTATCACACTAACATGCACTAATGTCCGGACTTTTAGGGATAGCAAATGACAAAGCATAAGCGGACATTGCGGTGAGTGCGTCCCACCAAACCATCGTAGCGACGGTTACCTCAGAGGTAACCACTGGGATGATGTTATGGTTTGATGGTGACGAAAGGCAGGGACCGTCATGCATCGAAACGCGATCGCTCTGTCTCAACTGAGTTTTAGGTCAGCCCGCAAGCAATAGCACCACGCCCAACACGGTGAGCGTCACTCCAATAGATCGGCACCGCCGCCCAGACGATCGCACGGCAGTCGCTTCCGAAAACTAGATTCGAGCGTATCGATGGTATAATCCGCCAAGGATTGGATATGCGACTATGTCCCCGTACCGCTCGATCCGGCGCCTGCAGGGAGCATCCTTCCCCAGCGAGACGTGAGTTCGCCCCTCGTTGTAGTAGCTGACATATTTCGTAAGAATCCGCTGAAGGTGCTGGGCGTTGAACACGATCAAATGATCCGTGCACTCGCGCCGGATCGACCCGATCAAGCGTTCAACATATCCGTTCTGCCAGGGCGAGCGAAACGATGTGGGGCGGTCCCGGATACCCATCACTCGCAACCGGGCCTTGAATGCAACGCCGAATGCCCTGTCATTGTCACGAATGAGATATTTCGGTGCCGTGTCCCATGGGAACGCTTCAGTGATCTGGCGCGCCAACCACTCGGCCGTCGGGCTGCGGGTCACCGCAAACCACAACAACTGCCGACGTTTGTGGCCGAGAACAAGAAATGCGAAGAGCTGCTGAAACGCAATCGTCGGAACCACGAACAGATCAATCGACGCAATCCCCTCCATATGATTGCGCAGGAAGCTCTCCCAAGTCTGCAATGGCCGATCCCGCCGCGGTACCATGTAGATGGAAACCGTGGACTGGGCGACCACGATGCCGAGTTTGAGCAGTTCGCCGTGAATCTTGGTCGCGCCCCACAGCGAGTTCTCAAAACTCATTCTTCGGATCAGCTCGCGCACCTCTCGGGCGATCCGCGGCCGGCCCCCGGGCGAGCGGGATTTCCATCGCCAGTAGCCGGTAAAACCCTTGCGATGCCAGCACACGACAGTCTCGGGCCTGACGATGCTCAGGGCATCAAGAATGCGAGGGTAGCGACGATAGAGCCAGATGAACAGCGCGCGGTCGATCCAACGCAAATGCGGTCGACGGCGCGGCGTACGCTGCTGCAGGATGTTGAGCTGGTGCCGCAATATTAGGATCTCGGCTTCCAGCCGCGGTCGCGGCTTGAAGCAGTCGCACAGCATACGCACCAACAAGAGGCCGACCGCAATCATTCGGCGATCATGTTCTGATTCGTCGGTGACTGCGAGTCAAATGGATTGAGTTTTCAGAAGCGACAGGGCCATCCACCCCATCATTCGATCACCTCGTCGGCGATGGAAAGCAGCGACGGCGGCACGGTGAGGTCAAGCATCCTGGCGGTCTCGG